>CAZWGR010000065.1:971-2540 GCA_964633555.1 uncultured Candidatus Saccharibacteria bacterium | reverse complement strand
TGAGGATAC
Organism: uncultured Candidatus Saccharibacteria bacterium; assembly: GCA_964633555.1. GTDB lineage: Bacteria > Patescibacteriota > Minisyncoccia > Phycocordibacterales > PALSA-1337 > CAZGUZ01. The sequence goes on along the minus strand of CAZWGR010000065.1, from coordinate 2,531 downwards.
AAAGCACTGGGACGGTTACCAACCGAACCGTAGCTGGCACGTAATTTGAGGTTATCCACCCAGTCGGCCGTAAAGAAGCTCTCCTTATGGATATTCCATCCACCGCTTATTGAGAAGAAGTTACCATATTTAGCGTTGTTCCCGAAGTTGGATGCTCCGTCGCGTCTGAACGAGAACTGAGCCAGGTACTTGTTATCGTAAGCATAGTTTGCATTAAAAATCATAGACTGAACAGCCCATTCGTTACGACTGCTGGCAACCTTCTCGGGTACTGCGGCCACATCGGCCACCAGGAATCCGGGAGCAAAACCGGTAGCAACACCTGTATTGGCTCTGCCAGTGTAGGTATTCCATTCGTAAGCAGCCAATGCATTTACAGAATGCAGGTCGAATGTCTTGTTAAAACGAAGCAACTGGTTGGCATACACACGGTACATATTGCTTGCGCCATGCATGATAATCCAACCATAGCCCTTACCATCAATGTGGGTAATGGTGATATAGAGATCTCTCAGACCCGCGGCGATCGTGATCTTTGTTAAATTACTTAAATTCATAACACTCTCCTTTCTCGTGTGATACTAGCAAAGTAACCAAGAAAAGCAATTCAAAAGCCTTAACAATTAGCTGTTTTTTGCTATACTCGCCCCATGAAGAATCCAACTCAAAATATAGAAGCTTTTCTAGAGAAGCTTCGTACCACCCACACCAAGCTCCACAAAAAGTACGAAGACTACTTTTGGACATCCTACATGGGCGATCATTCAATCGACACAAACAAAGATGCAGCACAGAAAGAGCGTGATGACTTTTACGGAAACAGAGAACTCAAAGAAAAAACGCAAGAACTACTCAAGCTAGCACGCACAGCAAAACATAAAAAGTCACTCAAACATTGGCTCAACTTTTTTGAACTCAATCAGACACCCGCAGAGCTTGCCCCTATCAAAGATGCCATCGTAAAGATAGAGACTGCTATGGGTCAAAGAGTAGCAGAAAGAGAAGAAGGCTATATCGACCCCTACACAAACAAGTTTGTGGCCTCATCATATTTGCAAATGGCGCAAACACAGCGAACACATAGCGATGAAAAAATTCGAAAAGCCTGTTTTGAAGGGCGTGAAAAACTCGCCGAAACAAACTTAGATTTGTACATTGATTATGTACAACTACTCAACCAATATGCTCGAGGCCTTGGCTTTGAAGATTTTTATGCCTTCAAACTTCAACAAGAAGAAGGTATGACTAAAGATCAACTCTTTGCCATATTCGATGCTGTTTATGAAAAAACAAAGTATGCCCTTACGGATATTCGTGAGCTCGAAAAGAAACAGGCAGGCCTACGTGAGCCATGGAACTTTGGTTATTATATGGCCGGTGATTTTACTAAAGAAGAAGATCCTTACTTTCCTTTTGAACACGCTCTTGAACGATGGGGAGCAAGCTTTAGTGCAATGGGAATAAATTTTAAAGGAGGAAAACTAATCCTCGACCTACTCGATAGAAAAGGTAAATATTCAAACGGTTTCTGTCACTGGCCTTCTTTGGTGCATTATAAAG
>CAZWGR010000065.1:0-961 GCA_964633555.1 uncultured Candidatus Saccharibacteria bacterium | reverse complement strand
AATTCCCGGACAAGCAAACTTTACTTGCAATGTAGTGTACCGACAAGTTGGCACAGCCAAAACTGGTTACGAAACACTCTTTCATGAGGGTGGTCATGCGGCCCACCTTCTTAACAGTGTTCAAGTTGATACTTGTATTAATCATGAATACCCACCAATGTCGACAGCCTGGGCCGAGACACAGAGTATGTTTTTAGATACTGTGTTTTCAAGCTATGAGTGGTTGCATCGATATGCAAAAAATAACAATGGCGAGTCATACCCCTTTGACCTTCTCGAAAGAAAAGTTAAAAGACTTAATGTTCTTAAGCCTTTAGGCCTCATGAGCATAATCGCCGTTTCAGAATTTGAAAAGAGAGTATACGAAGCAAAAAATCTTGATAAGGCGCAGCTTCACTCAATTGCAAAAAGTGTAAATGATAAATACTTCGACTATTCAACACAAAGTCATTTCCTACTCAATGTTCCGCATATCTATTCATGGACTTCTGCTTGTTCATACCACGCATATGGCCTCGCTGATATGGCAGTATTCCAGTGGCGAGAATACTTTATAAAAAAGTATGGCTACATTGTAGACAATCCAAAAGTTGGCGCCGAAATGAAAAAAGTGTGGAAGCATGGTGCAGGCAGAAAGTTTGCCCAATTTATCAAAGAAGCAACAGGTAGTGAATTATCTGACGGTGCTTGGACGCGAGAACATACACAAGGAATTGCAGAAACTCTTAAAGAAGCTGCGAAATTTAATACTCAAAACGAGCACAAGGCTCGAACAAAAAAGATTGATCTTGATGCAACAATTATACTTGCTGACGGAAAAAATATACTCGCAGATTCTAGAAAAGGATTTGATGCTATGGCTCGAACCTATACAGAATGGCTTAATGCTCGCGAATAAATAGTTTTTTATTCCCCACATAATACTTCCACAGAATCTTCATATCATTTCGGGTAAGCAAAT
>CAZWGR010000064.1:0-2597 GCA_964633555.1 uncultured Candidatus Saccharibacteria bacterium | reverse complement strand
AAGAAGATGTCAGCAATGCTCGCTTACTTGTTGAGCGAGCACGTCAGATTCTTTGTGATGAACCGTGCAGGTACTCGCTTTGGCAGATTTTGTGCCAAAGGCTCGGTGTGTGCCCAGATGAGTGTGGTTTTCTTGGGCGCAAGGTGGCACGGAAGTTTCTTGCAAAGAAGTATTGTGTCACCCCTCAGGCGATTTCTAAAGCATATCTGCGCGCAACCAAGACTCTCGAGCGAGCGGGTATTCAGCTCGCTGAGTTTGCTCGTGCACTGCTTGCCGTGGCAGCGGCGGGTGGTCAATAGATTTTGGTGTGCGAACAAAAAGCCGCCTTTCGCTTGCGAAAGGCGGCTTCCTTTATTTCATTTTTCTACAATCAATATTCTGATTCTCGCTCTGTACTTTTACTGATTGATCACCATTCGCAACATTTTTATGTCCTGGAAACACCGCATACACAATAACAGCAACAATTGCTCCTAGGGTATCGGCGAGCATATCTTTTTGAGCATCCCAAATATCACCTTGGCTACCAAGATACGCTGCTCCAGCTTCAGGCGCTGCAAAAGCGGCATATATCCATTCAATGAGTTCATAGGTCATTGCAATTGAAGCAATAACAAAAATAGGGTAGGTATAGAGAATGAATTTGCGCGACACCATGTTCTTACGATGAATCCATTCAAGAATTCCATAGGCATACAGACCAACGCTAAAGTGTGCAATTCTGTCATAGTGATTACGAGCAAAGCCAAAAGTGTCAGTTACCCAGCCAAAAGGAACCTTTTCAAAAGTATAGTGACCGCCAATGGTGTGAAGGTAGAGCAAAACAAACATAAGAATATATGCAGTAGAAGAAAAAGTAATTCCTTTATAGCGTAGAAACCAAATGACACCAAGAATTATCCAAACAGTTACGTTTTCAACAAACCACGTTTGGCGGTCGAGAGGGTTAATGGCGAGAGTAATAAAAAGAATTGCGTATATTCCCGTGAGTACACTGAGTGTTTTCGAAGTATTCATTAAATTAGAGCTTCTGAATTTCTTTAAGATCATGGTCCGGAAGGTAGAGAATAACAAAACCAAGAATTACACCTATAACACTGCTGAGCATGTGGTCTCCACCAAAAACATGAATATCAACGCCGTCGAGTATATACCAAATTCCTCGCCAAATAAGTACAAGCCCCACAACAACAGCAAAGTTCTTTGCAAAGTAAGATAAGAGTTTCATATCTACATTCTAGCTTATTAAAGGTAGCGTGCTATCCACATGTAGTGAAATTCGCCTACACTATTGTTGTTGTGGTGTAGTATAATTGATTTGTACTACTAGATAGAAGCTCTCGAAGCTCAATAATTTAATGAGCTTTTCACATACACACGAACACGTTTCGACTCCAGCTGATTCAGATAAAAAAGAATTTAGATGTTTTCATTGCGGAAAACTTCTTGCAAAAGGTGATCTCGATAATGTTGACCTTGAAATTAAATGTCATCGATGCGGCATTATCAATTCTATTTTCAAGACCATGAATGACCAGGTAGTTATCACTGACCCAAATGGTGTTATTTTGTACGCCAATTCTTTGGTTGAAAAAATAACAGGCTATAAGCTAACCGAGATTTTAGGAAAGACTCCATCATTGTGGGGTAAACAAATGCCAACGGAATTCTATAAAGAACTTTGGCACGATATTAAGGTTGAAAAAAAGTCAGTGGTCGTAAAGGTGCGTAATAAAAAGAAAGATGGGACTTTGTATTCAGCGCTATTACGAATATCGCCCGTATTCGACATTAACGGAGAAATTTCAATGTTTGTAGGAGTAGAATCGGTACTTACTAATTAAGTGAGGCAATCTCGAGTGTTCTTTTGAAAGTGCGCGACATTAAAATATTTATAGAGCCCTCTGTGGTCAAAAGCAATTATACATAATCACTTTATGATTCAACCACAAAAACCAGCAAATGAAGATGTGCGCCTTGCGGCGGTATGTAAATTAAAGATTCTCGATACAGTTCCCGAAGAGCGCTTCGATCAGATTACCGTTAAAGCACTCGAAGCTTTTAAGGTGCCGATCTCGACAATATCAATAGTTGATAGCGATAGAGAATGGTATAAGTCAGTTAAAGGCTTGAACGTTCGAGAAGCTCCACGAGAGATTTCATTCTGCGGACATGCAATTCTGCAAGAAGATATTATGATCGTTGAGGATACGCTCAAAGATCAGAGATTTTATAATAATCCAATGGTCGTAAATCACCCGCATGTACGATTTTATGCAGGGAAGTCTCTATATGAAAAGGGAACCATCCAAGCTGTTGGAGTATTTTGCATTAAGGATATTGTTCCACGCGTTTTTACACTCGAAGAAATCGGTATATTTTTGGAGCTTGCGAAACAAGCAGAAGATGAGATTAACCGAGACCTTGCAGAGTGCTAGCCTAATGTGTGAGTAATATAAAGCAAGGCTTTGATTTTTTTGTAGATTTTGCTACTATATGCACGTGCGATACACGTGTACTACCGATATACGTTAATGTCGTACGTAGTGCAAAACTACAACATTCCGGTGTAGCTCAGCGGTAGAGCAGTCGCCTGT
>CAZWGR010000063.1:0-2664 GCA_964633555.1 uncultured Candidatus Saccharibacteria bacterium | reverse complement strand
CGCGAGACTGATCAAACTCATATTATTGTAGGTGTTCGTACTTTTGGGGCAAATGATCCACGTCGTTTTGCTTTAAGAGTTTTGTCAGCAGCTCTTGGTTCAGGTATGAGTTCACGCCTCTTTAAAAAGCTTCGCGATGAAATGGGCGTTGGTTACTATGTTCACTCTGAGTACGATGCTTACACAGATCATGGTTCTTTGGCAATCTCTGCGGGCGTTGACAATTCTCGCGTTGAAGAAGTTGTGCCAGTAATTCTTAATGAATGTTCAAACTTTGTAGATATTGCAATGACCGATGCAGAACTCACAAAGGTTAAAGAGTATATTATTGGTGGCTCAATGCTTTCGCTTGAATCATCTGATGCTCAAGCAAACTATGTTGCGAACGCTCTTATTTTAAGAAATGCAGTTGAACCAATTGAAAAGGTTGCAGAAAAGATTCGAGCAGTAACTGCTGCCGAAGTTCAAGCTTTAGCAAAAGAGCTTTTTATTACAAAGAATCTTGCTTTTGCTTCGGTTGGTAGGGTAACGAGTGAGCGCATTAAGCCACTTCTTGTATTTAAGAAATAGTGTAGAGGACGCAGTTGGTAACATATGCTATTATCTCAGTATGAATGAGATAAAAACAACGCATTCCATTACGTCGGGTAGTATTGTACGCACAATACTTTTCTTAATGCTCGCTTGGGTCCTAATTCAAATTAGTGACCTTGTTTTGGTAGTTTTGGCTGCTGTTGTTATTGCTTCGTCTTTGGAACCTGCAACATTGTGGTTGGCAAAGTATAAAATTAAGCGTGTACCAGCGACAATTCTTATATATCTGGGCCTTGTTGGGGCTCTCGTTTGCTTCTTCCTTTTCTTTGTTCCTTCGCTTGCGAATGAAGTCCTTGTTTACCTTAATTCAATGCCAAGTACAATCGACCTTTCGGTTATTTGGAGTCCAGTATCAAATATTAGTTCTTTGAATCAAATATCTGTTCGTGAATTGGTTGATAGTGCTCGTGAAATAGTTTCAGGAACTGGAGAAGGGGCTTTTAAGACTGCAAGTGTTGTGTTCGGAGGTGCACTTTCAATTGTCCTTATGGTGGTACTTTCATTTTATTTGGCTGTGCAAGAAGATGGAGTTGGTAGTTTCTTGCGCCTCATTACGCCAATTAAACAGCACGACTATATTATCGACTTGTGGAAGCGCTCACAGCGAAAAATTGGTTTTTGGATGCAGGGGCAGCTACTCTTGGGAGTCATTGTGGGTATTCTAACCTATCTTGGTCTTATGCTCCTTGGTGTGCAACACGCTTTGCTCTTGGCGACCGTCGCAGCTTTGCTTGAAATCATTCCTGTATTCGGTCCGATCTTGGCTGCAATACCTGCTTTGGCAATTGCTACAACTCAGGGCGGGGCAAGTCTGGCTTTGCTTACATTAGGACTCTATGTAATTATTCACCAGTTCGAGAATCATCTTTTGTATCCATTGGTAGTTAAAAAGATTGTGGGCGTATCACCAATTGTCGTCATCCTCGCTCTTGTTATTGGAGCAAAGCTTGCGGGCTTTCTTGGGGCATTGCTTTCGGTTCCGCTTGCGGCAGCGTTCATGGAATATGTTAATGACATTGAAAAGCGAAAGTTTCATCACCACCACGATCACACACTGAGTTAATTAATTGATATGAAAAAGAATTTCTATATTACAACAACTTTACCGTACGTAAATTCAGATCCTCATATTGGTTTTGCTATGGAAATTATTCGTGCAGACATTATTGCTCGAAATCGTACAGAGCAGGGTGACACTGTATTTTTTAATACAGGTACCGATGAACACGGTCTTAAAATCTATCAGAATGCTGTAGCTCAAAAAGTATCGCCACAAGAATATGTTGGTGGCTTTGCACAAAAGTTTAAGGATTTGCTTCCTTTACTTGATATTGCGCCAACAAGCGAGAACCGCACAACTAACTTTATTCGTACTACAGATGCGCATCATATTAAAGCCGCTCAAGAGTTTTGGAAGGTATGCGCCCAGAATGGTTTTATAGAAAAAGCGACACATAAAATAAAGTACTGTGTTGGCTGTGAGCTCGAAAAAACAGAATCAGAGCTTGTTGAGGGTCGTTGCCCACTTCATCCTAATCGTGATATCGATACTTACGAAGAAGAAAACTATTTCTTTAAATTCTCAAAGTTTGGTGATTTTTTGCTCAAAAAATATAAAGAGCATGAAGCTCGTGGTGATTTTTTCGTGGTGCCACAAGAACGATTTGGTGAAATCAAATCTTTCGTAGAAGGTGGTCTTAATGACTTTAGTATTTCACGCTTGGCTTCTAAAATGCCATGGGGAATTCCAGTTCCAGGTGATGAAAAACATGTTATGTATGTTTGGTTTGATGCTTTGGTAAACTATATTTCTGCTGTCGGTTGGCCACACAATATGGAGCAGTTTAATGAAGTTTGGAATGGTTCAGGTGGTGTCGTTCAGTATTGTGGTAAAGATAATTTGCGCCAGCAAGCTGCAATGTGGCAAGCAATGCTCATGGCGGCAGGAATCATGCCTTCACAAAAGATCATTATCAATGGTTTTATCATGAGTAATGGCCAAAAGATGTCGAAGAGTCTTGGTAATGTTATAAGTCCATTCGACCTTGTTCGTGACTATGGAGTTGATGC
>CAZWGR010000062.1:0-2738 GCA_964633555.1 uncultured Candidatus Saccharibacteria bacterium | reverse complement strand
AGAAAGAAAATGGAACGGCGCTTGTAGGACTTGTAATTACCAATCCTGAGTTTATCCTCCAAAGAGTGTTCTCTCAGTTTACAATTAACTATACTGCCCAAAACACCAATGAAACTAATTTCTAAATCACACATTGTTGCTTGTATATTTTTTGTAGCCATCACATTGAGTAGTGATTACTCTTTATTTATTTCTGATGCTTTTGCTCAAACACAAACACCCGCACCAGCTCCGGTAGCCGCAGATCAAAACACCGTTGTTTCTGGTAGTGCACAGCGCCGTGAATACACACTCCTCGAACCATTACCTTGCGTTAATGGACCTGAAGGAACAGTAACCGAGGGTATTACTTGTGAGAATGGTTATGTAAAGAAAGTAAACCTTTATGCAATCCTTGGTTATGCATATCGACTTCTTTTAGCCATCGCATCCATCTTAGCTGTAGTTATGATTATGTATGGAGGCGTGCAATACATGACAACCGAGGCCTTTACAGGGAAGTCAGAGGCAAAAGAAACTATTAAGAATGCAGTTATTGGTCTTTTTATGACTCTTGGTTCTTTCTTATTCCTTCAAACAATTGATCCTAAAATTACAGAGCTTGCCCAAGACCCACTACCTCCGATTGCAGTTGATAGAGAATATGTAATTGATCCGCAAACCCTCGTTAACCTACTCAAGAACGAAAGTGAGCGTGCGGAGAACCTTAGAAGAGCTAGTGCAAACATAACCAAGGAGGGGGAAGAAGCTAGTCAAATACTTGATGATGTTTCAGGTGAATATGCTAAAGATTTGGCAAAGATAACGCAAGAAATTAACGCATTAAGAGCTCTTGATGTTCAAACCAATGAGTCTCGCGACCGACTACGCTCACTAATTAACCAAGAGCAGGTTCTTCGTAGAAAAAAAGTTCTATCTACTGCAGAAAGTCAGGTTATTGAGAATTTTAATGAGCTTGTTGAGGAGCTTGAGGATATTGATGTTCCCTCATCTGAGACGGGCACATGGAACCGCAGCAAATCTGTACTATCAAATGACAACCCGGAATATAAAAGTGAGATTGATAGCGATAGTAGCCTAATCTTTTTTACAGCACCTTATCAGGCAGCAAAGAGAGAGATTGACCCTTATGGTGATACACTGGGTTTAAGTATGATAAACTCTCGACAGGTAATTTTTAAAGAGTTGCTTGATTTCGCAAAGTCGACCATTGATCTAGAAAAGCGTTACGAAGCATTTGCAAACCGCACAGCAACACAGGGTGCTAAAGCGTCTGAATTTGCAATAGCAAACAACGCACAACTTCAAGGGGTGCTCAATGGTATCAATACAAGAACGACATCCGTAGCGCTTAATCAAAAATTTGGAACAGAGAGGGCTGTGGATCCTGCTGCTAAATTCTATGAAGCTTCTATGAAATTCTATGCTCAGCGCCTCGAAAATATTAAAGCAACTTATAAATAACATGTTAAGAAAAATACTCCTCGCTATTCTTATAGTGTTCTGTATAGCCTTCGGGGTAGGGTTGTATATTTTCTTTTTCCGACCCGAATTACTTTCAACAATTATTCCTGCTCAAACGACGGGAAATAATCAGTCACCGTGGTTCTTTCCATTTAATCGCTTAACACCTGGGGTTGATACTCCAACACCACTAGCCACAAGTACACGCCAGGAACCTGTGCAGCAAATTCCTCAGCAGGCAAAGCGCCCTCGACTCTTTCAGGTATACGACAAACCAGTGAGTGGTTTCTATGCATCAAGCACGTCGGCCACATCGTCAACTGTCCGTTTTGTTGATCGTGGAAACGGTCATATCTATGAAACAAATCTCCAAACAGGTGCTGTAGTTAAAATATCAAATACAACCTTACCGAAAGTTTATACAGCTGCATTTTCTCCGTCGGGAAACAATGCTATTTTAGGATTCTTACGTGATGATGACACAAACCCAACACATACAATACTTAATATCCAGACCATTAAGCCTGTTTTGAGCCGCGTAACACCTACAACAGTTGCAAACAAAATCACCTCAACATCGACAGCTACAACTACAAAATCGAGTTCACCAAGTGCAACCGAAACAACTTATATAGTAAAACCAAACACTTCGAGTCGTGATGTGCTTTCTTTTGTAACAGCGCCACAAAGCGAGCGTTTTGTTGCCATTCGAAAAACTAATTCAGGAATCATTGCTTCTCTCGGAAATCTTTCGACCCCTCTTGTTTCTCAACAAATATTTCAGTCACCACTTCCTTTATGGAATATAGAATGGCCAACTGAAGAATTCCTTGTCCTTACCACAAAAGCATCTGGCAGAAGTGGGGGATATGCATATACACTCAATACTCGTACGCGAGTGTTTGATAAAGTTATTTCAAATGTTTTGGGCCTAACTACAAAAATGAGCAAGGATGGCGCAAAAATACTCTTTTCTGAATCTCGTGGCCGCATTGTTCAAACTAAAGTGTACTCTCTCAAAGACGGAAACGTTCTTGATACCGTTCTTGGAACAGTTGCAGATAAGTGCGCATGGAGTAAGGTTCGCTTATACGAAGTAATCTGCGCAGTGCCAAGCACACCACTTGGAAACCTTATGCCTGACGATTGGTATAAGGGCACGGTAAGCTTTGATGACAAGCTTTGGTACCTCAACACTCAAACAGGGGAAACCGTCCTTCTTAACGATTTATACGAAGAAGCTCAGCAAGAGATTGATGTTCTCGATCCTGTCT
>CAZWGR010000061.1:0-2801 GCA_964633555.1 uncultured Candidatus Saccharibacteria bacterium | reverse complement strand
GGTGAATTGTCATTTTTACCAGCCCAAGCACCAACAACAAGGTTTGGAGTGTATCCCATTATCCAAACATCTCGATAGTCGTTTGTTGTACCTGTTTTTGCGGCAATGGTGCGGCCAATAGGGTTAACTATTTGTGCAACACTCGATGATCGCACTGTTTTGTCGGTAAGAATATCGCTAATATCACGAGCAACATTAGCCTCAAGTACTTGTACAGGATTATTTTGTGCTTGTTCAAGAATGTTTCCTTCAGAATCTTCAACACGAAGAATTGCTCGATGAGGATTACGTAATCCATCGTTTGCAAAAACTCCATAAGCACTGGTAAGTTCGAGTAAACTCACTTCACCACCACCAAGTGTTAGGGTAAGACCATAACGATCAGGGTCATTAAGTGATTCAATACCCATTTTCTCGGCTAAATCAATAGCTGTAGGAATTCCTACAAGGTAGAGCATTTTAACCGCAGGAATATTTCTAGATTGAGCTAAAGCACGACGAACGGTAATTGGTCCTTCATACAAAAGATCGTAGTTTTCTGGGTTATAGCACTTAATTGTTGTTGAATCTTTGATCTTAGGTTTGCTATCAGGTGTACATTCAGAAGAAAATTCAGTCTTTACGTCAAACAATATAGTTTCTGGTGTATATCCTTTTTCGAGACCTGCTGCATATACGAAAGGTTTGAATGTAGAACCAGGTTGTCGCTTTGCTGTTGCAATGTTGAAATTACCCTCGATTTCAGTGTCAAAATAATTTCTTGAGCCAACCATGGTTAAGATATCACCGGTTTTAGGGTCAATCGCCACCATTGCTGTATTGCTTGCATTAAAGTTTTGAGCAAGTCCTGGAGCAAACTCAGTTACTTTTTCTTCGGCAATTGTTTGTAGATTAAAATCGAGAGTTGTAATAACTCGCAAGCCGCCGCTTTCTACAGTATCCTCGCCGTACTTTTGTGTTAAGTAATCACGAACATACATAGAAAAGTGAGGAGCCTTAATGCTTGTTGAGCCACGCTCTTTAAATGTTACTTGTTCTGCAACAGCCGCATCACGCTCTTCTTTATTGATAAAACCGTATTCATACATTTTAGAAAGAACTAAACGCTGTCGCGCATCAAGTCGATCAATGTTTTTTCCATAAGGAGAATAGAAAGAGGGAGCTTGGGGAAGGGCAGCAATATATGCAGCTTCGGCCAAGGTTACGTCTTTAGCCTGCTTACCAAAGAAGTTTCGAGCAGCTTCTTCTACGCCAAAAATACTTCCGCCATAGGTTGTTTCATTAAGGTAAATTGCCAAAATCTCATCCTTGGTGATTTCTCGCTCAAGTTTTACAGCCAAAACCCACTCTTTAAGCTTACGAGTAATAGTTTTGTCTTTAGTAAGAATAGAGTTCTTGATTATTTGCTGAGTTATTGTCGAGCCTCCCTGAGTAAGTCCTCCAGGAATAAGGTTCGCTAACACAGCACGAAGAATTGCTTTTGGCTTAATTCCAATGTGCTCATAAAATTCAGCATCTTCAATGGCAATTGAAGCATTGCGAATATGTGTTGAGATTTCAGAAAGGGGAACAACTGTTCTTTTTGCATTTTCATGAATGTCATAGAGCAAAATCTCGCCGGTTCGATCATAAATCTTAGTCGACTGAACAATTTGGCGGTCGCTAAAAGTTTTAAGGTCAGGAATTTGTAAGGTGGAGAGCCATAGAATTACAATACCTGCACCAATAAAACCGAGTGTTAAAGAAAAAAGAATAGCTTTCTGTATATGAAAGTATAAATTCTTAGTTTTACCCCAAAAACCTTTATTTTTTGTATGCATATGTGCCTTTTATACGATTGTAGCACAAGCAACTCACGTGTGATAGAGTAGATATATGTTGAGATTTTTCACCAAAAAACCAGAAGTTATTACCCAAAAAGAAGCAGTTAACGAACTTATTACTCGATCTGTAGAAAATATTTTTCCTAATCGAGAAGCTTTTTCAGAAAGATTACTCCAAGGTAAGCCAGTTTCTATCTATTTAGGTATTGATCCTACAGGCCCAACACTCCATCTTGGCCACGCTGTTTCTTTGCGAAAGCTCCGAGAGTTTCAGAAAATGGGTCACAACGTAACACTCCTTATTGGTGATTTTACAGCGACAATTGGCGATCCTACTGACAAAGCAGCAACACGAAAAAAGCTTACACGCGCCGAGGTTCTCAAAAACTGTACTGAATACAAAAAGCAGGCTTCTCGCTATTTGAATTTTGGTGGATCAAATCCAGCTCGGCTCGTATTTAATTCAAAGTGGCTTGCAAAGCTCAATTTTGCAGATGTTCTTGAACTATCTTCTTTGGTTACGGTAGATCAAATGCTTAAGCGTGATATGTTCGCACAACGACAAGCTGATAATAAGCCAATACACATTCATGAATTTATGTACCCTTTGATGCAGGGATACGATTCCGTTGCTCTTGAAACCGATGCAGAGATCGGCGGTAACGATCAAACCTTCAACATGCTCATGGGTCGTGATTTACTTAAATCACTTAAAAATAAAGAGAAGTTTGTAATTGCAGTAAAACTTCTTACCGATCCTTCAGGTAAAAAAATGGGTAAGACAGAAAATAATGCAGTTGCGCTTAATCAAACACCCGAAGATATTTTTGGCCGCGTTATGAGTTGGGGCGATGAAATAATATTTCAGGCTATGGAATTATGTACTGATATGACAGCAGATCAGATTAAGTCGATAGAAAACGAACTTAAGAATGGCGAAAATCCACGTAATGCAAAAGTTAAACTTGCTTACGAAGT
>CAZWGR010000060.1:0-2810 GCA_964633555.1 uncultured Candidatus Saccharibacteria bacterium | reverse complement strand
TGAGACTTTTGTTGCCGAAGGAAGGGAAAAGGCAACTATGGTGTGCAATTCTTAATACTCGGATTTGATCAAAAAAAATGATTTAAAAATACGACAACAAAAAAGCGCCCGAAGGCGCTTTTTTGTTTACTTTGTTTTCTCTACGAAAGAGAGAGCCATCTTTTGTTCCTTAGGATCAAAAAGAGTGATCTTAAACTGGTACTTTTTACCAAGTTCAAGCTTAGCTCGAAGTTTTTCTTCATTACCGAATTCTGAAATGTGCACAAGACCGGCAATACCTTCTTCTACTGAAGCTAGAGCACCGTGCTTATTGTACTTAATGATAACACCTTCAACGATCTTATCTTTTTTGTACTTAGCAGTTGCACTATTCCAAGGGTTTTCCTTAAGAGCCTTAATAGAAAGAGAGATTTTACCTTCTTTGATTTCAATAACCTTAACCTTGATCTTCTGTCCTACCTTAAAGAGAAGGCGAGGATCTTCAACGAGTGACCAGTCAATTTCTGAAATATGAACAAGTCCTTCAAGACCGTCTTCAATCTTAATGAAGACACCGAAGTCAACAATACCTGTAACAGTTCCTTCTACTTCATCATCAACCTTGTATTTGCCAATGATTTTATCTTTATCCTTATCAGTTGGGCTCTTTTCAGAGAAAATAAGCTTTCCTTCCTTTGGATTAGCAGAAATAATTGTGACAGAAATCTTCTGACCTACGAGTTTTCGAAGTTCTTCAAGAATCTTATCCTTATCGCCATCAGCAACTCGAGGATAGTGTTCTACCTTAAGCTGTGAAGCAGGAAGGAATCCTGAAATTCCTTGCCAACCGATGATAAGACCACCCTTATTTGCTTCAAGAACAGGGAGTTCAAGAATAGCTTTAGATTTGATTGCCTCTTCAGCTTCGTTCCAAATAAGAGCTTGTCGAGCTTCCTTAAGAGAAAGTTCAATATAGCCTTCTTTATTGTTAAGATCAGTTACCTTTGCTGCAATAGCATCGCCAGCATTAAGCTTTTTAACGATATCACGAGCAGTAATGTATTCACGACCGTAAATGATACCCGTACCAAATGGTGCCAAGTCAACATATACAGCTGATTTATCAATACCGATAACTGGTCCTTCAACAACGTCACCGATTATTGGAGGATTTTTTGAGTCCTCAATAAACTTGTTCATAATACTGTTCTTCTTTGAGAGAGATTTTTCATCCTCAACAATTGGAGCAGCGGCCTTTTTAACCTTAGGAGCCTTAGCTGGCTTTGCTGCAGCTGTAGTTTCGAGAGTTTCCTCTACCTTTTCTACAGCTCCTGCAAGAGCCTCTTTAATTTTTTTAAGCATTGTTTGTCCTCAAGACCCGCTTTTTAGTTAATAAAATGCACATACGTGCGCCAGTGCGGGGTTCCTTGGGATTGGTAATATACACACTCACATTACACGGCATGAGCCGTTTACCTACATTAGCTTATTTATGGGCGTATGTAAAGGGTTTTTGGCAAAATATGCTACCCAGTATTTACGCTTATAACGGCGGTTATGTACCTTTGTATAGTGAGTCTCTGAATCTAGGTGTACACAAGTAAAACCAGCTTCTAAATAAGTTGCCTCAAGGTCTTTTTTAGTAAAAACTCGCTCGGTATGTTGGGTTTCGGGCAGCTTATACATATCTTTTTCAGGTCCTGGGGATAATGTTAAGAGTTTTTTAGCATGCTCATCGCCATCTTTTGAAAGGGTACGAACAAGAATTCGGGCTTCTGGTTTAAGAATTCTATAGAGCTCATTAAGAAAAGCTGTTCTTTCGGGTGTTGTTAGTGAGTTTGTTGTAGTAACATCAAGGGCAATATCAAAAGAAGAATCTTTATAAGGCAGTTTTGGGCTCGGAATACATGTATCTACCTTAAAAGTAAGTAAAGAAGAGGGTATACCACGGCGCTCTTGTTCTGCTAGTGCATAAGAAATAGCTGTTTTTGATATATCAAAGCCGAAACATGATTGAATTCCGTGCTCTACAGCATATAAACTATTCTTACCATTACCGCAGCCAATATCAATAAGACTACAATTTTCAAGATTAAAACCCTGATCGCGGCGAATCCAACGAATAAAATCTTTAACACTTACTTGAGGTTCATAACTCAATGTTACGAGTGAGCCTTTTTTATATTCTTGCTCCCATGCATCACTATTCTTCATACCTGTACAGTAGCATGAGTTTGGCATGTTTGGTATAATTGACTCATGATTATTACGTACCAAGGCGCAGAATTTTTCCGCATTCAATTCGGTGACATTACTCTTGCAGTAAACCCTATATCAAAAGAGTCAAAATTACCCCAATCACGATTTGGTGCTGATATTGTACTTTCTTCACTCCATCACGCTGATATGAATGGTACAGATATGGTTACTCACGGCGAAAGAATTCCTTTTTCAATTAATGGCCCTGGCGAGTACGAAGTTAAAGAAGTCTTTATTAAAGGCTTTGCTTCTGAATCAATGTATGGTGGCTCTCCACTCATCAATACGATTTATAAGGTTGAGCTCGAAGGCATGAATCTTTGTTTTTTGGGTGGCATTGTAAACCCCGACCTTAAGCCCGAAGTTACCGAAGAGCTTGGCGAAATCGATATTCTATTTTTACCAATTGGCGGGCAAGGCGTGCTTGATGCTGCAAAGGCATATAAATTAGCAGTTGCTCTCGGTCCAAAAATAATTATTCCGAATCATTTTGGGGATATTGGTGATTCACAAGCACTTAAATCTTTCCTTAAAGAAGCTGGTGTAAATCCTGATTCACTTCCTAAGCTCAC
>CAZWGR010000059.1:0-2816 GCA_964633555.1 uncultured Candidatus Saccharibacteria bacterium | reverse complement strand
AACCAAAACAAAACGTTCTGCCGGAGTATTGCTATTTTTGTGCTGTACCGAAAATGCCTCTGAGTTCAGCTTCGTGTTCACGAAGTGTTTTCATTGAAGCTTCCATTTGGCCCATGCCGCCCTTAACGCGCTCTTGTACCTTTTCAGCGATTTTGGTAAATAGATCGGGATTTTTTTCTACTGCTTCAAGAATAAGTTCTTGCTGAGCCTCGGGAACACCTTTCAACTGTCGCTTAACCATCTGCTTGATAAGAAGATTTTTGAAAAATGCCATAGTGAATAAGATTGTACCACACTATAAAATTTGTGCGAGTGCCAAGAACCCCTATTATTCAACCCATTCTGCCCCTTTTGCATAGAAAGTGAGCGGTATAGTATGCCAGCCATCAATGATTGGTGTAATGAACTTCCACGCATGGAGTACCTCTTCGGTACTTGCAAAAAGTGTTTGATCGCCAAGAATTGCATCGTACATAAGGCGCTCGTATGCATCAGGAATATCAGCTGTTACCATAGACTCACTATACTTAAATTTGAGTGTCTTAGCTTCAAGTTTCATACCAAGGCCAGGTGACTTTACCCAGAAACGAAGTTTAATACCCTCATCTGGCTGAATTCTAAACGTTAGGACATTCTGTCGCTCATCGCCAGCAGGATTCTTAAAGTAAATGTCGATTTCGGACTTGGTTTCTTTAAGGGCTTTTCCACTCTCAAGATAGAATGGAACATTCTTCCATCGTGAGTTTGATATATAGGCTTCGATTCTGAAATATGTTTCTGTTGTCGACATGGGGTCAATACCCTTTTCTTTCATATAGCCTTCATACTGACCACGGACAACTTGAGTTGAAAGTGTTTTACCTTCAATAGTTTCAAGATTTTTAAGTACCCGCGCTCGTTCT
Organism: uncultured Candidatus Saccharibacteria bacterium; assembly: GCA_964633555.1. Classification (GTDB taxonomy): domain Bacteria; phylum Patescibacteriota; class Minisyncoccia; order Phycocordibacterales; family PALSA-1337; genus CAZGUZ01. The sequence goes on along the minus strand of CAZWGR010000059.1, from coordinate 1,914 downwards.
TTGCGAATTGCATCTGCGCTAAAATCTTCGGGTTCTTCCATTCCAATAAGGGCGAGCATTTGCAAAACATGGTTTTGGCCAACATCTTTAAGTGCTCCTGTTGTATCATAGAATGAACCGCGGCCCTCGATGTCGATCTTTTCGAGTAGTTTTATATGCACTTTATCAATATGCTCTGCACTCCAGAGTGGTTCGAAGATAGAATTTGCAAAACGGAAAGCAATAATATTCTGTAGTGCTTCTTTTGCCAAATAGTGATCGATTCTAAAGATTTGCTCTTCAGTGAATAAGCTGCCGAGCTTTTTATCGAGTTCTTTTGCTGTATGAATATCGTCGCCGAAAGGTTTTTCAACGAGTATGCGAGTCCAACCACCCTGCGGACCAGCACAAGGAATAGCTAAACCTGAAGCCGAAACATGATCAAGAATTGAATCATAGTAGCTTGGCGGAACAGAAAGGTGAAAAAGCTTATTAGCGCATACTCCCCACGAATCATCTATTTCTTTAAGAGTTGTAGCGAGTCGCTCATAGCCATCGCGAGCATCAAACATCCCCTGAACATATTTAATGTGGTCAAGAAAGTGTTTAATTTCTTCTTCTTTATACTGACCTACCTTTACATTCATTGAGCTACGCACAAAGTCTCGAAATTCTTCACGAGTAAAGGTGCGACGAGAAAAACCAACTATTGCAAAGTGAGTTGGAAGTTTGCGACGAACATACAAGCTTAAAAGCGCAGGTAAAAGTTTTCGGCGTGAAAGATCTCCTGTTATGCCAAAAAGTACGAATATTGTTGGCGTACTTGGTCGTTCAAGCGTGGTCTGAGTCATAGTTTTAATTAGTGAAGCGCACCTGTTACTCCACCAGTATTCTTATCGGTAACTTTCTGATCAAGAATTACCTTTCCATCTGAAAGCTCAACGATTCTATCGGTAAGGGCCGCATAGTCTTTTTCGTGAGTAACCATAACAATTGTTTGCCCTTCTTTGTGCAAATCAAGGAATACTCCAAGAACAACATCGGATGTTTCGCTATCGAGGTTTGCGGTAGGTTCATCGGCAAAAATAATTTTTGGTTCGTGTGCAATTGCTCGGGCAATGGCAACTCGCTGTTGCTGTCCACCTGAAAGCTGTGATGGATAGTTTACAATTTTATTACCGAGTCCTACGCGAGCCAAAGCTTCTATAGCTTTGTGTTCAGCAGCCTTGCGCTCAAAACCAAGCATGAGCAGCGGCAGCATGACGTTTTCCATAGCATTGAGTGCTGGCAAAATAGCGTAATCTTGAAAAACATAGCCAAGTTCAGAAAGTCTAAAGTGTGTTCTGTCGGCTTCTGACATTTCAAGAACATCGGTTCCATCAATACTGATACTTCCCGATGTAGGTCGGTCGAGTAAACCGAGCTGGTACAACAGTGTTGATTTACCAGAACCAGAGCGGCCAGTAATAGCTAAGAACTCACCCTTTTTGAGTTCGAGTGATACTTTGTTGAGAGCGAGCAAATCAACTCCGCCCGAAGTATACTTTTTTATGAGGTTTTTTGTAGTAATAATCATAAATTATCGGCCAAGAATGGCATCAAGAGTATTTTGCTTTACGACCAATCGTGCTGGAATGTAACCAGCAATCATTGTTGCTCCCAAAAGAACTACTCCACGAATTAAAGTTCCCATCGGTGTTGCGACCAGTGTACCGTCGCTAAATGGGAAGTTAATAGGGTTTGCATCAAGGTATGGCTTAAGAACAAGAAAGACGAGTAATGCTCCAAAAACAACACCGGCTACAGCATAGAATATTGATTGGAAAATATATGAAATTTCAATTGCCGAAGATTGGATACCAATTCCCTTGAGGATTCCAATAAAGCGGCGGCGCGTAATTGCATTTACGAAAATGATGATGAAGATTGTAATAC
>CAZWGR010000058.1:2779-3184 GCA_964633555.1 uncultured Candidatus Saccharibacteria bacterium | reverse complement strand
TCGCCAATTAAAAAGTTACGCGAGCTGGGTTCAGACCGTTCAGAAGTGAACGGTCTCGCGAGAATTTGTGAGTATTTGTAATATAAAGGGTATCAAAAGTGAGATCATTGACTGTTGAACAGTCTGAATCACTTCGAGAACTTTTCGTCTAAAAAATTACACATTCAATCAAGATGTGTAATATAAAATATAGGAAGTTTGATCAATCAACCACGGCGGTCATATATAGTAATATATATAGATCAAGTCGATTAGTATCGGTGGATTCCGCGTGATAAAACGGAGTATACCGAGGGAAGGCTTTTTAGGCCACCCGTAGAGACTAAACATCGACGTTCCCCTTAAAAGGAATATGCTATAGTCCATTGCAACGAGTAATCGTTGGTAACAAGCGTGAGACAGGTT
>CAZWGR010000058.1:0-2769 GCA_964633555.1 uncultured Candidatus Saccharibacteria bacterium | reverse complement strand
CTAGCCATCCTGATATTTTAAATAATATAGGGTGAACGTATAGTCCAATGCATTTAGTAATAAATGATATCATGCGTGAGACAGGTTGGTCTCCTATCTACTGCAGGCGTTGATTATTGAGAAGATTTGACTCTAGTACGAGAGGACCGAGTTGAACTGACCTCTGGTCTGGGAGCTCTGCCGCCAGGTGGACCGCTCCGTAGCTATGTCGGGAATGGATAACCTCTGAAAGCATCTAAGAGGGAAGCCAACTCCAAGATTAGGAATCGTTTAGACCCGTAAGAGATGATTACGTTGATAGGCTTTAGGTATAAGCACAGTAATGTGTTCAGCCGAGAAGTACTAATTCGTCGATCCTATTAGGAAATCTGAAAATCACATACAATTATTTTTTGCTTACCCATGCACTATTCAGCAACTTTGTTGTACTGAATAATATACTGGTATAATACCTGTAAAACATACATATATTTATATATGCCATGTTTTTTCGAGTTCTCTGTTCTGGTGGTTTAGCGCTATGGAACCACCCGTTCTCATTCCGAACACGGAAGTGAAACGTAGTTGCGCCGATGATAGTTTATGAAGCAAAAGTAGGTAGCCGCCAGAACAGAGTGTTTGAAAAATATGTTATACTTATGTCAAACAAATTGACATGAATACAAATAATAAACTCCCATCGTTCGCATTATTATTTGAACAAGCGGTATCTCTTTATACAAAGAATATGCGCATGAGTATTGTGGTTGCTTTATTGCCCGCAATATTTTTAGCTACAATCGATATTATACGACCAAGTTTTGCAGCAACCCCATTTTCTATGGGTTTTTTGTTTGCCCTTGAGGTTATTTGTTTTGCTATTTATTTTGTTGTTGTGGTGACTGTTCCATACATGCTCGTTCGTATTGCAGATATGAGTATGAATGGAAAGACTCCCGCTACAATTGATGATTTGTTTACAGAAGCATATCCACAAACATTACCACTCTTTGTGGTAACTATTTTGGTTCTTGTAATGACTATTGGAGCCAGTACTTTATATATTATTCCAGTCCTCGTACTTTTCTGTTATCTAGTCTTCACTGCTTCAGTTTTTGTAATCGAGAAAAAGCGCAGTTTCGATGTTTTTGTGCAAAGTGCTTGGTACGTGTCAGGTAGTTTTTGGGCCATTGCAGGGCGCTCAAGTTTACTTTTTCTTGTATTCGTTGGCTTTGCCGCTGCGCTTACGGGTACAATAGCAATTCCATTTTCTTCAATGGTTTCAGTTGGTCCAATTGCGAATTACGTTACGCAGCTTGTGATGGCTCTCTTTTGGCTTCCGGTAAGTACTAATTTCTATGTATTAATGTACAAAGCATTGAATGAGCAAAAGTCATCGACACCAGATCCTATTTTTAGTTCGCGAGCAAAGAAAGTCTTTGTAACACTCGCAGCAACAACAGTTATTGTATATGTAATTCTTATTGCAAAAGCAGGGTATACATTCTCAATTGATCCAGTTCAGGACTTTATTAAGCAAACATTAATTTCAATTTACTAATTTATGGCAGTTTCGTGGTCTACATCTCATAAGCTTACCTACGGCGCGATAATCTTTTTGGCTATTGCAGGAATTATTTCGTATATCTTTTTTACAAAGATTTATAGACCACCATCGTGTACAGATGGAATCCTCAATCAAAGAGAGCTTGGAGTAGATTGTGGAGGTCCATGTTCAAAATTGTGCGCAAGCTCGTTTGTTCCACTTCAGGTATTGTGGGCTCGTGGCGACATGGTTGCTCCTGGGTATTATAACTTAGGTGCGTATATTGTTAATAAAAATACTCAAGGCGCTGCATATGTTGCATATACGATGACTGTATATGATGACAAAGGAGTGACGTTGGGAAATAGAAAAGGAAATATACTGGTTGTACCACGCCGAAATGCTCTTATCTTTCAGCCAGCCTTTAATATTGGTCAAAAGAAGCTCGGAAGAATTTCAGTGACGATCGACTCAATTACATGGAAAAGAGCACTCGATACAGGTATTGATTTAGAAATAGTTAATACAGCATTTTCTCAAGACTCTATTCAGGGCTCACGTGTAGATACATTGATAACAAATCCTACGGTGACCCCGGTTCCTGGTTTAACTGTGTATGCAATTGTATATGATGCAGAAGGTACGACTTTGGGCTTCTCAGAGACGCGGCTTGATAAAGTGCAGGCGCGATCATCAGAAAGGGTTTCATTTACATGGCCATATGCTCCAAAAACAGCTGTAGCGACTATTGAAATTATTCCAATTGCACCACCTCGTATACTAGAGTAGGATGAGTATATGAATTTTTGGTCAAAGTTTTTACCTTCATACTCTGTACAGTCAGAAAACTCTCGAATGGATTGGGTTTTGTTTATTGCTACTTTGCCAATTGTATCTGCCGGGCTCGTAACCATGAATTCATTTACGGATGGCCCAAGCTATTTTGAACGACAAATTATTTGGGTGTGCGTAGCAATGGTTTTGTTTTTTAGCGTGTCGCACATAGACTTTCGCTTTATGCGAAAAACGTGGGTATCTGTGGCACTCTTCGTTGGCTCATGTGTGGTTTTAGGATTACTGTTTGGTTTAGGTACTGTAGCTAAGGGAGCCCGCAGTTGGTTCGATCTTGGCTTTTTTTCATTTCAGCCTTCTGACGTTGTAAAGCTCGCTCTTATTATTCTTTTGGCAAAGTATTTCTCGCGTCGCCATATTGAAATTGCTAACATTAGGCATATTTTAGTATC
>CAZWGR010000057.1:0-3217 GCA_964633555.1 uncultured Candidatus Saccharibacteria bacterium | reverse complement strand
ATTTGCTTACCCGAAATGATATGAAGATTCTGTGGAAGTATTATGTGGGGAATAAGAATTCGTTGAATAGTGCTCGCTAAACCTGAGTTGTTTTGCTTTTGTTGGGTTTTTTGCTAGTATCACACGAGAAAGGAGGGTGTTATGGGTTTAACTAATATAACAAAGTTCGCAATCGCAGCAAACTTGAGGGATCTGTTCATCATGATCACGCAAGTAGAAGGTCGTGGTTTTGGTTGGGCTATCACGCACGGCGAGAGTCAAAGATATCGTCCGCTACTTACAGCAGAGCCGAATAAGGCAAATTTTGAGGGAGCACTCAAAGAGCTCCGTGAGATTCTCGAGTTCTGCTGCCGAGGTACAGAAGGGGGCGAGGTTCCAGCTGAGGATGCTGCATTGATTACGCGCATCGTCGCTGCTCTACACGATTCGGCGAGGAGTGTCGAGACCAGGCTTCTCATTAACGAATAGTCCCTGATGAGGGGCCGCGAAAAGACCGGTGCTTCGGCGCCGGTTTTGTTTTGCTGAGTACCTCTGTTTTTTTATTTGACTTTATTGTTTAGTGATACCATAGATCGCTTTGCAATCCTAAACGCAGAGCTATGTTCCGATTCACCGCTTGCGACTCACGCTCGCTAGCGGTTTTTTATATAAAGTAAACAGCTGTAAAAGAATTGAATAAATAAGAGCCCCGTCGCTTGCGCGCGGGGCCTTTACTTGGTTGGTGTGCAAATTTTACTTATGCCCACTAACCAAGGACGCCTGTCCATTTACTCGCCGATCAAGAAATCCGGCACTGGAAGCCAAGAGCCCTCCAAGACTTCCTCCTCGGTCGGTATCCTGGTGTCATCCACGAGGAATCGGGATGTGATGATACCATCATTCCGTTCGATTGTTGCATCGAACACGACCCCTGTCATGAAACTATTGACGAATCCTCGGCGGTGCCGGGTGAAGACTTTACCTTCGCCATTTTCGTCAGAGAACTTCGCAGATTTTTTTCCGCTACGGATCAACTCGCAAGCTGCGAGATAAAGAGCCGTCCGCAGTCCGTCATCAATCTGTGGACCACTTACCATCAAACACATGATTTCATTTCGCACTTTATACCTCCTTCGAGCTTTAATTTAGAGCTTATTTTCAAACTATATTATATCACAGAATACAGCTTTTGCAATTTTTAATGATGTTTTTTGATAAGCTTTTTAGTAATTCTAGAAGCTCATCTACAGCAACTACCTCAATTTCTCCAGCTCGACAATTGCATCTTCAAAAGTAGAGACAACGATGCCAGCCTTTTTAACAAACTCTATTGACCACTGGGGATTCCGGTTTTCTTTCCAGATAATAATAAGATTATTGCAACGCTCGCCAGGGTTCTTTATGTTCTTTGTATAAAACAAACCAACCTCAATCCACATAGCTTCAGAAGGGGCAATTCCAGGATTTGCAATAAGAATGTCAGACGAATATATTCCTTTGAGATCATCGGGGAAATAGGTATCAGGTGATGTTTGATCCGAATGAATTTCCCAATCATGGTACTCGAAACCAGCTATTTTCTTAAATACCTCTTTCCAGTTATTGTCGTGCTCGTTTGGTTGTCCGGCTAAGTATACTTTTTTCATGTGTAAGCTGAGGATTGGCCGAGGTTTATTTTATTCTGAATGGATTAAACTTTGTTCCGTGGTCGAATGTGTCGATACCTTCCTTTTGTTTAATGACTTTAATTACTTTTGTTGTAACGGGTAGAGCAATAATTTCCCAGACGGTGCAGAATATTACAGTTGATACAACGAGCGGAAAAACTTCGCCTAGAGTATACCAGCCTGCAAAGTAGAATGCTGTAAAAAAGAATATAAAGTTATCGACGGTTTGTCCGAGTAGGGTGGATAGCACTAAGCGAGCAGATTCATGCTTTCCACCTGTTATAATTTTCATCTTTGCTACAACATATGAATTTGTTAATTCTCCAGCAAAAAATGAAATGATTGATCCAACTGCAATAATTGGCGCAGCCCTAAAGATAAGATTAAATGTTTCACTGTATTCAAAGCTGGGACTTGGAACATAACTGTAAATAGAAGTAAGAACGGTTGCTAAAAGCATAGAACCTAGACCTGTCCAGACAATCTTTCGTGTGACACGATATCCGTATACTTCTGTAAAAATATCATTGAATATATAAACAAAGGGGTAAGCAATTACACCTACAGAAAATACAAAACCCCAAAGGTGAAAAGTTTTTAGTGAGGTGAAAACCCCAACGAGCAATACCGTAACCCACAACATTCCGAATACCCCAAGATACTTATGGGGCAGGTTTGCAGAAAGGGCTGGGTCGGTTATTAGTTTTTGTTCTGGATTCATGCATGGATTATAGCTTAATGGGGGAGTGTTGTGTAGTGTGCGTCGAGCTACTTTTTTGGAATAGCAATACCTTTGTACATGAATCCGAGAGGTTTTGATTTTTGAGAGAATTTCTCGAGTCTTTGTATTTCAAATCCAGTATCAAGAATAATATTCTCAATATCCCGATTTAAGTGACACCCTCCTGCTAAGTACCTTGAAACAGGTGTAAGTAAGCCCTGGACTATTGAAGTGTAAGTCTTCGGTGACTTACCGTGCTCAGCGAAAGCAAATTTTCCGCCAGGCTTTAAGACCCTAGCGACTTCTTCTAAGGCCATTTTGGGATTAGGAATACTACATAATGTCCAGGTTGAAACAATGAAATCAAGGCTATTATCGGGTAGTGGAATATGCTCCGCTGAATCCGCAATGCGTTCTACCGGGAATGATGCGGCCAGGATATTTTTTTGAGCCATTTCACGTAGTTCTTCTGAAGGGTCAAGCGCGTACAGTTTAATTATGTTTTTATAGTAAGGAAGATTTAAACCTGAACCAAAACCAATTTCAAGCCCAATGCCAGATAATTTAGATACAACATCTACTCGATGTTGTTCCAGGTCACTATTACCCATCGACCAGTTCAAATATTTAGGAAGTACGTATCTTTTATAAAAGCTCATTTCGGGTACGGGTCACTTTTAAGACGTCCTACTTGGCGGAGGATGCAAGATTCGACCACGGGTATTTTTCTGGTAAAAAATCCCGCGGCCCCGCCTCGCGCCGTCGCGCTCCGGCTTTCGAATCTCACATTTCTCACGCACTGATGCTCAGCTCAGATGGCATTGAGCCATCTTCGCTGATCATTGCGGAG
>CAZWGR010000056.1:0-3332 GCA_964633555.1 uncultured Candidatus Saccharibacteria bacterium | reverse complement strand
TCGCTATCAGTAACGTGGGTATAAATCTGGGTGGTTCCGATATTTGCATGGCCTAAAAGCATTTGCACTGAGCGTATATCTGCACCGTTACGCAATAAATCCGTAGCAAAAGAGTGGCGGATAACGTGAGGTGTCACTTTTTTTGATATTCCAGCTTTGATAGCATAAAACTTGATGATTCTTTCGACAGAACGGGGAGTGAGTCGCATTGAACCCGAATTCCTTGATTTTACAGCTGATTTTTGTGCTCCAGCCTTTGCTTTTGCTTCTCCGCTATTCTTTCTTCTTTCATGTACTGGCAATTGAACAAAAAGGGCATCATCCATATCTTTTCGGGCATCTAAGTAGAGCTTTACAGCCTTTTTTGCAGCATCAGAAAGAAAAACCACACGAACTTTTTCACCTTTTCCTCGGACCGGGAATTCATCGCGCGATAAGTTAATATCACGAGGTAGACTACAAAGCTCAGAAACACGTAAACCTGTTGAAAATAACAGCTCTAGTAGGGCATTGTCTCGTAGACCCTTAAGTGTAGATTTGTCTGGCGCACTCATTAAAGCCTCGAGATCTTCATTAGAAATCAAATCGAGTGAGCGTTCAGGCACTTTTGCAAGCTCAATTCGCTCTGGTGGCACGGCTTTTATGCCCTGACGGGCCAAATACTTAAGAAAAGAGCGCAAAGCAATGAGATAGTAGTTCTGGGTGCGTCGTTTAAGCGTTTCTTTGATTCCTGTGCGCAAAGTTCGAGCTTCTTGGCGATTGAGCCATAAACGGTACTCGCGTATACCTGAATCTGTTATATCTTCTACGTTTTTAGCCTTAGAAAAGTCGATAAAACGCGACAAATAGTGCTCGTAATTCATAACCGTACTGAGGCTTCGACCCTTTTCAATTTCAACATATTCAAGAAATTGTCTTTTGAGCATTTCTAGATTGTGCGACATAGCCTAAGTATATCATTAGCCGGCATGGGGGAGAGGAGTTGCAAATAAAAAACAACTGTGCTATTGTAGTGCCAACATGCTAACGACAAAGCAGAAGCAAAAAATCATTAAGACAGTAGCTATTCACGACACGGACACAGGTTCTCCTGAGGTTCAGGTTTCTCTTCTCACAAAGAAGATTGATGAATTGGCATCTCACCTTAAAAAGCATAAGAAGGATAATCACTCACGACGTGGCCTTCTAGCAATGGTGGCAGATCGTCAAACTCACCTTAACTACCTCAAAAAGAAGAGTCCTAAGCGATACGCAGCTATTGCAAAAAAGCTCGAACTCAAGAAGTAGCTTCAAAAGACCGCCTAGCGGTTTTTTGTTAAAGCTGAAAGATATTTCTCCTCGTATTAAATCTCCTCAACTGTTTGCAGAATGGTGTATACTGAGTGTGTAGTTTTGTATGTGTACGTGTATTGTTTTTATATTAACTACTTTGTTGTTACTTGTTGTCGTTACTTGTTAGTTTTTTTATAACGTTCGTATTTTTATATAAATTTTTATTATATGGCAATTATTAAACATAGAAACCAGCGTGTTGGTGTATTTATTGATGCACAAAATCTGTATCATAGTGCAAAAAACCTTTACCACGCAAAGGTAAATTTTGGACAAATCGTTAAAGATGCAGTTGCAGACCGAAACCTTATTCGAGCCGTTGCTTACGTAATTACTACAGAAGCAGGCGATGAAAAAGCATTTTTTGACGCTCTCACTAAAATGGGCATTGAAACTAAGACAAAAGATTTGCAAATCTTTGCAGGTGGTAATAAGAAAGCAGACTGGGATGTCGGCATGGCAGTCGATGCATTTAAATTGGCTCCAAAGCTCGATGCAGTAATCTTATTAACAGGAGATGGCGATTTTATTCCCCTTGTAGAATACCTCAGAACAAATGAAGGCTGTCAGGTAGAAGTTGTTTCCTTTGGAAAATCAACATCGAGCAAGCTCATTGAGTCAGCTGATGACTTTATGAATCTTGATGACAATGTCAATCCTTACCTTATTCGCAATAAAATGCGCCGAGGCGGTCACTCTCATCAGGATCGACAGTAATTGTCGCGCATAAACTGAGTCACACGCCACTCGTAGTTTATACAATATTTGTAATTCTGGGGGAAACTTGCACATTGAACCACATGCAAGGTGGTAAACTATAGGTATGAAACTTCAAGAATTCTCTACTACCCTTGGAGGCAAAGAAATTATCGTTCAATTCACTGATCTTGCCGAACAAGCTCATGGCTCTTGTTTAATTAAATGTGAAAATACTGCAGTGCTCGCAACTGCAGTAATGTCTGACACTATAAAAGAGGGTATTGATTTTGTGCCGCTCACTGTTGAGTACGAAGAAAAGTTTTATGCGTCTGGCCAACTACTCGGCAGTCGCTATATTCGTCGCGAGGGTAGGCCATCTGAAGGCGCTATTCTTTCAGGAAGAATTATTGACCGCACTATTAGGCCATTATTTGATACGAATCTTCGTAATGAAGTGCAGGTAATTATTACCGTTCTTGCTCTTGGCAATACTGATCCTGATTATTTGGCTGTTCTTGGCGCTTCACTCGCACTCAGCACTTCAAAAATCCCTTGGAATGGGCCAGTTTCGGCTGTTAGACTCAGTAATTTGAGCACTAAAAGTAAGCTTATTGTTAATCCCCTTATTACAGAGCAAAAAGAAAGTACACCGAACTTTGAACTTTTGGCGTGCGGAATCCAAGATCACATCTCAATGATTGAGTTTGCTGGTAATCAAATTGCCGAGGATGTTGTTACTTCAACCCTTGAATCTGCACAAAAAGAGATTAATGCTCTCAATAAATTTCAGACGGGTATTATTAAGAAAATCGGTGTAGCCAAAGTTGAAACAGAGAAAATCGCAATTCCAAGCGAACTCGAAACACTTTGGAATGAAAAAGTAGCTCCATTACTTGAAAAAATACTTCTTACCACACAAGAGGGTGATGAGGCTTTGGCTCATATTCGTGCACTGTGGACAGACACTCTTGATGATCTCGACGAAACACCTCACCCAACCATTTCAAATAATTTTATAGAGAAAAAGCTTGAGGAATTTATTACAGATCAAGCACTTAATTATAAGCGACGTGTTGATGGCAGAAAACTCGATGAAATACGCCCTCTTTTTGCTTCAGTGGGTAATATTTCTCCAGTTCTTCATGGTACAGGAACTTTTTACCGAGGAAAGACCCACATTTTGTCTGTATTAACACTCGGTGGACCAAAAGAGTCTCAGATTATTGATGAAATAGAGCTGTCTGCGGAAAAGCGCTATATGCATCATTATAATTTTCCGCCATTTTCTACAGGAAGCACAG
>CAZWGR010000055.1:0-3375 GCA_964633555.1 uncultured Candidatus Saccharibacteria bacterium | reverse complement strand
CCAATAGAAATTCTTAAGTACACATCAAGATCATAGTCATTATGATGTGTTTTAAATGGTCGAGCTTCTGCGCCACCTGTTGTAGTTTCGAGTGTTGGAGTTTCAACTTCTAAGAAGCCGTTTTCTTTCATGAAGGTACGGATAACATCCCAGAACTTTGCTTTTTTGAGCAAAAGATCTTTGAGTTCTGAATTCATGAGGATATCCAAATATCGCTTACGATAGCGTTCATCGGTATCTTGAATTCCATGCCATTTGTCGGGCAATGGTGAAAGTGTTTTTGTTGCAATTACCCATGACTGAACTTCAATACTTGGTTCACCTCTTTGAGTTACAAAAAGTTTACCTGTTACTGAAATAAAATCGCCCATATCAACAGCATCACCAAAAAGCGCAAAGAGCTCAGCACTCATTGAGTCTTTTTTAAGTACTGCTTGGAATTTTTCTGTACCATCAAAAAGTACAGCGAAGAGAATTGCTCCCTGGCCGCGAATTGCCATGATTCTACCTGCAACAGAGATTTCTTTACCCTGCTTTTCGAGCTCAACGAAGTTTGTTTTTACATGAGCCAAAGAAAAATCACGAGGTACTTTTGCCGGATACGGATCCATTCCGAACGATTCAAGCTTTTTGAGCTTCTCGATGCGTATCGATCTTAATTCTTCATATGAAGCCATTTTTTTGAGATATTAGCTATTCAACACTTACAAGAACGTACTTTGCTTCGCCTTTTGGAGTTTTAACACTAAACTTATCGCCTGCTGCCTTACCAATAAGAGCAGCGCCAATTGGAGACATATTAGAAACCTTACCCTGAAGCATATCGGCTTCTTCTGAACCTACGATTTTATATACTCGTACTTCATTGTCAGATTCTTTCTTAACCTTAACTGTTGAACCAATACTTGCTTTACCAGAGTGATTATCCGAAACAACCTTAGCAGTTTTGAGAATGTGCTCAATATAGTTAATGCGGTCTTCTACCTCGGCCTGTTTTTCGCGGGCTTCGTGGTATTCGGCATTTTCTGAAAGGTCACCAAGCTTTTTGGCATACTCAAGGTTTTCTGCAACCTCGCGTCGGCGTGTTGTGCGCAAAAAATCAAGCTCTTTCTTGAACTCTTCGATCTTTTCTTGTGTAAGATAATGGATTGGTTCTGCCATAAATTTATTTTCTGTAGTATATCACAAATCAATTATGAAGTATAGAAGTACTCTGGGGTATTAGTATTCATCCAATCAATGAGCCTTCTGATGACCGCTGAAGAGCCCATGGGCACGGTACGGCCACTTTTTTCAAGAACTACGGCAAAAGCATACTTTGGATTCGATGCTGGCCAATATCCAATGAGCCAAGAGTTAAGATTTTCTTTATTTGCCCCCACTTCGGCTGTTCCACTCTTTGCCGCTATCTCTGCATATTTAACATCAAGCGATCGAGCTGTGCCTGCTGTAACGGTGAGCCTCATGCCTTCTTGTACCACCTTATAATGCTCAGGCGGAATTTTTGAAATCACAGAATCAATCGTTGATTCGCCGCCCTTAAGAATTGTTGGGTTACGCATAACACCCCCTGTTGCAATTGCGGCTGTTGCTCGCACGGCTTGAATTGGAGAAACCTGGAATCCGAACTGCCCAATTGATGTATGGTAAGTATTTCCGAGTGTCCATGCTTCTCCATTAAAGACTCTGCGCTTCCACTCTGGAGTTGGAACAAGGCCTGCTGCTCCTTCAAAAAAAGGTGCTTTTACTGATTTACCGAAACCGAAAAGTTCAGTGTATTCATCAATTTTTGTAATACCTAAACCTTTTTGATCTTTATAACCACCGCCTACGCTGTAAAAATAAACGTCTGATGACACTGCAATGGCTTCACGCATATCGGTTGCTCCGTGTACTTTCCAATCACGAAAAATTGTTTGCTGATCTGGATTATAAGGGTTTTGCACTGCAATTTGACCCGTACTTACAATTTCTTTTTCGGGAGAAATAATACCTTCATTAAGAGCTGCAAGAGCCAAAAATGATTTTACAATAGAACCTGGTGCGTACACGCCATCAATTGCTCGATCAAGAAAAGGTTTGTCTGGGCTATTAAGCCAACCACGAATAGTATCGCGATCAGAAGCTCGCGACATAATATCAGGGTCAAATTCTGGATAGCTTGTTAAAGCTAAGACTTCGCCGTTAGTAACATCCATAATTACTCCTGCCCCACCTCTAAACCCTGAAATCTGAGCTACTTCTTTAAGTGATTCGAAAAACTTATTCTGTAGCTTTGCATCAATCGATAGAGTTACCGTTTCGCCTGCTTGTGGTGGTGTTACCGTGTTTTCTGAGACAATTTTGCCTCGTGCATCGACTTCGACAATTCTTGTGCCGTTAGCACCTTGAAGTTCGCTATTAAAAAGTTTTTCTACACCGTCGACACCAATAAAGTCTTCGCGGAAATAAAAACCGCGAGAGTCTTTTGTTGGATACTGAACATAACCGAGTACATGAGCAAGCCCTGACAATTCTGAATATTTACGTAATAAGACACCGCCATCTTCTGCTGGAGCATTCCACGCAATGAGTTCTCCTTTTCTATCTTTAATTGCTCCACGAGCTGCAAAAATTGGTGTATGGCGCAGATTATTCTTTTCGCTTCGTTCACGCAAAACCTCGCCACGCACGACCTGCAAATTCCACACGCGCGCTGTATACACAAGCGTAACTAATGTCATTAAAATTCCCACAATAAAGACAACGCGGCGTGATATAGGCATATCAAGTCGACCTTCAAATTGCTGAGTATCGAACTCAGACACATTGTGAGAATCCATGAAAATCTGATCTGGATCAATCTCTATTCCTTTGCGTGAGCGGCGAAACAGCCGCTGTATAAAGCGAGGCATTGCCACAATTATAGCGTATATCGCTCATTGCGCACGTATACAAGTCGTGAACGTATAAAGCTCGCTACAATAAATAGTGTAATCGAGAAAACCAAGACTGCAGGAAACTGTTCGCTATACCGGTATATACCTTCAATATATATTGCCCAGAATACCGATTCAATATACGACTTGAAAACAATGAGACCTACTAAAATGAGCAGAGCCGGAATCCACCATGGCAAAAAAAGTGTAGCAATGATAATAACAACATTAAAAATGCTTCGTGTGCGAAAACTGCGCCCTAAAATAAATAAATCCTCAACGTGCATTGGTAGTAGTTGCAGTTAATAGAGCTTTCTGAGTCTGAATCTCTTCGACGGTTTGGAGCAATCGACCATTAATGTCGACCTCAACATAAGTTAAGCGCTCAACATTAACTGGAGTCTTAAACATAACAGTAATAAAGGGTCGCGCCTCTTCTTCTGAAATATAATCAATG
>CAZWGR010000054.1:1561-3390 GCA_964633555.1 uncultured Candidatus Saccharibacteria bacterium | reverse complement strand
TGTTCGCGGAGATTGCAGAAATCACTGAGTTTGAGCAAGGCGTTGCTGCTGCGGGAATGGATGCGCACCAAATTCAACTCGAATACGCAAAAGAGATTGCAGATGTCTTCGCGTGGGCAATTGCAGTTGCCGGCATTCTCGACGTTGATATTGAGGATGCTGTGATGAACATGTACGGGCAAGGTTGCCCGGTATGTTCTCAGAAACCCTGTGTGTGCAAAAAATCCGTTGTGGTTGGTGGAGTAATCCGCCACGCAATGGATGCATATCCAGAAAGTCGACTGGCCTAATAATGGCGGTCGCACAGCAAAAAACTCGGGTGGCACCGAGTTTTTATTTTGCAAACAAAGCTAGATAAAAACTTTACTTTAAATAACTCTCAAAATAAATTGCATGGCAGGTATAGCCGCCGGGGTTTTTCTGCAAATAGTCTTGATGATAGTCTTCGGCAGGGTAGAAAACGGTAAGTGGCTCGAGTGTTGTTACTACGGGATCTTTCCATCGGTGTGAGTCGTTGACGATAGCAATAAACTCTTCGGCTATTTTCTTTTCTTCGGCATTGGCATAGAAAATTGCTGAACGGTACGATGTGCCGCGGTCATTTCCTTGTTGATTAAGCGTTGTTGGATTGTGAATTTGAAAGAAAAAATCGAGAAGTTGTTTGTATGATGTTTTCTTTGTGTCGTATTCAACTTCTAAAGCTTCTGCATGCCCTGGGTGATGCTCGTACGTAGGATTTTTATTATTACCACCCGTATAGCCAGCTGTAGTGCTGATTACTCCAGGTTGTTTTCGAAAGAGTTCTTCGAGCCCCCAGAAACAACCACCAGCAAGAACAATTTTTGCTGTGGTGTTAGTTTCCATGAGAGTCGTCGTTAAAATCTTGAAAGCAGACAGAGTTCATACAGTATCTTTTTCCGGTAGGTGTTGGGCCATCTTCAAAGACATGACCTAAGTGAGATTTGCATTGTGAGCAGATAACTTCGGTGCGATGCATTCCATGCGAGTCATCAGAAATGTGTTCAACCGAGCCTTCTATTGCTTGATCAAAGCTTGGCCAGCCGGTACCTGAATCAAATTTCGCATCTACCTTAAAGAGGGGATTACCACAAGCAACACAAGTAAACACTCCATCTTTATTAGGGTGAATTGTTTTTCCAGAGAATGGCGCCTCGGTTCCTTTTTGGCGTAATACTCTATATTGCTCTTCGGTGAGCTTATTTTTATACACAGCATCGCTTGAGTCGTTTTGATTGTGGGGCATGGAGGATGAGTTTAAGGTTAATAATATACGTATATAGTACCATTGTTATGAGTTTGACAGCATAGCTACAGAATGTAATATGTCGCTAGATGGATCAACCAGTGAAAATACGATTCTGTAAATCGAGATTCGTACTCGAGTGTGATGCTCTTGTTATTGAGTCTCCTGCCGGTGAAAGGTTTTACGTTGTGGTTTCTGAAGGGCAAAGCGCCACTTTTGGTGATACGGTCTTCGGAATTCCCCTCGACAAGCCCTCATGCTGTCCCGTGTGTATTCCTGTAACTCACATTGAGTACTTGAACACAGAAGAAGTCGGTAGCATATTCAAAGCCGTGAAGGCAGCAATCGTCCCCAAACACGAATTTGGGGTAGGCGACAATGTGGTGTGGAATACTCAGGTAATCACACCCGAACGGCTCGTTGAGCTTGTGGCTATACACGGGAAAGGACCTTTTTCGGTACGGTCGGTGAGGTTGCTTGGTTCGACCTGCTACCTGTACACGCTGCATAAGGTGCCCGATTCAATTACGGGAGTTGATCTGATAGTAGACGCCCCCGAGCTCAT
>CAZWGR010000054.1:0-1461 GCA_964633555.1 uncultured Candidatus Saccharibacteria bacterium | reverse complement strand
AGGGAGTGACTACAACCGCAGGCGTGCCCGAGAATCATCCCTGTTGCCCTGTTAATGCGAGTCTGAACATCGAAATAGAGCCGACTGCACAAAGGCATTGCATGGAGTACGGCATCGGCCATCATCCAGTTCATACCTTCAGGCAGAAGGTGTCCGATCTCAGGAATCCTTTCCTCCTTCGTAGGGTTGGGACGCTGAACCATGAATGCCAGGGTTTCGTAGAACTGGCGCGGCAGACGGTCACCAAACTTCTTGTGAATTTCCCCAACTGCTGCCAAGTAGCGAGTCTTGAGGTTATAGAACTCTTCACCTTCAGCAGGGGCGAGCTTGCTCACATCGAAATCCCTGGCTGTCAGGTAACCTGATGCAAAGATCTCGGCGATTTCTTTGCCGAGGGCACATTGCCCCTTGTTGTGCATGAACTGCATGAAGCCTTCGAGACTGCCAAGGATATCGGGATAGAACCCCAAGCCCTGCAACTTACTCAACGATTCTGTCGAATGAGACATCTTACGCTCCTTTATTTTCATCTAAAAACCGGAATAGATGAAGTTTGAATGTGCTTTGATTCCGGTTTTAAGTGTGAAATAGTTGGACGATTCCACACTTAAAACAACAATCTATGAAAGATTCCTTTCCTCAGCGAACTCTTTTCCTGTCTTGAACTTTTTAATACTTCTCTCCATTCGTGCGCGCGGGCTAAGGGCCTCAATTTTCTTTGCGTGTTGTGCAAGCTTTGTTAGGCCTTCGATATTTAATGGTTCTGCAGAAAAAGGAAAAATGGCGATTGGCCTTTTGCTCAATTGTGCGAGAGCAAAATTCTCTTGCTCTTTATTTGCAACTTTGTTGAGCACAAATTCGTAGGGTGCATCGTAAAAATCAAGTGTCTGTGCAATTTGGTGTGCTGCCTTAATTGAGTGAGGTGTTGGTTCAACAACAATGTAACTCAAGGTAAAACCTGTCGGCACTCCTGTTCCTGCAGCATCACTACTAGCTTTCTCGTCAATTACCACAGCCTCATTTTCTTTAAGCTCTAAGAATGGTAGGTAGACCTTAAGGGAGGTTGAAAGAGAGTGGCTGCACTTGTTTCCGTGAAGAACCGTCTCTGTATGTGGTCCAGATGCCATGATGTGGAACCCTGACGCTATTTCTTTTCGGTATTTCTTTGTGAATTCATCAGCAGGACTCAGGGTAAATTTTGGTGTCAGGCCAGTATAAAAGATTTGTTTGTAGGAATCTTCCTTCGGAATTCCAGCAAATTCATTAAGGTCACCCACACTCTCACCAAGGTAGGGCAGGTTACCATCACTGATGAGATTCCATACAAGATCCATGTTGTGGTCTGCATCAATAGCAAGTACTTCATTTTGAGTAGCATAAAGTTGTCTCGCTAGTGCAGTAGCGAGGGTAGATTTACCCGAACCTCCTTTTCCGAGAAAGCCAACAATCATAAATATGCAA
>CAZWGR010000053.1:664-3429 GCA_964633555.1 uncultured Candidatus Saccharibacteria bacterium | reverse complement strand
CGGTTCAGTTTTCTTTGATTCGCATACTCTTGGGTGTTTATTTAGTCCAGTATTATATTCAACTTATACCCTATAGTTCTATATTATTTTCCGACCAAGGAATGATTCCTGACATTACACAAAATTACACCTACCCAGTAACTAGCTGGTTTATACATTATTTCACTTCTCCTTCGACTGTAAATGCATTATTGTTAGGACTTATTTTTTTTGCAATTTTACTAACTGTTGGTTTACAGCGTCGTCTCAGTGCTCTACTTCTGTGGTTTGGTTGGATAATTTTATATAATTTAAACAACCTAACTCACGATCCCTCACTCCCTTTTATTGGTTTATTACTTCTTGTATTTGCAACAGTCAGATCCGGAGAGCCTTTCAGCTGGCGAAAGCATTTTTTAACTTCAGATGAATCATTTGCAGTACCGAGCATTACCTACTGGGGAATATGGATTATATTTTGTGCTAGTTTTACCATTAGTGGTGTCGAAAAAATAATCAGTAGCAATATCTGGGAATCAGGTTATGCTCTAACTGCATTTTACAACGGCCCAATAGCATTTTCCAACAATTTTGTAGACTGGCTACTGACTTGGCCCGACTGGATACATCGTGGTATGACCTGGCTTATTTTATATTCTCAAGTACTTGCATTGGGTATGTTGTGGCACCGAAGCACTCGATTTATTTTTTGGAGTATCACAACGCTTTCGTTTGCCTTTTCATTGTTGTTACTTAATCTTACTGAAGTACTACTGGGCATGCTCATTTTTTATTTCTTTTTAATTGAAAGTCGCTGGCTACAACCAAAAGCACCTCTTACTATTTGGATCGATGGAGATTGTCCAATCTGCCTATATTTTTCAAAATTCCTAACAAGCGAAGATCTTAATAAAAAAATTACCATCGCAACATTCAAAGATAATTCGGCTAAAACGATTTTATCAGAACAGGAAATTACAGAGATGAATGAAATGGTAGCATCTGACGGAACTAGGGTGTATCGGGGTGATGCAGCAATTATTAGATCAGTTGGGGCACTCGGGGGTATATGGTTCGCAATAAATATTTTATATGCTCTACCAAAATCTATACGTGTACTACTATACAAAAAGATTGCAAAAAATCGTTACTGCCTGAGCTTATGTGCGGTCAAAGAATAAACACACGTAACGTAATACAGCTACATCTATGAAAGATGGAATGTGTGCCAAAACGCTTCAGGCAAGAAGCGTTTTAGAAAAACTATATCCGTGCGTATGAGTAGTGCTGCTTCTGTGGCACAAACGAGACGCGGAGTGAGAGCGAGAGAAAGACAAAGAGACCAATAAGAAGGAGGGTCCAGACTTCAGTAGTTCGTACTGCGTTGTAGACAAATGTACCCACATGAGCCAGTTCAATATTAGAAAGATTCTGTAGTACGTTACCGAGAGACACAAATCGGGTAAGCATAATAAGAATGCCGAGCATGATGAAACCTTGAAAGACCCCAGGAAGGCTTACGAGCCGGAGCATATACGCAAAGTAGATTCCTCGCATTATTTTTCGTTGAAGTGTTTTCATATAGTTATTATTATCGTCTGATTATACTTAGAACTGCTCTACGTGACAAAAGGTTACACTATTTTCTTCGGGTGAGGGTTACACGCCTTGATTACTTGCCTCCTTTCGAAATTCGGCTTTTGCTCTATGTATCCGCGCTTTCACCGCCCCTACCGTCTCCCCTGTCTCATTCGCAATATCCTTATGCGACCAATGCTCTAAGTAATGAAGCCGTAGTACACGAGCAAAGTGCCCCGGGAGTTTAATGAGTATGCGCTCAATTGCATCATTTTCTTGATTAAAGGCACTATGTTCTTTCATCTCTCCCATGAGCTCGAGGTACTCAGGATCAAGAAGCAATGTCCGCTTCCCTTCCTTAACACACTTTTGATACTTCGTGAGTGCGGTATTGATAAGTATGGTATACGCCCATGACGAAAACTTTGCTCCTTCACGAACCTCAAACTTATGCGCGTACATATAAATTTTTGTAAATGCATCCTGCACCACTTCCTCTGCATCCTGTTCATTATGAATGATTGATTTTGCCTTACGCAAAAAGGCAGCTTGATATCGTTCAAGAATGGCGGTAAAAAGCCACGGCGCACCCTGCACACGGGCAAGAATCGCTTCGTCGCTTAATTCCTTCATTGAATCTTCTGTAGTAAGTCCAAACATATTACGCGGTGTACATACTCCTGTTAGTTGAATATCTATACATAAATTGGTACTATAGCACCCGTCTTAATAGGAAATTGCGAAACGCACTCCTATCTAGTAATTACACATAGTATACACGAAAAAAGTTATGTCTGTCCTCTCATACAACGAAATCACGATCAAAAAAGTAATCATTTGGGATAATGAGCCATTTCTCGTGCTTTCTTCCCATGTGTTTCGAAAACAAAAACGTAAGCCAGTCAATGTGACCAAACTCAAGAGTCTTATTGGTGGACGTGTAGTGGAACAAACTTTCCATGCCAACGAAACAGCTGACGAGGCAGACATCGAAACAAAGCCTATCGAGTATATTTACGAAAGTCGAGGTGAGTTCTGGTTTAATGTACCCGGAAAACCAAGTGAACGATTCACCCTCCCTTCTGATGTTGTCGGAGAAGAGATACGTTTTCTCAAAGCCCGCAGTGTTATCGACGCTATGGTGTTTAATGACACAGTCATCGGAGTGAAGATTCCTGTGAAGGTTGAGCTCAAAGTGACTGAAGCAG
>CAZWGR010000053.1:0-654 GCA_964633555.1 uncultured Candidatus Saccharibacteria bacterium | reverse complement strand
AAAGAAAAAGGAATAAACATTAAACACGACCTTGTTTTCGACTATAGTTGTGCCTCGGTGATTATATCCCAACAGTCGGCTTGTCAGGTTTTCCAAACCCCTGTTAAATTCCCGTTTTTCCCTGTGATAACTTCTTTTGCCTCAATTTCACCCCTAAAAGGGCTCGAAGGCGTAACGATGATGTTCCCAGCCAGTATTGATACAGCAGGTGGAAGAGGGTATAAGTTTACACCATTAGCCTTTACTTCTGATCGCACAGGGCTCGAACAGGTTCCTGTGAAGGTTGAGCTCAAAGTGACTGAAGCAGCTCCTGCAGTAAAGGGCAACACCTCTTCAAACGCGACAAAGGAAGTGACACTCGAGACAGGTGCAAAGATTCAGGTGCCTATGTTTATCAATGAAGGAGACGTCATTCGAGTGAATACGGAACTTAGTGAATATACTGAACGAGCAGAGAAAGCCTAACGAAACTCCTATCAACCTCACCTGCTTTGTCAGGCTACAATAATTTGAAACTCATCGTATACATATACGCTTCGCTTCAAATTTCTTGCCTTCCTCGCATCTGCGGTTGCTATGAGTATTGTTAGAATCACTCAAGTTGCGAAAACCCTTAAGACTAAAAGTCTTAAGGGTTTTCTCAAACTACATTTG
>CAZWGR010000052.1:0-3629 GCA_964633555.1 uncultured Candidatus Saccharibacteria bacterium | reverse complement strand
CCAAACTCATTTCTATTGGAAAACCGTATGTTGAATAGAGATTAAATAATTCCTTACCATTTAGAGCTTGTGTTTGTATAATTCCCTCATTATTGCTTACCGCGACCTTCCTAAGTTCTTTTAGTCCACTTTCTAGAGTTTTCCTAAATTTCTCTTCTTCCTTAGCAATAACTTCTTTAATATCTACTATATTTTTAATGATTTTAGGATATGTATCCTTGTATGTCTCCGCAACAGAAAAAATTATTTCTGAAAGATTATTAGGGACAATACCAAGAATGTCAGCATAGCGAATTGCTCGGCGAATGAGGCGGCGAACAATATAACCTTGATCACTATTTGAAGGCACTGCTCCGTCGCTAATGAGCATGGTAGCTGCACGCATGTGGTCAGTAACGATTCGATATGCTTTTACATTTGCCTCAAACTTTTCTGGATCAGATATTTTTTTAATAGATGCTTTAATAAAGTCAAAAATATCAGTATCAAAAATATTGTCTTTCTTTTGAATAACTGCAAGAAGGCGCTCGAAACCTGCTCCTGTATCAACATTCTTTTTATCGAGCTTTCGAACAATGGTGCCATCTTTCTTTTCGAATTCCATGAAAACATCATTCCAGATTTCTACAACCTGCTGCTTTTCATCGGCTGCGCAGTATTCTTCATATGAAAGATCACCGAGACCTTTTTCGGTAATATCATAAAACATTTCAGAACATGGGCCTGTTGGACCTGTCCAAGTATCTTTTCCCTTTACTGCTGGCCACCAGTTTGAATCAGCGCCTTTTGCATATATGCGGTGTTCAGGCATTCCTACACTCATCCAAATCCTTTTCGCATCCTCATCAAACGGAGCGTTTTCATCGCCTTTAAAAATAGTTACATAGAGCCGTTCTTTATCTAGACCAAGGCCTTCTGTTTTTGATGTCAAAAATTCAAAGCTCCAGCGAATAGCTTCTTCTTTAAAGTATGAACCGAGGGACCAGTTTCCCATCATTTCAAAGAATGTAGCATGGGTTTTGTCGCCAATATCTTCAATATCGTTTGTTCGAAGACATTTTTGTAGGTTTGCAAGCTTATCGCCTTGTGGGTGCGGTGTGCCCATGAGATATGGCACAAGAGGCTGCATTCCGGCAGTGTTAAAAAGTACTGTCGGATCATTCTCGGGAATAAGTGGAGCAGAAGGTAAAATCGCATGCTGGCGATTTTCGAAAAACTTAAGAAAGCGTGAACGTAGCTCGTGTGATTTCATATATTGGTGTACTTTACCATATTCTATTTAAAACCGGCAAACCGCTTCGACTTCATCGAGAACTCTTTGTACATGACGTTCATCAAACTGTAATTTGCGTAAAATGTCTGGATTTGAACTAATATCGGTACACAGAAGAATACCTGCATCCAATAGTTGCCTTTTTGCAGTATTTGAAAGTGTGCTTAAACATGTAAATGGGTGCAAAGAGAGCTCTTGAATCATATCTTGCAAATTGTTGGTATGAGGATAGTTCCACCCTATGAGTCGCAAGCCCTGGCATTCACTAAACTTCACTGCTTGATCAGTAAACTTTGTATTAGTAATGAGCCAGCCGTCGGTCATGGTGCGCTCTTTGCCACCGAACATAAATTTTTGACCACGCAAATCATCAAAGCGAGCTTTAATATACAGAGCCACTTTAAGATCAGACTTAAAACCAAATTCATTATGAAATTTTGCTTCAACAAAAATGAGCTCGTCGCCTTTCCATGCAACTATATCGACTTCGTGTGGTACACAATGGCCGACAACAATTTGATCAACAAGCGTTGAGTAGCCTTTCTTTTCAAGAATACGAGCAACGTACCTTTCGAAAGGAAAACCGCCAGGACCAAGTTCTGAAAGTGCTCGTCGCAATGAATATTTCATTGCTGTTTGCATCGATATTGAACGAAGAATATCGAAAGCTCGAGTATATATCTGCCCTGTTGTCATGCCGTTTTTCATTTCGGCACCAACACTATTAACTATTTGAGTTATTTGTTCGGCTGTTGCACCTGCATGCTCGAGTGAGTCAATGAGTTTACTCTCTTCAAAAATTTCTTTAGAGCCATCAGCTTTATTTACGTAAATGAGGTGATTCATGTAAAAATTATATCATACTCACATGACCGATTGAGACTTGAAACATCAAGGTATATGTGTATAATTGGCTTTGTCGTTATCGGCGTAGCTCAGCTGGTAGAGCATCGTTTTTCCAAAGCGAAGGTCGCAGGTTCGATCCCTGCCGTCGATACGATATTTGCTGTTAATAGCAGCTTAGCAGGCGCTCCATCCATAGGGGCGCTTTTTTATTGTGTTTCAATGATTCCTCCACCAATACAGGTATTGCCATCATAAATAACGAGTGATTGCCCTGCTGAAAGTGTGCTCTGAGGTACTTCAAATTGCACTGTTTGCGAGTCGGTAAAATTAATTGTTTGAAGAGGCGCTCGATATCGTGCACGTGCCTGAAGCTTTTTGTTTATGAGGGGCTCATTCTGATTCCATACAATATCGCTGAGTTTTATGACAGTCTTTGCTTGTGGAAGCGTTCCATCTGGATTTTTGTGTCCAACGGTAAGGGTATTATTGGAAGTATCCTTTGCAATAACGTAGAGTGGTTCACTGTCGGGGCGGGCAGAAGTAATAGTAAAACCATGACGCTCGCCAATAGTGTACAAGAGTGCTCCATTGTGACTGCCAATTACATTCCACTTTTCATCAAGAACTTTACCCGGTTCTGTTTGAATAAAATGAGAAAGGAATTCTTTAATATCAATTTTGCCGATAAAACAAAGGCCCTGACTGTCTTTCTTTTCGGCGGTAGCAAGTTTAAATTTCTGGGCCAGCTTTCGTACTTCAGGCTTTTCAATATTACCTACAGGAAAAAGCGTTTTTGAGAGTTGCTCTTGAGTAAGTGTCCACAAAAAGTATGTTTGGTCTTTCTGAGAGTCATTTCCCGCTAAGAGTTTATACGTATTTGTGCTCGGATCCTTTTCTACTTGTGCATAATGCCCCGTTGCCACATAGTCTGCTCCTTGTGCCATTGCCCAAGCAAAGAAACCTCCGAATTTAACGTGACGATTGCACATAACATCAGGATTAGGTGTACGACCGTTTTTGTATTCGGCAATCATATAGTCAACAACCTCTTCTTTGTATTCCTTCTCAAGATCGAGGGTTATAAATGGAATATTAAGCTGCGCTGCAACGCGCATTGCGTCAAGGCGGTCGTCTTTCCATGTGCATTGTATCCAGTCTGGTTGCCATACTTTAATAAACACACCGGTAACATCATACCCTTGTGCTTTAAGTAATGCTGCCGAAACAGAGCTATCAACTCCGCCTGACATTCCAACATAGACCTTTTTCTTTGATACAGCCATAATACTTGACGCTTAGTAAAATACAGTATATATTATTTTTGGCTCTGCGCAACGTCAAGAGTGTGCAGGGACCAGAGATACAGGCGGGCGCTCGCGAGTGCGAGCGCCTTTTTTATTTCACACACTGTTTGAATTTACTTCTCCCTAAGGTACAACCTCTTGTTTTCGACATGTTGGTCGAATGTAACTGCATAGTACATTTTTCCGCTGAGGTTAGACAGATAGTA
>CAZWGR010000051.1:0-3762 GCA_964633555.1 uncultured Candidatus Saccharibacteria bacterium | reverse complement strand
TTAAGTTCAAAGGCAATGTTAGGAACATGACCGGCAAGGGTTACATATTCTTCAAGTCCAAGCTCTTCAATCCTTTTTTCGAGCTGATAGCGATATTCGCCTTCGCCAATAATTGTGTAGTGTATAGGGTATTTCTTCGCTAGCTTTTTAATAGCCTCGAGTGCATAAATATGGCCCTTAATAGGGTGGAGTTCACCCACTGAACCAATATGAATATAAGACTTTTTAGCAGGCAAAGCTGCTTTCTTTGTTTTAGCTGTAGTTTTTGATTTTTTCTCAGGAATAAGTGGCTGGCTTTCTTCGGCTGGTAACAAAGAATTTTTGTGAATAATACCCTCGATCTTAGCAAGAGCTGCTTTGTGAGGTGCAAGCGTTTTATTATCAATACCAAGCCAAATAATTTCAGTTTTGCCGTAAAGGTTTGGCCACCATTCAATTTGATGAGCTAGAGCATGTGATACTAAAATAGTTTTAGTACAGAGCTGCATGGTTACCCAATAAATTCCACCAATAATAATTTTTTGGTAGAAGGGTCGGTTTTCATTAAAAGCCCAGCCGTGGCAAGTAAATACAGTCACCTTAACTCGTGCTAGTTTTGCTGCAATTGCACCTAAACCACCAATTTTTGAGCTGTTAAGATGCACAACATCAGGCTTAATTTGTTTGAAGAGTCTATAGAGTTCTATACATACTGAAATATCTTTTGCAGGATCTGTATCACGACCAAGAGAGGGTAGTGATATGGTAGTAACACCAATTGCTTCGAGCTTGTCTTTGAGAGGGCCTTCACCGCCAAGAATAACAGTGACATCATAACTAGCCGACATTGTTGCCGCCATATCATATACATAGCGTTGAGCACCGCCGCCATTTGATTTCGTTATGACATATATAATTTTTTGACGGGTTGTTTTTTTCATGATCACTCTATATACTACGGCATATAGATATTGTATGGCAGGAACCTATACTGTACGAAATAAAGGCATAGCCCCACTCATAATTATCGATGGAATCGTGCTGTTTTGTGCTCTTTTCGCTTCGCTTATCTTGCGAGAGGGTGGTGAGTTGAGCCTTACATTTGTAAGCTTACACCTTATTCCATTTAGTGTCATCTTTGCCATTTCTGTAGTTGTGTTTTTTATTGAAGGCTTGTATGACCGAGGTTTAGTTGCAAGCTTTAAAGAATTAGTTCCACGCATTGTGAGAGCACAGATCGTTAATGCCATGCTCGCAATCATTTTGTTCTACGTGGTACCTGATTACAGTATTGCGCCTAAGATAACACTCATTGTATATGTAATCGTTTCTATCCTCGGACTCGTTGGAATCAGACTTGTTTACTTGCGCCATATATCGGGTCGAGGAGCTATTCCTGCACTTTTAATTGCAGAGAGTAAAGAAGCAAGTGAGCTCATTTCTGCAACACTCCACACGCAACGTTCTGGTATGTATTTTGCCGAACATATTCTGCCTTCGGCAGGTGAGCTTAATGAGCGCATAAAGCAAGCTGTGGCACGCCACAAGCCGCGCGTAATTGTTATTGATGAATTTCATCCTGCAGTTATTCAAGCAATGCCTCATTTTTATGAGTATGTGTTTAGTGATACACGTTTTGTGGATATACGCATTGTTTACGAAGCTGTTTTTAATCGAATTCCTTTAGCTCTTGTGCATCATGGTTGGTTCATCGAGAACATAGCTTTCTCATCGCATTATGCATACGACACGATTAAGCGTTTAATTGATGTTATTCTTTCAGTTGTTTTGCTTATTCCAACTTTGTGTATATTTCCTTTTGTTTGGTTGGCAATGAAAATAGAAGGCAAAGGCCCATTCTTTATTGCACAAAAGCGCATTGGTCAGCACGGTAAAAGAATTACGCTCTATAAGATTCGTAGTATGCATACAAGTGATGCTGGTAAGTGGGTGGTTCCTGGAGATTCACGTATTACGCGTATTGGTAAATTTATTCGTAAGACTCGCATTGATGAACTGCCTCAGCTCTTCTCGGTTATTAAGGGCGATATTTCACTCATTGGCCCACGACCAGACCTCGAACTTCTTGGAGAGACCATTGAAAAAGAATTACCATTTTACTCTGTACGCTATTTAATTAAGCCAGGTCTTTCGGGCTGGGCACAGGTTAAACAGGATACTCCACCGCAATCTCTCGAAGAAACACGGCTCCGCCTTGCATACGATTTGTATTACGTTAAGAATCGATCACTCATTCTTGATACAGCCATTGTTCTTAAGACAATCCACACACTTATTTCACGAAAGGGTATGTAGTGCCTGGTTTGTGGTGCTTATCGCAAGATGTATTCTAAGGTCGTTTGAGGTATACTAATGGTATGAATACTTCGAATACTTCAGAAATTCTTTTTATTACGGGTGCTGCGGGTTATGTGGGCGCAATGTTGTGTGATCAGTTTCATGATAGGCCAAACGTTGCAAAAATTATCGCTCTCGATAAAAACCCTATGCCAGATTTACTTAAGGGTAAGTCTAAGATCGTTTGGATTAATGCCAATACAAGTGATACCACATGGCAAGAATTGGTAACATCACACGCTCCTACGGTTGTAATACATACAGCTTGGCAGATTCGTGAAATGTACGGAAAGAAAGAAACACAATGGAAGTGGAATGTGACTGGAAGTCGCACTATTTTTGATTTCGCTTTTAATACTCCATCAGTGCGAAAACTGATACATTTTTCTACTGCTTCTGGTTATGGAGCTTTTCCAACTAATACCCTCGAGCATTTCTTTAAAGAAGATGAACAACTACGCGAAGATACGTATCTCTACGGCATAGAAAAAATCCAAGCCGAAAGAGAACTTGAAGCAGCATATTCTGAAGCTCGATCAAGAGAAGGGGCTCATGTCCCACAAGTATTTGTTGTACGCCCTGCGGCTTTAACTGGTCCACGAGGTCGCTATATGTTTAAGCGCTTCGGCCTTCAATCAGTTTTGCGAAAAGGTTTACCGATTATTCCAATTGCTAACAATATCTGGTGTCGACAGTTTATTCACGAAGATGATGTGTGTGATATTGTCGATTTACTTACCTTTAAGCAACTTGAAGGAAAATACGAAGTCTTTAACATTACTCCAAACTCTATAGTACTTGCACATGATATGGCTGAAGTAATGAAAAAGAAGACTTTTAGAATTACTCCAACTATTGTGCGAATGACTTTCTTTGTTCTGTGGCACCTTTCACGCGGTAAAATCCCTGTTTCAAAAGGAGGATGGAGATTCTATTCATATCCAATTGTTATGGACGGAACAAAACTTACACAGAAGTACGGCTATAAGTATAAGTTTGAATCTCGAGCTGCGCTTGAGAAAAAAGAGGGAAGATACGCAAAGTATATTCCTCAAGAAGAATTATCACAGTAAAAGAGCAGCAATTGCGTATACGCTGTAACAGGCGTATACTTTCGCTGTACAATTATACGACCATGATACGAACACGAATTATTGCTGCATTCTTAGTAATTGCCAGCTTTTTATTAGGTTACTTTGTTTTCAGTGCCAATTTGGGTGGTGGAGCTACTCGTTTCCCATTTAAATTAGGCCTCGATTTATCAGGAGGAATTCACCTTGTGTATAAGGCTGATGTAAGTGGTATCGCTCAGCAAGAAGTAGGTGCTTCTATGGATGCTTTGCGCAACACAATTGAGCGCCGCATTAACATTCTTGGTGTGAGTGAGCCTTTGGTTCAGGTTGAAAAGGGTGGACTCCTTTCAGG
>CAZWGR010000050.1:0-3806 GCA_964633555.1 uncultured Candidatus Saccharibacteria bacterium | reverse complement strand
ATTTATATAACTGGAGTTTCTGGAACAGGAAAAACAACACTTGCAAAAGAACTAAAAAAAAGAGGTTACCACGCTATTAGCATAGATGAAGTAGAAAATCTTTGTTCATGGGTGAACCAAGAAACGGGTAATACTCACATGGGAGAAGCAGAACTGAACCCTGAATTTGTAGATAAACACGACTGGATTTGCGATATTAATCTCCTAAAGAGGATGATGGAAGAAGGTGCTAATCCGGTCTTTGTTTTAGGTATGCCAGGAAATCGCGAGCAGTTCTATCCCTTATTTGATAAAATTCTACTCTTACAATGTAGTCCTGAAATCTTTTGCTCGAGAATTGACCAAAGAACTGATAATGATTTTGGTAAGCACCCAGAGATAAGAAAACAGATTTTGAATAAGTTTCAAAAATACAATGAAGATATGATTTCAAAAGGAGCTATTGCAATAAATACAGAAAGACCAATAAATAAAGTTGCTGATGAGGTTATCCTACAAGCAAGCTTTTAATTCCCCAATAATCGCTTTCCGAACATTGTCCCAGGTGCGAAGCGGTAAAAGGGAAGGTGCCAGCAGTGCTAGTGCTTTTTCTTTTGCATGTTTAAGCCAGAGAGAAAGGTGGAGGATACAAGGGTGTCCGAGCCGGGGACGTAGGCAGGGTTGGTAAGCCAAGTTCTATGACTGGTCCCCAAGAGTTGCATTAGTACATTGAATCTACCATACGTGAAATTGACATATGAGCTTTACTATGCTATTTTCACTACGAAATAGTTTTTTGATACACATAGCTGTGCAACTCTGTTAGTGCATGTTGTGCACTTAGAGAGATGCAATCAACTTAGGGATAAACCATGAAAGCAAATACTTCTAAAAAACCTGAGACAGACGATGTTACGGTTGCAGTCCTACAAATTCGTTTCAAGCAGAGTCCTGACCCAGGTTATTTCCGGAAGCTTGGATCGGATGCGAAACTCAATATGGCACATGTTGATTTGTGGATCGAGGTTATCGCGCAAGACAGTGTGCAATTGGCTGTACATAAATCAAAAGAACTGCGAGCGAAATCCGCTAAGAGTTCATCGATCCCCGCAGGACTCCTCAAGCAGTATTTCATCGATAATGGCTTCTACATGGACTGTGGCCAAGACAGTGCAGACACCACTGTTTATACTCTTGCCGAATTTGCTCTTGGAACCGGTCTTCTCAAAGACATTGACGCCTGCCGTGAGTACGCGAGTCGGTTTTTCTACGGCAATCCCGAGGCAAATTAGCCAGACAACATTACCCGCCTGAACATGAGCACCCGCCAGCTCCAGTTCACTGGCGGGTTTTTCTTTTTAATTATTCATAGAGTATGTAGAAAATAACCTAACACTATTTTCAAATTGCTTTTATATACTCGCTCTGCTTTAATTGTACCAGAATGAAAACAATCATCCTTTCTGCCTTTGGGCGATTTGGAGACTATGTAGCAAACTCTACTGAGCTTGTTGCGCATCAGTTACACGAAAGGGTGGTTGCAGGACTCAAAGTACACTCTATTGTATTTGAATGCAACATCCCTTTCGATAATCGGGGTAAAATACTCCTCGATCTTGCAGAAACAAACAATGCCTCAGGTATTATTGCACTCGGCATGGCATCTGATAAAAATGGGATATGCGTTGAGTCAGTGGCTCGGAACGTCATCAATAATCCAAAGTACTGCCCAGGTCTTGAAGGAAAGCCTGTCGACCCTAACTTTACTTGTGGTGAAGAGCTAGAGCTCGACCTTTCGCCTTGGAACTTCGATTTGTTTGTGCAAGAATGTGGTCGAAGAAATGTTCCGGTAGAGAAGCTATCACGGGATGCAGGTGGTTTCTGCTGTAATCACCTAATGTTCCAAGTGGAAGCTCTTCAACGCACTAGGGAAACATGTCAACGAATTCCTTTCATATACATCCACATTCCGTGCTCGATTGAAGCAATAGTAGACAGCGGTGCACACGGCAGGAGTGGAAAAGCTGTACTCTCAATCCACAAAGTAATCGAGGGACTCCAGATTCTCCTTGAGCAAGCGAGTTTATAAGCTCGAGCCTAACTATTCGAACCACCCGCGCGGTAATACTACGCGGGTGATTTTTTAGTTTGGTCTAATGAGATTTTGAAAATCTAGTACAATAGAGCTACGCGATGCTTTACATAAAGCACCCTACGACATTTTAAGTTGTAAGGTGCTCATGCGATCTAATTTGCTACTCAGTACTACTATTTTAGCGACCTTTTAAATACTTATTTCCCAAGTTAGTTTGTATCGAAGACAGTGTTCTTTAGAGCAGATCTTGTCCGCGTATTACTCGAAGCAAAAGCATAATGATTGCTATGATGACGAGCAAATGAATAAAACCCCCGATGGTATACGATGTCACGATACCTAAAACCCAAAGGATAATGAGTATTATTGCTATTAAAACAAGCATGGTTTAATTCCAACCGAGAAGATTAATCCAATTATGCGATGCTAGATCGGTTCGCAAAGTGTCTTTAGTGATACTTCCGTAATATCCCGCAGCAGGTTGTATATTCATTTGAGTTTGATATGAAGCTACTGCGTTTTTTGTCATACCACCATAATAGCCAAACGGAACTCCCATGGGAACATTAAGATAACCAAGTTCACTCAAGAGTCCCTGAAGCATGGCTACTTCTTGGCCTGATGAACCAACGGTAAGGTCACGACTAATTAAAATATTTGGAGCCATGATGTACGCATGTGCCTCAGAACCAAGAACAAAGAATGACGCCACAAAAACAGATACCATACCAGCTTTAAGAATTTTCAATATATTCATATTTGTTATGTTAGGAGTAATCCTGCTTTGTATATGCCGTAGAGTTGCTTAAACTATTACAGCAAAATTTTTATGCAATACGTGCTATACTTGTCATAACAAAGATATATTCTCGCTTTGAATTTCCTCGGTTTCCGGCTTTTCGGTTCTTGGTGCACACTCTATTAATACTATTTAAGAATGACAATTAAAGAAAAGAAACTTACGCAAATAGCTCTCACAGCTGCACATATTGAATTTAATAGAGGTCTTAATGTGCATGCTTTTTTTAAGATACACGACTCAGCTATGAGTCAGGATTTAGTTCAAGATACTTTTATTAAGACATGGAAGTACATGGAGAAAGGGGGAAAAATTCTTGCCATGAAAGGTTTTCTCTATCATGTACTCAACCATTTAATTATTGATGAGTATCGAAAATGCAAAGCATGCTCGCTCGATGTTCTTGTTGAGGACGGCTTCGACCCAGGCTTTAATGATTGTGCTCGCATTTTTAATGCAATTGATGGCAAGGCCGCGGTGGTACTCATTCAGCTTTTGCCTGTGGAATATCAAAAAATTATGTATATGCGATACATGCAAGATTTGTCGTTGGCCGAAATGTCTTTCCTTACAGGGAAAACAAAAAATGTCATGGCAGTACAAGTACATCGAGGTTTAGAAAAACTCAAAGTAATTTATATGGCCCAAGGGGTGAGGGAGTAGTTTTCTAAAAAGTTATTTGCACAATCTAAATATGTGTGATATTATATACATATGAGCAGGGTAGCTGTTTGACAGCACTCGAGGGGAAATGAGTCGCCTTGCTTGGTGGGTAGAACCTCCGAACCACCGTCGCCACCTGCTTTAAGTAGTGTGCGCGCATAAATGTCCAAAGCCAAATGGTGAGGACATTTTTTATTTGCTGGGTGAGTTGCTCATTGTCATTTGTAATTTAATATCGTATAGTCACAAAAGAAAGGACAACTGTGTTAA
>CAZWGR010000049.1:0-4102 GCA_964633555.1 uncultured Candidatus Saccharibacteria bacterium | reverse complement strand
TCAACTGTAGTAATGAGTCCAACCGAGCCAATAACCATACAAACGAAGCAAAAAACTATGGATTATACACCAACAAATAAAACTACTGTTGATTCAAGTGCACCTCAGCAAAAAATAGAGCAGAATCCGCAAATACAAAGTCAACCGCAGCCAGATATAGCAAGCCTTCTCAACCAAACCCCACCAAAAAGCCGCCCAAGTAGTACTGACCCGTACCGAGAGCCCATAGAGTTAGGCGACACTAAGCCGGTTTTCCTTAAAAAGCTTTACACGGAAGAATAGTGAATTAGTTATACCACCGACCATTATGGTTGGTGGTATACTATATATATGCGTTTTCAAGTTCCTCAATTTATTGACGTTGAAGACAAAATCTTCGGACCCCTCACTCTTAAGCAATTTATTTATCTTGCCGGAGGGGCAGGTTTGTCATTTTTAATCTATTCTCGACTTGAAGGAGTATTCCCTTTCGTAATACTCGTTATTATCATGGCTCCAATTCTTGTTTTTTCACTCGTTTTGGCTTTTTATCGCATTAATAGCAAACCATTTATCTTTATTCTCGAGTCTGCGGTAAAATACTATATGTCACCGAAGCTTTATCTTTGGAAAAAGAACCCTCGTAGTCCTGAAGCAATGGTAAAAAATCCCGAAATGGCCGAAGCGGCACAACTACTTGTTCCAAAGATCTCTAACAGTAAACTTAAAGACCTTACGTGGAGTTTGGATATTAAAGAAAGCATTTATTCAAACATGAATCAAAAATAATGGCTGAATTATCAAAAACAACACAGGATTTCGTACCTATTCAAGAGATTCGTGACGGAATCGTTATTCTTAAGGATGGCTCAATGCGCGCCATTATCATGGCTTCTTCTTTGAACTTTGCTCTTAAATCAACTGATGAGCAGAATTCTATCATCTTTCAATTCCAAAACCTCATTAACTCTCTTGATTTTTCAATACAGTTCTTTATTCAATCAAAAGAACTTGATATCAGGCCATATCTTGGACTTCTTGAGGATCGCTATAAAGAGCAGGGTACTGAGCTCATGAAAATTCAGACTCGTGAATACATTGAATTCATCAAAACATTCGTAGAGGCTTCAAATATTATGACAAAAGGTTTCTTTGTTGTGGTTCCCTATAGCCCTCCAATTATTCAAGCTCAAGGAAAAGGCCTTACCGGATTACTCGTAGCTCCTAAAAAGGTTAAATCGATGAACACTGCTGAATTTGAAGAACATAAGAGCCAACTTGAGCAAAGAGTATCCGTAGTAGAGCAGGGGCTTACTCGC
Organism: uncultured Candidatus Saccharibacteria bacterium; assembly: GCA_964633555.1. GTDB lineage: Bacteria > Patescibacteriota > Minisyncoccia > Phycocordibacterales > PALSA-1337 > CAZGUZ01. The sequence goes on along the minus strand of CAZWGR010000049.1, from coordinate 2,804 downwards.
TGTGGAATTCGTGTTGCATCGCTTGGTACCGAAGAGGTGGTAGAATTGTTCTATAGAATATTCAATCCTGGAGATACTGAGAAGCCAATCAAAACAAACTAATATGGGTATCTTCGACTCACTTTTTACAAAAAAATCACAAGAACCTCAAATATCCTCAGTTTTACCTGAGCAGGTATATGAAGCTGGCATGCTCGAATTGCGCGATGTTATTGCTCCTTCTGCCCTTAAAATTAGCCCTAAAGAGCTCAACCTTGGAGAAAAAATTGCTCGAACCTTTTACGTAATCTCATACCCTCGTTACCTTTCTGATAGTTGGTTTGCTCCAATCATTAACCTTGATAAGGTTTTTAACATCTCTATTTTTGTTCACCCACTTGATACATCAAAGATTTTGCGACAGTTTCAAAAAAAGGTAGCTGAAGTACAAAGCCAAATCAATATTCGTGAAGAAAAAGGCCTTGTTCGTGATCCAGAACTTGATGCTGCATACCAAAACCTTGAAAGCTTGCGTGATAATCTTTTGCAAGCACAAGAAAAGCTTTTTGATGTGGGAGTATACATTACAATTTTTGCTGACTCTCCACAGGAACTTGATAAAGTTGAATCTGAAGTAAAATCACTCCTCGAATCTAAGCTTATTTATCTTAAACCGGCACTCTTTCAGCAAGAAGCAGGGTATAGAAGTGTATTACCAGCAGCAAATGATGAGCTCAATGTGCACTCAAAGCTCAACTCTTCGCCACTTTCGAGCCTATTTCCTTTTGTTTCTTTCGATCTTACATCTGATAAGGGTATTTTGTACGGAATCAATCGCCACAACTCTTCACTCGTTCTCTTTGACCGTTTTTTGCTCGAAAACTATAACTCAGTAACCTTTGCAAAAGCCGGTTCGGGTAAGTCATATGCAACAAAGCTCGAGATTTTACGAACCCTCATGTTTGATACCGAAGTAATTGTTATTGACCCTGAGCGAGAATACGAATACATGGCCGAAGCAACGGGAGGCAAATACTTTAATATTTCTTTGACTTCAGAACACCATATCAACCCTTTTGATCTACCTGTACCCCGAGAAGACGAAGCTTCTTCTGATGTATTACGCTCACATATCGTTAACCTTGTAGGACTTTTCCGCATTATGCTTGGTGGCCTTTCTCAAGAAGAAGATTCTATTATTGACCGAGCAATTACCGAAACATATGCTCTTAAAGATATTACAGCCGACTCTGATTTTAGAAGTGTTGAACCGCCGCTCATGTCTGACTTCGAACTTGTTCTTGCCGGAATGGACGGGGGAGACTCTTTGGTGCAAAGACTTACAAAATACACCCGTGGAACATGGTCAGGCTTTATCAACCGCCCAACAAACGTAGATATTAATAAAAAGTTTGTAGTCTTTTCTTTGCGCGATATGGAAGATGAGCTCAAACCTGTGGCAATGTATATTGTTACTCACTACATTTGGAATGCCATTCGCCGCGAACTCCGCAAGAGACTCCTTGTTATTGACGAGGCTTGGTGGATGATGAAATCTGAAGATACGGCTTCATTCCTTCTTGGTTTGGCAAAGCGTGGACGAAAATATTACCTTGGTTTGGCTACAATTACTCAAGACGTAGAAGACTTTCTTAAATCTCCGTACGGCCTACCAATTATTACTAACTCGTCTATTCAGATTCTTCTTAAACAATCACCATCATCAATTGATACGGTTCAGCAAACATTTAACCTTACTGATGAAGAAAAGTATCTTTTGCTTGAATCCGATGTGGGGGAGGGAATATTCTTCGTAGGAATGAAGCATGTGGCAATTAAAGTAATTGCATCGTATACTGAAGACCAAATTATTACCACCAACCCATCTGCAGTACTTGCAATTAAAAAAGCAAAAGAAGAATTGAAAGCTGCGGGTAATTAGTATGCATAAACCAATTTCGAAAGGTGAGTGGTTCGCGATCGCACTATTTGCTCTTATTGTGGATATTGCACAGATTTTGCTCAATATTTTTTTTGGTAGTGGCATAGCAGTCAACCGCATTATTTCTTTAATAATGACGTTTGTCTTGAATGGATACCTTTGGTGGAGGGGGATATCGCTCGTAACCGCAAAGCAGCTCGCCAACTCACTCGCTACCGCAACGGGTGAAATGATTCCAATTGCTGATACCGTACCTATTTGGACAATATCTGTAATATTGTCGTGGCTTAGCGTAAAGGCAGATACTGATCCAAAATCTTTTGCCGGCAAAGCTGGTAAGGCTGTTAAACTTGTTAATATTCTTGGCAAAAAGACTAAACCGGCAAACATTGCTAACTCAGCTCAAGAAGCATCAGCATCAGCAGCAGCAGCAAATGCTGCGAGCGCTGCCAATACAACAAGAGCAGGGGCTGCAGCTGTTAACAATGGTAATTTGCGACCACCACCACTTAATGCAGGGGGAGTTCGTAGGCCACAACCGTAATATCAAGGGGATAAATGCCCGCGGTCTCAAGTGCTATACTATATATATGTTTGGTGTTATTTTTTCACACCTTAAGAAAATACCGGCAATTTCTATCATTGCAGGAGTTTTATTGCTTATTTCTTGTGCTTATATAAGTGTAATTTCTGAACAAAACTTGGTACATGCCCAAGTGGCAGCAACCGCAGGAAACCTCAACCCCCTCGAACTCACCATTAATCCATCCATTGTACGCCCCAATAAAAGCTATACTGCAAAAGTACAAAGTTTTAACACCAATCTTTCGGGTGCAACCATAGTTTGGACAATCGACGGCAAGGTTGTAGCGAGTGGGGTAGG
>CAZWGR010000048.1:0-4103 GCA_964633555.1 uncultured Candidatus Saccharibacteria bacterium | reverse complement strand
GCACAAGTTCAAGAGCTCATTGTTGAACTTAAATCTATTTTGGGCAGTGAAAAGAAAATGCGCAGCATTATTAAGGCTGAGCTTACAGAAATTGCCACAAGATACGGTGATGAACGCCGAACAAAAATTGTTCGCCATGGCGTAAAAGAATTCTCTGCTGAAGATCTTATTCCTGACGAAGAAAGCGTACTCGTTCTTACTAAGGGCGGATATATTAAGCGAACAAGTCCTGATGAATACCGCAAGCAAAAGCGCGGCGGTGTAGGGGTTGTTGATCTTGATACAAAAGATGATGACTTTATTACACACCTTGTAAATGCAACAACACATAGTGATTTGTTGTTCTTCTCTGATAAGGGCAAAGCGTATCAAATAAAGATGTACGATATTCCCGAAGGAAAGCGTGCAACTCGTGGTAAGTCAATCATGAACTTCCTGTCACTTTCAGATGGCGAAAAGGTGACATCTATTTTGCCTATGCCAAAGGATAAAAAGACGGCCGAAAATCTAGCTCTCTTTATGGTGACACGACAGGGAACAGGTAAGAAAACAGGCGCGTCACAATTTAAAGAGGTTCGACGCTCTGGCTTAATAGCAATCACTCTCGATGATGGAGATGAACTTATGTCAGTACAGTTTGTAACTAAGGGTGATGATGTTGTTATTGTAACCTCAGAAGGTCAATCTATTCGCTTTACCGAAGACGATGTTCGAGAAATGGGTCGCGGAGCAGCCGGAGTTCGCGTAGTAAAACTCGGAAAAGGTGATGCCGTTATTAGTGCTGACGCGGTTTCAAAGAATGATGAAAAGCCAATGCTCTTCGTTATGTCAGCAAATGGTTACGGAAAGCAAACATCACTCGATGAATATAAAGTACAAGGCCGAGGTGGTAGTGGTATCCTTACCATGAATGTTACAACTAAGACTGGTGCAGTTATTTCAGCTAAAGTGGTTACTCCAGAGCATACCGAAGTCGTTGCTATGTCAAAGAAGAGTCAGGTTGTGCGCGTTGATTTGAGTGAAATTCCTACACTTGGCCGCGGAACACAAGGTGTTCGTGTGATGAAACTCCGAGATGGGGATTCCTTGGCTTCTCTGATTACCATATAGACAGTATACTGTAGGTATGTTTTCTAACCCTACAGATAACTTACTCCAATTTGGAATTACCGAAGGAATGACGGTTGCTGATATTGGTGCTGGTAGTGGTCATTATGCACTTAAAGCCGCTGAACTTACTACTGGTAAAGTTTATGCTATTGATCTTATGCAGAATTTGCTCGATAAGATTAAGAGCGAAGCAGCTCACAGAAGGCTGAGCAATATAGAAGTAATATGGGCCAATGCCGAAGAAATTGGTGGCACACGCTTGAGAGACGCTTCAATTGATAGAGCCATCTCATCAAACATTCTTTTTCAGCTTGAAAAGATTGATACCTATTTGCTTGAAATGAAGCGAATCCTTAAAAAAGGTGGCAAGCTTTTAATTATAGATTGGTCTGAAGCTTCTTCTTTAAATCTTTCTGAATTTGTACCCAAAGATACTATTTTAGCGCATCTTAAAAATGCTGGTTTTGTGCTTGAACAAAGTTTTAATGCTGGCGATCATCATTACGGTATAATTGCACAAAGAATATGAATCAAATATCTAAGTTTCAAATCGGTCTTATTGGCGCTTTCGTTCTCTTTCTCGTAGGAGGTCTTATTGCTTTTGCGACATATAAAGGTAGTTCTAGTTCAACACAGCTGCCACCAGTAACAATTTGGGGAACTCTACCAAGCGACACATTCGGAAGCTTTTTCCAAGTATATAATGCAACATTGGCACAACAACTCCCTGTAACCTATATAGAAAAGTCAGAAGCAACAATTAGCGCTGAGTACACCGAAGCCTTGGCTCTTGATACAGGTCCCGATATTCTTTTATTGCCGAGTGACCTTGTTTTTCAGAATGAACAAAAGATATTACCTATTCCGGCTCAAAGCCTTACATTGCGCACATTGAGAGACGTCTTTATACCACTTGCAGAGCAGTATGCCAGGCCCTCAGGAATTTTAGCAGTGCCATTTGCCGTTGATCCAATGGTTATGTACTGGAATCGCGACACATTTACTAATAATGGCCTTGCAACGTATCCTCGCACGTGGGGTGAGGTTCAAACTCTTGCTCCACGTTTTTTGGTAACTGATGCTAATAAGAATTTGCGTAAAAGTCTTGTTTCGCTCGGCGAATACCGCAATGTGACTCATTCTCGAGAATTGCTCGGTTTACTCTTTATGCAAGCAGGTAACCCTGTATACTCATTGCGCTCTAATGAAGTAATGAGTTTCCTCGGTGTGTCGCAAGAACTTAAAGACATTGCTGAAGATGTTATTAGTTATTATGTGCAGTTTGCAAATCCTGTGAGCTCAACGTATTCATGGAACCGCACCGCCCCACAGTCTAAGAGTGCGTTTATAGCAGGGAATCTTGGTCTTTATTTTGGATATTCATCTGAAGTCGGTGATATTAGAACAAAAAACTTCAACTTAAACTTTGATGTTGCTCCAATGCCACAAATTGCTGGATCCGGTTTACGTATGACGTACGGACAGTTGTACGGTTTTTCTGTGGCACGTAGTTCACGCAATCCATCAGCAGCTTTTTCTGTCATGATGCAATTTGCTGATTATGCTGCACAAAAAGAATGGACTGCTCAAACAAAATTACCACCGGTTCGCCGCGACCTTATTGCCGAGGGTACCGTCGATCCTTACCTTACAATTTTCTATGATGGAGCACTTATTTCACGAAGCTGGATAGAGCCAAGCTCGCAAGGCACAGACCGAGCTTTTCAAGGTCTTGTTGAATCAGTTATTTCAGGAAGAGAGACTAAAATTAATGCTATAGGGCGTGCTCATGATGAAATGCTTGTTTTATCACAAAGAATTAATCAATAATATATGATTCGTACAATTTTTAATTCATTGTGTGTAAGTGTCGGTCTCGTGATTGCTGTGTTGTCTGTGGCGCCGCAACAAGCTTTTGCTCAGCCAGCAACAACTGGTGGTGCAGTGCAAACAGGGCCAAACAGAGATTACAGTGGTCTTGTAAAATGCGATGGTTTTATTAAAGATGCTAATAATCAAAAGATTCCTGGTCAGGTCGAATGTAATTTCGCAGCTATTGTATCAATAGTGCAAGCGCTTATTTCTTGGTTTTTTGGTATATCAGGATCTTTGGCGGCGCTCCTCTTTATGTACGGCGGAGTTCTTTATCTTTCAAATAATCCGAGCAATATTGAAAAAGCCCGCCAAATATTTACCAATACAGCGCTTGGTATCGGTATTGTGGCCACGGCTTGGTTATTTGTAAGAACAATACTTGAATTGGTAGTTGATCCGAAATATTTACCCATCGTTACAACTTTCTTTGGAAACTAATATGCGAAACAAAATCTTTGGAGCAGTGTGTGCAGTGTGGTGCATTATCGGTATATTCTCTGCGCCATTATTTATTCATAATATTCAAACTGAGCAGGTTTTTGCGCAGACTCCAACACCTAATCAAGGGCCTGCTAATACTGGCGGCGCGAGTCAAACAGGGGCACAGCTACCAAGGCTCGGTAATCCGCTCAGGGTAGACTCAGTTACAGGCGTCATTGACCTCATTATTGGCCTTGCTTTGCGCGCAGCCTTTATTATTGCAGTTCTTGCAATTATGTATTCAGGCTTTCTCTTTGTTAAAGCGCAGGGAAGTGACGATGAAATTACTCATGCAAAAACGGTATTCTGGAATACGATTATCGGAGTTGCTCTTATCTTCGGTGCAAGTGGCTTGGTAAAAATCATACAGGTAACTATTGAAGCAGTTAAGGCTCCGTAAGGGGTTGTGGATAGTTTGCAAATTATTGCATGTATATGTGGCATAATATATACATGAAAAATTCAACTTTCCCTCGGCATATTTTTATAATTTTTGCGGGTGTATTAGCTTCTGTTCCTTCGGTGAGTTTTGCAGTAAATAAGACGCTCAGCGATCTTACGAGTCTTTTGGGTTCATATATGCAGCAGGCCATATATCTTATTATGGCTTTTGCAGTTTTAACATTTATTTGGGGAAT
>CAZWGR010000047.1:0-4200 GCA_964633555.1 uncultured Candidatus Saccharibacteria bacterium | reverse complement strand
CCATTAATATATGAACCGCCGCCAATAAGAACAATTCCCGCAGGTAATAAACCATTGCGATGAAGTTTTTTGAGATGGTTTTCGATTGCGTCAAAAATATCACCAATGCGGGCCTGAACTATTTCTTCAAGCTTTTTGCGCGGATATGCTGTGCTTGTAATAGTACCAATTTTAATATGTTCAGCTTCTTCAAGAGAAACCTTAAGGCCAAGAGCTATGTCATTCGTGATATCGGTTGAACCAAGAGCAAAGACTTCGAGTGATACAGGGATATTGTTTTCAAATACAGCAATAGATGTTGTTTCGGCGCCAATATTAGCAAGAACACAGCCTGCAATCTTTTGTGTTTTAGAGAGTGTGATAAAACTCGAAGCAAGTGGAGCAGCCATGACATCAATTACCTCAACGCCAGCGCCTTCAATGACAGAAATAATCTCATTAACATGGGCTTCGAGGCAAGCTATATAGAGCATTTTAACTTCGAGTCTGTGGGTTTTCATTCCCTCGATCTTTCCAAGAGCTTGCTTACCATCAAGAGTATAAGAAAGGGGTATGCTATGAAGAATTTTATGATTGAGCGATAAGGCAGATGGAATTGCTTGTTCACAAGCCTCATGAGATTTTTCAATATCTAGAGCTGTGATTTCGCTATCAGCTCGAGAAATAATTGCTGCACCATTTGCAGTAAACGATGTTAGGCCAACTCCACCAACTGAAACATACGCTTTTGTAATTTTTCTATCAATACGTTTTTCTGCTTCGCGTAGAGCAATACGAACAGATCGAACGGTTTCTTCGGGGTTTTGAATGTAGCCGTGGCGTACACCTCGTGATTCAACAGCAACACTTGCAAGAATAGTAGGTAAAGCAGAAGAGCGTTGCTGGGCTTCTGCTACAACCACTTTAACGTGGTGAGTTCCAATATCAATACCTGTGACGATGTGTCGAGCCATTTTGAGCTAAAGCCGAATGCATACACATACAATGTCATGCCGACATTTATATGCCAAAACGAGTGCGTAATTCAGCTTCAATACTCTCCATTGTACTACCATGATCGAATCCCTTCAAATGTACGCAACCGTGGATAAACAAAAAGGCAAAGAAATTGTCGTAAGGGCGGTCGAATTTAAGAGCCTCAGTCTGGGTGAGTTCGGGGTTAATGTAGATTTCTCCGGCAGAGTCAGAAATAGGGAAGCTTAAGATATCAGTAGGTTCATCTTTGCCACGATATGTTTTATTGAGCTCATGAATTTTTTGAGTATCAACAATAACTAAAGAAAGATCGTAGTTTTCACCGAGGGCTGCATCTTTGATGTCGGCAAAAGCCACGCTGGGAAGCGTGGCTTTTGTTTCATTATGGATTCTGAAAGTTTCATTATCCATTAAAGAGAGTAATTATCGAGCTCGCTTATCTGTCATCTTTCCAAGCTTGATAAGTTCAGCAATTTCGGCCTTTCGGCGGAGTGACTTAAGAGTCTTTTGCTTAGTCTTGTAGTGAGATAGCTGGCGCTCTGCATATCGAATACCGCGTACTCGAGGGAGCACTCCAGAACCTTGAACTTTCTTGGTAAAACGGCGGATTAGGCTCGTTGCGTTCTCGTGTGAATTTCGTGATACTTCTACGTTTATCATGGGATGTATGTTACCACACGGCTAATTATTTCGCAAGGATTCCCCAAGCTTTTTCATATAAGCGGTTAAATTGTCAAAAAGAACGGCCTCTTGTGAGCGTGTTACAGAATCACGAACAAGAACTGACTTTTCTACAGCCTCCTTTTTACCCATAATTATGGTGTAAGGTAGATCAAGCTTTTCTGCATGTGATACCTGAGCACCAAGCTTATCCTTAGGAAGTGACTGATAAAGAGGTATTTTTGCTTTTCTGAGTATTTCAATGACATGCAAAGAAAGGAGTTTTGCCTCAAAGCCAAGCTGGATAAAGTATACCCAAGGTTTTTTGGTCTTAGTAAGAGGTTTTCGCAAAGAAGCATCAGAACCCTTAATGAGAAGTGATAGACCAACTCCTGGAATGTCTTTTTTTGCTCCAATCTTTTTTGAAAGACCGTCATAGCGAACACCAATAGCAAGAGTTCGATATCCCTTTGATTTTTTAGCATCGTAATCAAGGTCGACGATTTCGAATATTGTTTCGGAGCAGTATTTGCGGTTTCCGATAAGAGCATTGTTTATCTTGTAAGGAATGCCGAGTGTTTCAAGGAATTCAAGTACTTCGCGGAAGTGGTTTCGACTTGCTTCAGACAAAAATGACATTGATTTTGGAGCAAGGGAATTGATTTCTTTACAGGCAGGGTTTGTACTTGTTACAAGTTCAAAAGGGTCGCGCTTAAAGAGCTGGCGAGCTTCGGGAGTCATGCTATTAATGTGCTTGCGATAGTAGTTGGTAAGCTCGCGAGTGAAACGAGCGAGCGAATCTTTATCACCAACACTATTAATCTCAACACCAATGTTTGTATAGCCTTCTTCTGCAAGCATGATTCGTGCTGTTTGAATAAGAGTTGCTTCTGCAACACTTCGTGTGCTACCAATTACTTCAAGGTCAGCGTAGCGGGGGTATGAGCCCTTTTTGCTTGATTCTCTGTTAATATGCTGACTACTTGCTTTAATAGGTTCAGCAAAATACAGCATGAGGGGCTGTGACTGGCTATACATATCCTCTTCATCATACATGCGGAGTAAGCTTACTTTTTCTTCTACATGGAGAGGTAATTTAATCTCGTCGTGTTCAGTTGTACCAACATAGTCACCCTCGGCAAATTCTTCGGATGTTTTAATGTCTTCTTTAGTTACTGTTGGTGTGGCGTGGGGTATAAAGCCATAGAACAAAGGTATTTCACCAATTTTATCGAGGTTTTTCCATTCAAGTACCGAAGGATTTTTCTCCTTCTTGAACTTAGCCGAATTATTTTTTTGAGGTGTCATACGTTAAGAATTTAGAATTGTTGCCTAGTTAGCTTCCTCTACTGAATCTGCTCCAGGAAAAACTGATAAGGATCCGACGGGGAAAAGTCTGATAAGCGGCCTACCTACAATGAGATCGCGAGGTAATGCGCCCCAAGCACGTGAGTCTGAACTTTGCACTCTGTTATCACCCATAACAAAGTATTCATCACGACCAAGAGTAGATTCAAAAGAATCATCACCTTTATTGTCTGCAAAGATGTAGGGTTCAGATAAAGCAAAACCAGCAGGGTTCTCTGGAGATTTAATGGTTACATTTCCATTTTTAATTTCCACGGTTTCGCCAGGAAGACCAATAATTCTTTTAATAAAGAATGTTCGAGGTTCGCGAGGGTATTTGAGAATAATGACATCACCACGATCAGGTTCACCAAAACGGTATGAGAGTTGATCGACAATAAGGTACTGACCAGTTTCAAAAGTTGGATCCATTGATGCACCGTTTACAACAAATGGATGCACAACAAACATTCGTATCGGTACAACTATAATTGCTGCAGTAACAACAAACTTAAAGAACTCTTTCCAAAAACTGCTGCTCGGTTTTTGCTCAGCAGGAATTTCTTGTTTGGGTGATGTGTCAATGTCATTCATATTACTATTGTACTCGGTATATGCACGTTGACACAAGAGAACGCTCCATGTCACACTTTGTGTATGGCATATATAATCGTCGGTTTAGGAAATCCTGGACAAGAATACACACAAACACGTCACAATACGGGGCGTATGCTTGTGCAAAAAGTTGCAGAAAAGGTTGGTGGGGAATTTTCATACTCAGCAAAAACAGATTCTCAAATAGCAAAAGCTGAAATTGGTGGCGAGAATGTAACTTTTATTCTCCCTGATACTTTTATGAATAAATCAGGCAAAGCAGTTGCTCCACTCATTAAAAGTCTTAAGGCTGCAGAAAAACTCGTTGTTGTATACGATGATTTTCAATTACCGCTCGGTACAACCCGTATGGCATTTAACAGAAGTTCAGGGGGTCATAATGGGGTCGAATCAATCATTAAGGCTCTTAAAACAGAGGCTTTTGTGCGAATTCGAATTGGTATTGGCGCAACCAAAGTAAGTGGTGCTGTAAAGGTTCTTAAAGGAGCAGAAGAGGTAGAGAAATTTATCCTTGGTGGCTTTAAAAAAGATGAATTAGAGAAAGTCACGAAACTTTCAAAGAAAGTACACGAAGTGCTTGAGACTTTTGTTACCGAAGGAAGG
>CAZWGR010000046.1:0-4265 GCA_964633555.1 uncultured Candidatus Saccharibacteria bacterium | reverse complement strand
CGGGTGCAACCATAGTTTGGACAATCGACGGCAAGGTTGTAGCGAGTGGGGTAGGAAAGGTGACATATGAAGGAATTGCTCCACCGAGCGGAAAAACTAATGTTTTGAGTGTTGTCGCTTCTACTATTGAAAATGCTAAGTATCAGCGATCAATCACGCTTCGCCCGGGAGATGTTGATCTTACATGGTATTCAGATGGAATTACTCCTCCTTTTTATAAGGGAAAAGCTGGTTTTCCTTACCAAGGAAATATAACCTTTGTTGCAATCCCTCATATGTATACAACGGCAGGGGACCGTATCGACCCAGCTAGCCTAATTTACACATGGACAAAAAACTCAACAGTTCTTGGTTCAGAATCTGGCTACGGAAAGCAAACTCTCACCGTTGCAGGCTCTCCAATTCAGCGACCTTTTTCAATTAAAGTAGTGGTAATTTCGCAAGATCAAACAATTCAAGGTGAAGCAGTTATAGAAATCGAGGCAACACAGCCTGAAGTGCTCATATATGAAGAGAGTCCTTTGTATGGGGTATTGTATAATAAAGCTGTAACATCAAATTTTTCTTTAAAATCCAGCGAGGTTACTTACAAAGTAATACCATTTTCATTTTCTCGACCAAAAAACGGCGCAATTAACTACGATTGGAGTCTTAATAATAGAGAGCGCCCCGAGCTAGCAGGGAAAGACACCACAACCCTTCGCATTGAACAGAAAGAAAATGGAACGGCGCTTGTAGGACTTGTAATTACCAATCCTGAGTTTATTCTTCAAAGAGTATTTTCACAGTTTACAATTAACTATACCGCCCAAAACACCAATGAAACTAATTTCTAAACCACACATTGTTGCTTGTATATTATTTGCAGTCATCACATTAAGTAGTGATTATTCTTTATTTGTTTCAGAGGCATTTGCTCAAACACCAACACAAACACCCGTAGCAAACAATCAAAACACCGTTGTTTCAGGTAGTGCACAACGTCGTGAATACACACTTCTTGAACCATTACCTTGTGTAAATGGACCCGAGGGAACAGTAACCGAGGGTATTACTTGTGAGAATGGTTATGTAAAGAAAGTAAACCTTTATGCAATCCTTGGTTATGCATATCGACTTCTTTTGGCTATCGCATCTATCTTAGCTGTGGTTATGATTATGTATGGAGGCGTGCAATACATGACAACCGAGGCTTTTACAGGAAAATCAGAAGCAAAAGAGACAATTAAAAATGCTGTTATTGGTCTTTTTATGACACTCGGCTCTTTCTTATTCCTTCAAACAATTGATCCCAAGATTACCGAACTTGCTCAAGACCCACTTCCTCCGATTGGTGTTGATAGAAAATTTGTATTTGATCCGCAAACCCTCGTTAACCTACTCAAGAACGAAAGTGAGCGTGCGGAGAACCTTAGAAGAGCTAGTGCAAACATAACCAAGGAGGGGGAAGAAGCTAGTCAAATACTTGATGATGTTTCAGGTGAATATGCTAAAGATTTGGCAAAGATAACGCAAGAAATTAACGCATTAAGAGCTCTTGATGTTCAAACCAATGAGTCTCGCGACCGACTACGCTCACTAATTAACCAAGAGCAGGTTCTTCGTAGAAAAAAAGTTCTATCTACTGCAGAAAGTCAGGTTATTGAGAATTTTAATGAGCTTGTTGAGGAGCTTGAGGATATTGATGTTCCCTCATCTGAGACGGGCACATGGAACCGCAGCAAATCTGTACTATCAAATGACAACCCGGAATATAAAAGTGAGATTGATAGCGATAGTAGCCTAATCTTTTTTACAGCACCTTATCAGGCAGCAAAGAGAGAGATTGACCCTTATGGTGATACACTGGGTTTAAGTATGATAAACTCTCGACAGGTAATTTTTAAAGAGTTGCTTGATTTCGCAAAGTCGACCATTGATCTAGAAAAGCGTTACGAAGCATTTGCAAACCGCACAGCAACACAGGGTGCTAAAGCGTCTGAATTTGCAATAGCAAACAACGCACAACTTCAAGGGGTGCTCAATGGTATCAATACAAGAACGACATCCGTAGCGCTTAATCAAAAATTTGGAACAGAGAGGGCTGTGGATCCTGCTGCTAAATTCTATGAAGCTTCTATGAAATTCTATGCTCAGCGCCTCGAAAATATTAAAGCAACTTATAAATAACATGTTAAGAAAAATACTCCTCGCTCTTCTTATAGTGTTCTGCATAGCCTTCGGGGTAGGGTTGTATATTTTCTTTTTCCGACCTGAATTACTTTCAACAATTATTCCTTCTCAAACAACAGGAAATAATCAGTCACCATGGTTTTTTCCTTTTAATCGCCTAACACCTGGGGTTGATACACCAACAACACCATTAGCTACAACTACTCGCCAAGAGCCGACACAGCAAATTCCTCAGCAGGTAAAAAGACCTCGACTCTTTCAGGTATACGACAAACCAGTGAGTGGTTTCTATGCATCAAGCACATCAGCTACATCTTCAACTGTTCGTTTTGTTGATCGTGGAAACGGTCATATCTATGAAACAAACCTTCAAACAGGTGCTGTAGTTAAAATATCAAATACAACCTTACCGAAAGTCTATACAACCGCATTTTCTCCGTCGGGAAACAATGCTATTTTAGGATTCTTGCGTGATGATGACACAAACCCAACACATACAATACTTAATATCCAGACAGTTAAGCCTGTTTTGAACCGCGTAACACCTTCGACTGTGGCAAATAAAACGACTTCAACATCGACTGCCACAACAACAAAATTGGGTTCGCCGAGTACAACCGAAACAACTTATATAGTAAAACCAAATGCTTCGAGTCGTGATGTGCTTTCATTTATAACAGCACCGCAGAGCGAGCGTTTTGTGGCAATTCGAAAAACTAGTTCGGGAATCATTGCTTCTCTCGGAAATCTTTCGACCCCTCTTGTTTCTCAACAAATATTTCAGTCACCACTTCCTTTATGGAATATAGAATGGCCAACTGAAGAATTCCTTGTCCTTACCACAAAAGCATCTGGCAGAAGTGGGGGATATGCATATACACTCAATACTCGTACGCGAGTGTTTGATAAGGTTATATCAAATGTTTTGGGCCTAACTACCAAAATGAGCAAGGATGGCTCAAAAATACTCTTTTCTGAATCTCGTGGCCGCATTGTTCAAACCAAAGTGTATTCTCTCAAAGATGGAAACGTTCTTGATACCGTTCTTGGAACAGTTGCAGATAAATGCGTATGGAGTAAGGTTCGTTTATACGAAGTAATTTGTGCAGTACCCAACACACCACTCGGAAACCTTATGCCTGACGATTGGTATAAGGGCACTGTAAGCTTTGATGATAAGCTTTGGTACCTCAACACTCAAACAGGGGAAACAGTCCTCCTTAACGATTTATACGAAGAAGCTCAGCAAGAGATTGATGTTCTCGATCCTGTCTTTGATCCTCGCGAAAACTACCTTGTATTCATAAATAAACAAGACCTCACTCTTTGGGCTCTTGATTTGAATGACTAGCTAATATCAGCTTCTTGCTGTAAAGCTTTAATATGTCGGCGAATTACTATTTCTTGTACGAGTGTAAATAGGCTGCTTGTAATAAAATAGAGGGCAATAGCCGCAGAAACTGAGTAAGAAATACCTACCATAAGCACAGGGAAAACGTATTTCATTGAGATAGACATGCTTTTAGCAAATTCCTCTTGGAAATCAGGCTTATTAGAATTATCAGTCTTAACCTGGGGAGCGCTCGCGCCTGCCGCAACACTTGAAAGCGAGTATTTAAGCTGAAAATACTGTGTGGCTCCTGCAATAAGGGCTAAAATAATGCTTTTTGAACCAACATCAAAAAGACCGAGGAAATTCATATCAATCACAGGGGGCTGAATGAATGAATAAAGAATTGCTTCATTAATTACTGGCAATCCAGACCGAGCAAAAACTGCGTAGAGAGCAAAGATGATAGGGAGTTGAATAACCAAAACAATGATACTTGAAAAAGGGTTTACTTTTGCATTGCGGTATAGTGCAAACATTTCTTCTGCTTGTTTCTTTTGATCATTCGCATATTTTGTGCGAATTTCTTTCATCTTTGGCTCAATTTCTTTCATGCGGACTTGAGTAACAAGCGCTTTTTTTGAAAGAGGGTACAAAACAAACTTTACGAGACAAGTAAAAACAATAACAGCGATACCAATATCGAGAAAAGGGAAGAGGTCGAGTAAATAAATAAGCGCGTTATAGAGCGGATTAAATATGA
>CAZWGR010000045.1:0-4785 GCA_964633555.1 uncultured Candidatus Saccharibacteria bacterium | reverse complement strand
AGAGTTGCGTATGCACCTCTCTTTTGAATAGTTTTAATTGCTCGAGTAGATACAGTTAGTGTAACTGTCTTGTTCAACTCAGGAACAAAGATTTTCTTCTTCTGTAGGTTAGCGTATCGTCGTTTTTTTGGAGTAGGGTTATACTGAGTCGCACGAGTTCGGTTAGAATATCGTCCGCCGTTAATAGATCCTCTTTTTGTAATTGCGCAAACTTTTGACATGGGGCTTATAGTAGCATGTGTCTGATATTTAGGCAAATCAAAAACCTTTGTGTACAATAGCGGTATATGTCATTTATAGCCTTTCTTATCCTTATTGTATCTATTATCGCTCATGAGGTCGCTCATGGTATAGCTGCGCTCGCCCAAGGTGATCCTACAGCAAAACATGCCGGCCGACTAACTCTGAACCCTGTTCCCCACATAGACCTATTTGGGTCCATCATTGTACCTGCTATGTGCGCCCTTGTTTCTCCTGGTTTTATGTTTGGTTGGGCCAAACCTGTACCAATAAACCCTTATAATTTTAGAAATCAGCGGTGGGGAGAGGTAATTACTGCAGCTGCAGGTCCTCTGACAAATATTGTCATAGCAGCTGTTTTTGTATGTATCATCAAATTTGCTCCCATAAGCTCAGCTTTTGCTCTTTTTTCTGCAACGGTTGTTATCATAAACATGATTCTGGCTATATTTAACCTCATGCCTATACCTCCACTTGATGGTTCTAAAATCCTATTTGGCCTTATACCACAACGTTTTCACGGGTTTAAAAACTGGATGGAGCAAAAAGGGTTCTTTCTTGGCCTGATCGTTGTACTTATCATTTGGCAAATAATTGCTCCGTTTGTGCAGAAGTTTCTGTATTTTGTGCTGTCCTAATAGTCAGCCAACCTCAAAAAACCACCAACCGGCCCAAACATCGACACCAACACCAACCCCAAAGACATCAAACCCTCGAAAAAGAAAGAAGAATCTCTTGCAAAAGCCTTAAAAATGTAGTAGATTAGCCCTTATGCCTACATTAAATCAATTGGTAAAAAGAAATCGTTCAAAGGCAAAAAGAAAGAGTAAAGCGGTAACGCTTACTCGTGGTTTTAACACATTACAAAACCGACCTATCTTTTATAATTCACCTTTCAAGCGAGGTGTATGTACAAAGGTAACAACAAAGACTCCTAAAAAGCCTAACTCAGCGGTTCGAAAAATCGCTCGTGTTCGACTTACAAATGGTCATGAAGTTACTGCATATATTCCAGGAGAAGGACACAACCTACAAGAACACTCAGTGGTTCTTATTCGAGGTGGTCGTGTAAAAGACCTTGGTATTCGATATACAATCGTACGAGGAAAACTTGACTGCGCCGGTGTTGATAAGCGAAGAAAAGTTCGATCTATGTACGGTGCGAAAAAACCAAAAGCAGCTGCTAAAAAATAATCTTTGAACGGATTCTTACAAACAAATAAAGTCCACATAACCGGAGTACTGGAGCATTCCAGGAACAACACTACAACGGGTGGCAAATTACAAAAAATAATTAATTAAAAACAATGCGAAGAAAAGTAAAAAATCGAAATACAGCGGGTCCAGATCCAAAGTATAATTCAGATACATTAGGAAAATTTATCAACTACGTTATGTGGGATGGTAAAAAAGTAACTGCTCGAGGTGTTATTTATGACATGCTTGATGTTATTGCAGAGAAAGCTAACACAGAAAATCCTCTAGAGGTTTTTGATACTGCTATTAAAGCTGTATCACCTCAAGTTGAGGTTCGATCACGACGAGTTGGAGGAGCAAACTATCAGGTTCCTTACGAAATCCGACCAGAGCGAAAGACATTTTTGGCTATGACATGGATTATCGGCGCCGCTCGAAATAAAAAAGGAAAGCCTATGCACTTAAAACTTGCAGATGAGATTTTGGCTGCAATGAAAGGTGAAGGTGAGGCGATGAAGAAACGAGAGAATACACATAAAATGGCTGAGGCTAACAAGGCCTTTGCTCATATGGCGTGGTAACAACTTTGTCATAATTTTTAGGGTTCCAGTCCTCGTCGCCGGCAGCGGCTCCTGTGGAGGAACCTAAAAATTATTTCTCAGTCAAGAAAATACGTTATAATCTGATTTATAAAAACAAAATTTAAAAATATAATTAATATATGCAACGAGATTATCCACTAGAGCGAACACGAAACTTTGGAATCATCGCCCACATCGACGCTGGAAAAACAACAACTTCAGAACGTATTCTGTATTACACAGGTATGTCACACAAGATTGGTGAGGTGCACGATGGTGAAGCTGTAACAGACTGGATGGAACAAGAGAAAGAGCGAGGTATTACAATTACTGCCGCTGCTATTACTTGTTTTTGGAATCCAACATACATGGGAACTGACAAGTCTATAATGCATCGATTTAACATTATCGATACACCAGGACACGTAGACTTTACTGTAGAAGTAGAGCGATCACTCAAAGTTCTTGATGGTGCTGTTACTGTATTTGACGGTGTAGCTGGAGTAGAGCCACAATCAGAAACTGTATGGCGACAAGCTGACAAATACCACGTTCCTCGAATTTGTTTTATTAACAAACTAGACCGAACAGGAGGCTCATTTGAGCGATCATTTAAATCAATCATCGATCGATTGAGTAAAAATGCTGTTCGAATGCAAATCCCTATGGGAGAGGAGGATAAAATGGCCGGAGTTATTGATCTTCTAAAAATGAAAGCATATACATTTGAAGGAGACATGGGTAACAAGATCATTGAATCTGAAATCCCTGCAGAATTCCTAGATGAAGCTACAAAGCGTCGAGCTGAACTTGTTGAAAAAGCAGTTGAGCAAGATGAGGCATTGATGAATGCATACCTAGATGGAAAAACAGATTTTGATATTAAAGAACTTAAGGCTGCTATTCGAAAAGGAACTCTTTCAAACAGTCTATTCCCAGTGTTCACAGGAACTGCTTTGAAAAATAAAGGAGTACAACTTATTCTTGACGCTGTGATCGAATATCTTCCATCACCACTTGATGTACCACCAATCAAAGGTACAAACCCAGATACAGGAGAGGAAATGGAACGAAAATCTTCAGATACAGAGCCATTTTCTGCGCTTGCATTTAAACTACAAAACGATCCATTCGTAGGACAACTTACATTCTTCCGAGTATACTCAGGAACAATTGAAGCTGGTTCATATATCTACAACTCAACAACAGGAAACAAAGAGCGACTAGGACGAATCGTACGACTTCAAGCTAACAAACGAGAAGAGGTAAAGAAAGTGTTCGCCGGAGAAATTGCTGCAGCTGTAGGTCTTAAAGAAGCCCTAACATCACACACATTCTGTGATGAGAGTAATCCTATTATTCTTGAAACAATTAAATTCGCTGAGCCTGTGGTTTCTCTATCTATTGAACCAAAGACAAAGGCTGATCAAGAGAAAATGTGTATCGCTCTTAAGAAACTGGGAGATGAAGATCCAACTTTCCGAGTTACATCAAACCCTGAGACAGGACAAACTCTTATCGCTGGTATGGGAGAGTTGCATTTGGAAATCATGATCGACCGTATGAAACGAGAGTTCAACGTAGAAGCTAACGTAGGTCAACCTCAAGTGGCCTACCGAGAAACTATTACTGCTGCAGTAAACGATGTTGAATATAAGTATGCTAAGCAGTCAGGAGGTAAGGGACAATATGGACACGTTCGAATCAACCTTAAACCACTTGAAGATGTTGTAGAAGGAGCAAAGATTCCTAAAAACGTACACCGAGAGCCAGGATTCGAGTTTATCGATTCTATTAAAGGAGGTGTTATTCCAGGAGAATTTATTCCAGCTGTACAGAAAGGAGTTCGAGAGGCCATGGATCGAGGTATTGTTGCAGGATTCCCACTAACAGGAGTGTCTTGTGAGCTTACATATGGTTCATACCACGATGTTGACTCATCAGAAATTGCCTACAAGATTGCTGCCTCACAAGCATTCCAAGATGGAGCTAAACGAGCACGACCAGTAATCATGGAACCTATTATGCGCGTAGAGGTAGTTGTTCCAGAGAAATTCATGGGAGACGTAACAGGATCATTGTCAGCTAAGCGAGGTCAAATAGAAGGAATGGAAGACCGAGGACTTAACAAGGTTATCCGAGCTATGGTTCCTCTTTCAGAAATGTTTGGTTATACAACTCAACTACGATCTATGACTGAAGGACAAGGATCAAACACTATGGAATTCGCTAAATACGAAGCTGTACCACCAAACGTAGAGAAGACTATTGTTGACGCGCGTAAGTAATTAATATAAAAATATAGTATAAATAAATAACATGCCAATAACATCATCAGCAAAAAAAGCTCTACGTTCAGGTGAGCGAAAAAAGGTTTTCAACCTGCGAAGAACAAAAAAAGTGGAAGATGCAGTGAAAGCTGTAAAGAAACTTGTCAAAGAGGGTAAAGTAAAAGAGGCGAATGCGCTTCTTCCAAAAGCGTATCAAGCACTTGATAAAGCTGCTAAAGGTAACACCATTAAAGATGGTGCTGCAGCTCGAAAAAAATCAAGATTGAATGCGTTGGTTAAGAAGGCTGCTGTTAAGTAGTTTTAAAAAAGAAAACCCACTGAAAGGTGGGTTTTTGTATTGATATATAAGGGTTTTTTGATGGTGTGTTATGCGGTGGTAGTGTACTTGACATGTGATGTAATCAGGTGTATAATATGTATGTAGAACCTTGAAATATAACGATTTGAGCTGGAATATATGGGTATTTTACGAATTA
>CAZWGR010000044.1:0-5189 GCA_964633555.1 uncultured Candidatus Saccharibacteria bacterium | reverse complement strand
ATGAGCCAGCAACCAATTAAACTTAATCCAAAATTCTTTACCGAAGAATGCGAGCAAGCACCAATACGAAAAGGTTTTGGTGAAGGTTTTTTGGCTGCCGGAAAAGCAAATCCTGCAATTGTTGGCCTCTGTGCTGATCTTACTGAGTCAACACAAATGCATCTTTTTAAAGAAGCATTTCCTCAACGTTTTATTGAAATCGGTGTTGCTGAACAAAACTTAGCTTCTGTAGCTTCGGGTATGGCCGCAATGGGTAAAATTCCTTTCATTACTTCGTATGCAATGTTTAGTCCGGGCCGCAATTGGGAACAAATTCGCACAACAATTGCATATAATAATGTGCCCGTTAAAATTGCTGGTTCACATGCGGGAATTTCTGTTGGCCCAGATGGCGGAACACACCAAGCAATAGAAGATATTGCCATTATGCGCGTAATTCCACGCATGGTAGTTATTTCTCCTTGCGATATGATTGAGGCTCGCAAAGCGACTCTTGCTTGTGCTCGAACACAGGATCCTACATACATCCGTTTGGCTCGAGAAAAGACACCCATCATGACTACCGAAGATACTCCTTTTACTATCGGCAAAGCAAATTGCATGCATGCAACAGATGGAGTAAAGAAGGGGTATGATGTTGGCATTATTGCAACAGGAGCATTAGTTGCGAACGCTTTACATGCAGCTCGCGAACTTGAAGAAATGGGCCACACAGTTAAATTACTTAATGTGCACACTATTAAACCGCTTGATACTGATGCGGTGTGGAAACTCGCTTCAGAAGCCGGTGCTCTTGTAACTGTTGAAGAGCATCAAATTGCAGGTGGTCTTGGTAGTGCTGTGGCTGAGTGTTGTGCTCAGCATATTCCTGTGCCAATTGAATTTATTGGCGTGCATGATGAATTCGGTCAAACGGGAACTCCCGATGAACTCATACATGAATATGGCATGGATGTTGCCTCTATCGTTAAGGCTTGTACAAAAGCTATTTTGCGCAAATAGTAGTTTCTTTTGCGTGTTTGGTGTAGAGTATCGGTATTCGTTTTTATATTTATGCAGAATTCACCCTTTAAGCTTGAGTCGAGTTTTGAACCAGCTGGCGATCAACCGGCTGCTATTGCTGCGCTCACCGAAGGCTTAAAGAAAGGTGAAAAACACCAAACTCTTTTGGGTGTTACGGGTTCGGGTAAGACATTCTCGGTAGCGCATGTTTTGCAAAATTTTGGTAAGCCAACACTTGTTATTGCACACAATAAGACTTTGGCTGCGCAGCTGGCTCAGGAATTCCGAGAATTTTTTCCGCATAATGCAGTACACTACTTTGTTTCGTACTATGACTTTTATCAGCCAGAAGCATACATGCCCGTAACTGATACGTATATCGAAAAAGAGGCAATGATCAATGAAGAAATTGATCGCTTACGCCACGCTTCTACACAGGCTTTGCTTACACGCAAAGATGTAATTATCGTAGCTTCGGTTTCTTGTATATACGGCCTCGGTAGCCCTGAAGAATATCAAAAGGTAAATTTACGAATTGCTCGTGGTGATGTTTTGGGTCGCAATGATCTTATTCGCAAGCTCATTGATATACATTTTGAAAGAACAAACGCTGACCTTGAACCAGGTATGTTTCGAGCCGTTGGAAACTCACTCGAAGTAATGCCCGTTAACGAGCGCATTATTTATCGTTTTGAATATGCTGGTTCTACCATTGATTCAATAGTTTCAATTGACCCAATTACTCGAACCATTACGAATACAGAGCTTAAAGATGTCTTTATTTTCCCAGCCAAGCACTTTATTAGTGACAAAGAGCAGGCGGATAGAGCTTTTAAGACAATACAAACAGAGCTTGAAGAACGACTCGCTGAACTCATAAAGGCAGGCAAGAACTTAGAAGCAGAGCGCCTTAAGCGAAGAGTAAAATACGATCTCGCCTTGATTCGAGAAGTTGGCTACTGTACAGGCATTGAAAACTATTCACGACACTTTTCACAGAAAAAAGCAGGTGAGGCTCCTGACACACTACTTTCGTACTTTCCACATTTACCTGATGGTACACCAGACTTTTTAACAGTGATCGATGAATCACACGTTACCGTACCGCAAATTGGTGGAATGTTTGCTGGTGATCAATCACGTAAAAATACTCTCGTTGAGTACGGCTTTAGACTTCCTTCTGCAAAAGACAATCGACCACTTAAATTTGATGAATTTGAAGCGCGAGTTGGTCAAACACTCTATGTATCGGCAACACCTGGTAAGTATGAAATAGAAAAGTCTGGCAAGAAAGTGATACAGCAGGTAATCCGCCCAACAGGTCTCATTGATCCAGTTATCGCTATTAAACCTGTTATCGAGAACAAAAGTACAGGATACGCTGGCCAAGTTTTTGACTTTATCGATGAAGCAGAACAAACAATTAAAAAGGGTGATCGTGTTCTTGCTACAACTCTTACTAAGAAAATGGCCGAGGACTTGTCTGAGTACCTTAAAGAGCGCGGCATTAAAGCAGAATACTTACACAGCGACATTAAAACAATTGAGCGCATTACCATTCTGACGAATTTCCGTAAAGGAGTCTTTGATTGTCTTGTTGGTGTAAACCTTTTGCGTGAAGGTCTCGATTTGCCTGAAGTTTCACTTATTGGAATTCTCGATGCTGACAAAGAGGGCTTTTTGCGTTCAGAGACTTCTTTGATTCAAACAATCGGTCGCGCCGCTCGAAATGTTAATGGCCGTGTAATACTCTATGCCGATGGAATGACAGGCTCTTTAACTCGGGCTATCGCCGAAACCGAACGCCGCCGAAAAATCCAGCTTGCTTACAATGAAAAGCACGGTATTACTCCACAGACAATTAAAAAGAAGATTCACGATATCACTGATCAGATTCGATCTGAACACGCCAAAGCCGTGTCTTCGATGATGAGTATCGATACACAACAGTTCGAGAAGAATCCACTCGTATTTATCCGAGAGAAAGAGCAAGCGATGGCTGAAGCAGTTAAAATACTCGACTTCGAGAGTGCTGCAATTATTCGTGATGAGCTTAATGCTTTTAGAACTCGACTCGAAAAGAGTGATAAAGCAGCAAAGAAAGCCGAGAAAGAGAAAACAAAAGGAATTCGAGCAAAGAAGCAACAACTCCGTGGATAAAATGTTTTAGGTGGCCACTCGGGCAATGATATAATGTATCCATGAAAGTATCTACTTCTCCATGGGTAAGTCAGCTTAATAAAGAGCGACCTGTTGTTAAGCTTTCTCATGATATTACAACGGATGTTACTGTTGTCGGTGCGGGTATTGCAGGTATATCGACAGCATTTTTTCTCCTCAAAAACACAAATTCTAAGGTGGTACTTATTGAAGCGGGCAGATTGGCTCATGGAGCAACTGGGCATAATGCAGGTCAGATAGTGAGTTACTTTGAACGACCGTTTAAAGATATGGTTAAAGAGTTTGGTGTTAAAAAGGCTGCTCATGCTTGGGCGGCTATTGAATCCGCATGGGTACTACTCATGACTATGTATACCGAGGCCGGCCTTACTATTCCACTCGATCGTTTTACAGGCCATGCAGGTTTTTCGAGTGAAAAACAAGTTCTGGAATTTCTTGAGGATGCATTTGAAAGAAAGAATGCCCGCCTTCATGTTGAAGAAATCCTTATTGCAGCAGATGCGCCTTTTCTTGAGCAAATTCCACAAAAATATGCAGAGATTTTTAAAGTTGCTCCGCGCGATGAAATTTTATCCCGCCTTGAAACAAAGAATTCTACTTTTGTTGCTTGTGCTTCGCACCAGAAGGGAACTACAAACTCAGCGCTCTTTTGCCAAGAAGTTGTTGATTATCTTTTGAATAAATATAAAGGGCGTTTTTCTTTGTATGAAAATTCACCAGTAAAGAAAGTTGTTCTTAAGAAGGATCATGCTTTACTCGACGTTGATGTTGCAACTCTCACAACTGCGAAAGTAGTTTTGTGTACAAATGGCTTTGAGCATTTTTCAATTATTAATGAAAAGGGGCTTGATATTGATGCTAAATTTCATCACTTGGTAACAGGCGTCGTTGGTTATATGTCAGGCTATTTAGAAGACTACACTAAGCCTCCAACAGCAATCAGTTACTTTACCGACCCTGATGCTACCGAGGTTGATCCTTATGTTTATTTAACACGACGCGAATATAAGACAGATGACAATTCTCGAAAAAGTCTTATTTGCATCGGTGGCCCTGAACACGATTTGGATGACAGAGAAAAATACATTGGCGACTATGAATATCCTGAAGAAGCTCAGAAACAGATTGATGATTTCGTGCACTCAACTTATTTAGATCCTGCAAAGAAGGATTCGCAAGTTGAATATCAGTTTACATGGCACGGCCTTATGGGCTATACGCCAAACGGAGTTCGACTCATTGGAGCTGAACCAAAAAATCCTGTTCTGCTCTACAATTTGGGTTGTAATGGAATTGGTATCTTGCCATCAATCTATGGCGGCCTCAGAATCAGTCAGATACTGCGTGGCGACAAACTTGAAGCAACAATTTTTGATCCAAAAAAATAGCACCCGGTGAGGGGTGCTTTTTGCGCGGCTTAGCCGCTAGGCTTAGGGGTTGCCCCTTAAGCCTCCAGCTGGTTGGACTAGTCCACCAGCTTTTTGTGTTACCAAGCCACCTGCTGGCCGTGTGTAACGCTGCCCTGAGGCCTGAGTAGCTTCGGGGCTTCCAGGGGTGGGGCTTTGTCGAACCCTACCGAACTGGAACTCCGAGAAGTCTCGAACAACCCCGTCTGACCCATGCCACGAAGGGAAAGTGCTCCAAACTTCGGGCCGACCCCGAGGCTGGACGTAGACAGGTTGCTGCACAACCTGCACGGGTTCACCGACGGCGAGACTTCCACTACCGTACACCTGTTGGGCAGGATAGTTGTACTCAGGCTGCATTGCTGCGACCGGAGCGCTACTGCCGTTTGCCATAGGTGCATCATGATGGGGTCCGGGTGGTGTATGACCAGCCACTGCCCCTTGTTTCAAGGGCTGTAACTTAACATGGATTCCATTCCGAGTGCGGTGAGCACCCGAAATTTTATCCACGCCAAGGAGTGGCAGCCCAACGATCGGTGAGATCGCTGCTGTTGCAATTCCGGCAGCTTGCCCGAGGGAGAAGTCCCCCTTGAACGAGTT
>CAZWGR010000043.1:0-5238 GCA_964633555.1 uncultured Candidatus Saccharibacteria bacterium | reverse complement strand
CATTGGCAGCTTCTAAATATAAATTACCTGAAGTATCTTTGCGATAGTATTTCATAGTAAAAGCTCCGTCGATACGAGCAATAACAATATCACCAACTTTTGGTTGAGCGCCTCTTTCAACAATAACGTAATCGCCCTCAATAATTCCTGCATCAATCATACTATCGCCCTTAACCCTGAGCATATAACTTGCTTCTCTTTTTTGTATGAGGAAATCATCGAGAGACATTTCATGAATATCTTCTTCAGCTGTACCAGGAAAACCAGCCTCAACAACTCCAAGCACCTTAAGATACGATTCCATACTATTACTTGAAAGTAATAAAGACGATTTCGCGCTGCGTGCCAATTCTTTGTGGAGGACCCCATGTACCTGCCCCACTTGTAGTAATTACACGAAGCTTTCCAAGAGTATTATTGCCATACTCAAATCCTTTATAGATATATCGAGCAAGAATTGAGAATGGCCACACTTGGCCTTTATGAGTGTGTCCTGACAAAATCAAATTAACTCCTGAGTCACGTACAACCTCGAGATTATCTGGAACATGCTTAAGCAAAATGTATGGAGCATCACCAAATTCAGCAGTAATGTTTCCGCGCATCTTTTGCAACGTTATTGCCAAATCTTGTGCTTTAGTATTATTACTATACTCAACACCGCCAACAATAAGACCTCTGAGACTTACGAAATCATTTTTAAGAACAATAATTCCGTTCTTTTCAATGTGTTGTACATATGGTTCATCTCTGTATGTTTCGTGATTTCCAGTAACAAAGAAAGTTCCGTATGTTGTTTTAAACTCCCCAAATGGCCGAGCTACGCTATCAAAGTCCATACGTGGACCGTCGTAAAAGTCACCACCAATAAATACTGCTTCTACATTTTTACGTGATAATTTATTAATAACATCGTATGCATGACTTTCTCGGTGAACCTTTCCAAAGTGAGTGTCGGCAATAAAGGCTATCGTTTTATTTTTCCATTCGGGCGGCAAGTTTGGAAGCTCTACGGTATAACTCACCTCATTCAAGGTATTACCCTGCATAATTCCGTAACCACTTATTGCAAAAGCTGCAATAAATAGCACCGAGGTAATGCTACGAATAAGATTAAGTGATTGCCCTATAAAAGCATCGCCGCCAAGCATATACACAGAAGCATACACAACCGAGATAATGACACTTGCCAAGAATAGCCACCACAAAGTGCCGAGCCATACAGCCGCTGAGTAGTAGAGAGAATTCCCCAAGGCAGAGTCTGAAGTAAAGCCAACATTCGACACAAAGAACGACACCGACAATATGCCGAATATAATCTTAAGTGCCAAAAGCATATGTGGATCAGTAACCACAAGACTCTTAACAAGAGCTTTGTACACCACAAAGTGAGTAAGGAATAGTAAACCTTGTACAATACCGAAGAATATAAAGAATTGCATACGCCTAGTATACCCTATTCTTTATTTGTGGCGACATGTATCTGTATGAACATGTGGCACACCAGCGCTTCCGTGATTATGCCCATGACTGTGGCCGTGTCCTTCAAAGCTTTTGAGCAATTCATTTTGCTTTTGAGTAAGCTCAGGGCTATCTGTATGTTTTTTAATGAGCATTGTCACAGCAAACAATGTAGTGATTGGAACCGCAAGTACAAGGCCAATACTACCAATCATTGTACGAACTATTTCAGCAGCAAACATTTCACGATTCAAGAGCGGCACTACGTCGACAGCGGATACATACAGCAGGAGTAAGAGTGGCAACGATGCTCCGACATAAGCAATTGCCAAAGTGTTAACCAAAGCTCCGATATGCTCGCGACCAATGCGCACAGCGCGTAAGTATACTGCTTTGCGACTTGCATGCGGTGCAAAGCGTGATAGTTCTTCTACGGTAACTGCTTGCCCTATTGCAACGTCGTAAAGTACACCAAGAAGACCGATGAGAATTCCTCCAAGAAGAAGGCCTCTAAAGTCAATTGCTCCGGCTGTTTTAATATTAAGGAATACAGCCTCTTCAGTTTCAAAGCCTGTCATATTAAGACCATACACTGAGTAATACGACAGCAATCCTGTAACAATTACCGTAATGATCATACCGATAACTGCTGAGCTTGTTGTTTTGGTAAAGCCGTGAGTTACATATGATCCAAGAATAATAATGAGCGATGATACTCCAAGGGCAATTAAAAGCGGAGAGAACCCGCTACTAATTCCTGGGAGTAATACATAGACAATGAGTGCAAGACTTCCGAACAAACTCACTAATCCTCGAACACCCTGCATTCCACCGAAGATAATTGTAAGTACAATGAAAGCAACCGTGATCCAGAATAAGAATGGTAATCGATATGGTTCGCCGGCGTAAAAAGTTTCTACACCATCCTCCCATCGTACGGTATGGCGAATATAAAGTTTGTCGCCTTCTTTAAGCGGAGCATAATCATTTCGAACTTCAACAACCTTACCCTTATATGATCCATCAATAAGGCGAACGCTGAGTGTTTGAACCTCGGTTTCAAGACCTGTAATAACAGTACGTTTTTCGGTCTTAATTACCTCAGTAATCTGACCTAAATATGTATGCTCTGTATCTTCAATAAGCTCGCCTGAGCTTGCTTGGGCATATGCTGGCTGCATAAGGACTATAGCCACTAATATGGCAGTAATAGCCCCTATAATTGCTTTAAATGGTCGTATAGCTAACATACGACGAATATATCATACTTAGCGCCCAACTGTAATACGCGCGTCTATTTCGCCCTGAGCCTCAAGGACAAGACTGCCAGTAGTACTACTTATGCCGAGCGTATAGCCAGTGCTGTATCCCGTCACCGTATTGTATGCCCTACCTGTTTTTGGATCCTGAGGAAGTTCACCTAAATATGCCGGAACGAGACAACTGCGAATATCGAGTCCATCCTGATCAGATGAAATAAGTTTGAGTGTTGTTGTAGGTAAATCCTGGACCACTCCGTTACATGTAAAGATCCCTGAGTGTTCGCTCATATTTGCATTTACTGCATTCATGAGTGCAAGTATGTGTGTTTGTCTTTCAGTATCACGAGCAACCTTAAATTGGCGCACAGGATTAATTGCAACAATAACCATTCCGGCTAGGATACCGATAAGGCCAATAACGAGCATAACTTCTACGAGAGTAAATCCCTTTGCGTGCGCTTTCAAGCTTTTTCTATGGCGGGTATAATTCATAATTTTATATTATTAATACCCCACCATCGTAGCGTGCTCCACGTAATAATTTATTAAATATAAATCAAATTTTCTTAAAGAATTTTATTTCATTCACAAGTCCCAAGCCCCAATCACTTTTATTGAAAGATAATATTCGCACATATTCTATTCCGTACAAAGATTGCTCAGTCCGGCATATAATCTCAACTTTATATAAGTCCTGTGGTGAATCGTGTAAAAATGAATACTTACATTCAATTACTCTTTGTAGCGAAAGAAATTCTTGCTTAAAAGAATCAATCTGCTCTAAAACATCATTCCCTTGCATTTTATAGACAATATAACCGTAGCTCAGAGAGCTTTGTATCCAATCTGCATAATATTGCGAAGTCTCCATGAGTACCCTTCGAACTTCACTGCGAAGCATGTTGTCGTACATAATAAACTGCGACACGTTACGCCTTGCAATGATAATCATGACAAAGCTCATCACAATAAAAACAGCGGGTGTAGCAATAAATCCTTTAGTGTGTAACATATTGTTCTAAATTTATATTGTCTATTTTCCATGCTGAGATTTCAGCAAAACCGAAAGAGATAAAAGAATGTAAGCAAAGCCCAATGACTGACATTAAAATAATATGTATGCAATATTCTATGAGCATAGTTATATATGATTACCTGTATGATAACGACCGTTGCATGTACTCAAACTAATTGCTGGAGCTCTCATTGTCGAGCTCACTCTATTTGCACCGAGCAAATCTCTAACTCCAAAACTTATTTTATTTGTTGCTAATGTATATGGTTCACTCACGCTTGCAGTACTTGTACTGTAACTGCGAACACCATAAACACTTGCGCCAACATCGTAAGTTTCTTTGACCCATAGCTCGCCCTGCTCAATATCTACAATTGCAAGCTCTGGCTCATGAATTACGTTAAAGCCACCGACTGACCTTCCTACAGCAAAAGTCGACGTTGAAAGCCACGATAAAGACATAGCGTCGTGCGTTGCATATCCCGGAAAACTTATTGAGTCTTTGATTTCAAAAGATCCTTCAGCTATACCACTCAACAAAAACACTTCTTGCACAGCACCCGTTCCAACAATAATAAAGTTATTGTTTGTAATAATGTCTGTCACCACTGCCCCAATTTCAAAAGTATTTATAATTGATATATTTTTAGATGAATCAATACGCACAAGAGTAAGTTCCGGGCCATCCCATTTCTCTGTTCCTATAGCTACGTATCCTGAGCCAACATGCAATATACTGCGAATAATTGGTGTTGATGTTGCCCGTGATCGCGGTAGGTTAATTGTGTTCACCAATACTAATTGACCCTGTGTATCAAATTCAAAATAACCAATATGATTATTAACTGAAGTATTCCCCACTAAAATACCTTCGCCCACCACATCAAAAGCTTGTGTACCTGGGCCAAAGTTATATGCAGCAATTTGTTTCCAGCTTGATGACTTTTTATACATACGAATATCATCATCGCTACCCTGAGTACTATCGTATGAGGCTATGAGTATTGGTCCCTGCTGCCATACATGCGTAATATATGCAGTTTGAGGAATATCAATTGCTTTAAAATTAAAGTTGCCGAAACAGCGATATGGATTCTGAATATCATTGACACTTGGAGTGTTTTGAATACTTTGAGCTGAACCGAGCGCATTAAAAATATTAATTTTAGAACGTGGTATATGTGCAAGCATAATAGCCAAAGTACTTATAAGTGCCAAAGCTAATAATGTATCAACTGAAATAAAACCACGTACATACATACTATTGGCGCAAGACTTGAGTTAAAGAATAAAGCGGCGTCAAAATCGACATAGCAAGACCGCCAACAATAAGAGCAATTATAAGTAGTGCCCCGGGCTCAATGATTCTAATAAGAGTGTCGAGTTTCTTAAGTATCAGAGTAACTAATTCATTTCGAGTATGAGCAAGTGCAGTATGCAACGTGCCATTTCTTTCTCCAACGCGAATTTTGCTTACATAGCGAGGATGAGAAATTGGCA
>CAZWGR010000042.1:0-5371 GCA_964633555.1 uncultured Candidatus Saccharibacteria bacterium | reverse complement strand
ATTTTCGGTACAGCACAAAAATAGCAATACTCCGGCAGAACGTTTTGTTTTGGTTCTAGTTTTGTTTTTTAACAAATTAAAACTAATTTTTAATATGGAAACACCAAAATATTCAACGGGTAAAGTTCTGTCATTTTTGTTCTCTTCAACACGCCCTTATTGGGGCGCTCTTGGTTTTGCTACTTTTCTTTCGGTCATAGCAAATGCAGTGTGGTTGTATAATGCCTATGCATTCTCAGAGTTAGTTCGTTTTTTTACTAACTACGCACAAGGTGATTCAATTAAGCCTCTTTATACGGTTCTTATAATTTGGGCACTTGTTGCACTTACTCGCGGAATAACCTCTTACTTTGCGACATATAT
This sequence comes from uncultured Candidatus Saccharibacteria bacterium, assembly GCA_964633555.1. Taxonomy (GTDB): domain Bacteria; phylum Patescibacteriota; class Minisyncoccia; order Phycocordibacterales; family PALSA-1337; genus CAZGUZ01. Next base: position 5,008 of record CAZWGR010000042.1, on the reverse strand, counting down.
TGCAATTTCAAGAGCGGAAATTGCTAGCCTTGATACAGAAGAAAAAGCTGTTCGTCATATTGCAAAGCTCGACATTCACTGGCATGAAAAAGAGAACTCTGGTAATAAAATTAAAAAGATACAAAGAGGTTCATATAGCATAGTAAACCTTATTCGCATGTGGAACCATGCGGGTATAGATGTAATCGTAAGTATTACCGGTGCCATATTTATCATCATGAAGATTGATACGATGCTCGGTATATTCTTAATGCTGTATCAAATTTCATATTTCTCACTTTCACACTCACTACGTCGTCCTGGAGTAAAGGCAATGAGCGAAGCAAATGATCATGACGAGAAAATAAGTGGTCTATACTACGAAGTAATTGGAAATATCCGAACAGTAAAAGTTCTTGGTCTTACAGACTATGTCTTGGCAAACATTCGCAACAAAGCAACTGTACTAATCGAAACAGTTAAGCGAAGGATTAAGTGGTTCCAAGCGAGTGGTAAAATTCCTTTTACCTATGACAGATTCATATATGTTGCATTCATGGGATATATATCATTTGGAATTATTAATGGAAAATATGATGTAGCCTTTCTTGTACTTTTTTCTGGTTACTTTGCACTTGTCTCTGCTACTGTGGGGCAATTAACACAGGTCATTCAAGATTTTACCGCTGCAAAGGTTAATGCTGGCCGACTCATTGAAATGCTCGATGAAAAAGTGGCAATTGATGACACTACAGGTAAGCAAGAGTTTCCTCAAAATTGGCAGACGCTCGCAATTAATGACCTCTCATTTGGATATGGTGATGCACATGTCCTTAAAGATATCGATATTACCATTGAGCGAGGCGAGAAAATTGGCATCGTAGGTCTTTCTGGTGCAGGTAAATCGACGCTCTTTAAGCTTTTGCTCAAAGAATATGAAGGCTATTCCGGCTCCATTAAGTTCGACAATGTAGAACTTAAAGACATTGCTCGCAATAACTATATTTCATACGTTGCTCCAGTATTGCAAGAAACTGAAGTATTCAATATGAGTCTCAAGGAGAATATCATCATGACAAATCCCGAGCGAGAGAATGATACTGACTTGTATCAGCACACTCTCACAACGGCTCATATTAATGACTTTGTTACCAAGCTCACTCAGGGTGATCAAACTCTCATTGGCGAGAAGGGAGTAAAGCTTTCAGGCGGAGAGCGCCAGCGACTTGGAATTGCACGCGCAGTATTTAAGCAGCCGCACATTCTTTTTCTTGATGAAGCAACTTCGCACCTTGATATTGAGTCAGAACAAAAGATTCAAGATTCTTTGGCACATTTCTTTAATGAAGTTACTGCCATTGTAATTGCACACAGACTTTCTACGATTAAAGAAATGGATAGAATTATTGTTCTTGAGCATGGCAAAGTAATAGAATCAGGAAGCTTTAATGACCTCATGGCTCGCAGTTCTCGCTTTAAAGAATTCTGGGAAAAGCAGCAGAAGAATGCTTAATAAGAAATAGTTTGCACATATCAAGACTTTTTCATATTATTAATGCATGCATAACTTAGAAAATAATTTTGCTTTCATTGATTCGCAAAACTTATATCTAAGTATTAAGTCTCAAGGTTGGAAAATTGATTTTAAGAAGTTTAGAGTATATCTCAAAGATAAATTTAAAGTCACTCAGGCTTATCTATTCATGGGTTACATAAAGGAAAACCAGCGAATGTACGAGCAGTTACAGAAAAATGGATACACATTAGTCTTCAAGCCAACTCTCATTTATAAAGACGGGACTACAAAAGGAAATTGTGATGCCGAGCTTGTTCTGCATACAATGATAAAATATCCAGTATTTGATAAAGCCGTGATTGTATCAGGTGATGGAGACTTTTTTTGTTTAGCTGAATACTTGCGAGAAAATGACAAGCTTAAATCTATACTTATTCCTGATCAAAACAGATACTCTGCACTACTCAAGAAAATCAATACTCCCGATAGAAAGTTTTTGTTTTTCTTGAATCAAGCACAAGCTAAAATAGGTCATAGTTAATAAAAAAGGCCCTTTCGGGACTAGCCTGAAAGGAGCTTTTTTGTGGTGATAAAAACAGTATATCATAAGTCATAATTACCGCAACACCCTAGAAAGTGGCACTTTTACGGCAGTGTGCTAATCTATCTTCATGTCACTTTCAATTGGAATTGTTGGTCTACCCAACGTAGGAAAATCAACCCTCTTTACCGCTCTTACTCGTAAGAGTGTTCTTATCGCTAATTATCCGTTCGCAACTATCGATCCTTCGGTCGGTGTTGTTGCTGTTCCTGATGAAAGACTCGAGCAATTAGCGAAGTTCTCTGCAAGTGTAAAAACTGTGCCCGCAGCAATTGAATTCGTAGATATTGCAGGCCTTGTTAAAGGAGCGTCTGCCGGAGAAGGCCTTGGAAATCAATTCCTCTCAAACATTCGCGAAACCGATGCAATTGCCGAAGTTGTCCGAATTTTTGAAGACGACAATATTATTCACGTCGATGGAAAAATCAATCCACTCAAAGACATTGAGGTTATTAACCTTGAGCTCATTCTTGCTGACCTACAAACAGTTTCAAAGCGCGAACAAAACCTTGGTCGCGATGTAAAAGCAGGTAAGAAAGAAGCTATCATTGAAATCGAACTCGTTAAGCGCCTCAAAGCAGCACTTGAGAATGGCAAACTAGCCTCTTCAGTTACTCCTACAGAGTTTGAAAAGCCTTTTCTTAAGTCACTCCACCTACTTACGAGTAAACCAATTTTGTATGTACTTAACAAAAAAGCTGGAGGAAAAAACCTCGACGAAACAAACGACCCTCGCTTTATTGAACTCATTAATTTCTTTAAAGAACAGGGTGCTCTTTACACAGTGGTCGATGCTGCCATAGAGAACGACCTAAAAGACCTTACCGAAGCAGAAAAGAATGAAATGCGCACAGGGCTTGGAGCAGGCGACAGTGGTATCAACACTTTGATACGAAAAGGGTATGAGCTTCTTGGTTTAATGACATACTTTACAACAGGTGATACCGAGACTCGTGCCTGGACAGTTAAAATTGGTTCAACAGCACCCGAGGCTGGCGCCGCTATTCACGGTGACTTTAAAGAAAAGTTTATTCGAGCCGAGGTAATTCACTGTAATGACCTTTTAGGTTCTGGTTCATACGCCACCGCCCGCGAAAAGGGCCTACTCCGCATTGAAGGACGCGACTACGTAGTTAAAGATGGGGATGTGATTGAGTTTAAGATTTAGGCAAATAAAAAGCCCCGACGTTTTAGGTCTGGGGCGCTTAAGTGCTCATAGGCTTTAAATTTCCTTTCTGAGAACAGAATAGCATACCTATTAAATCTGTCAAGTTCGAAGATGGTGGTGCTATAGAGTTAAAGATTTAGGAATCTTGACTAAGATTAAATTAGGTGGTAATTTGCTATCTAGTTAAACCTTAACCAGGAGTTCCTTATGAAAATTCTTGCACTCGTGTTGCTGGCCCTCGTGGTTGTGGCGCAAGTCATGATCTGGGTCGCAGATGTGAAATGGCGAGGTCTTTATGCTCGTTATCGAGACCTCGACCATATGTCAGCTGATGCTCAACCACGCCGCGAACACCGCATGTGGGGCGTCACTGGAATTTGGAGTCATCGAATGCGAACTGCTTTCGGAATCGGAAGTGTGGTATTCGGTGCACTGTCATCTTTCATCTGACATTTCAGTGCAACACTTAAAACCCCACCTTTTCTTAAAAACAGAGGTGGGGTTTCGACTATATGAAGACGGTTGTCTCATAGAGTTTAAGGTGTAATATATTGACAGACTAAATATAGTATGTTATTTTATACCTAGGATATTTAACATGGGTAATGGCTTTGAAAGGAAGCCTCGTGTCCCAAACAATACACTAAAAAAATAGCTTTATGCCCGACATTACCTACATGACGGTCAAAGAAGTGACTCAGCGGGCACGTTTGGTCGCAGTCTCGACCGTCACGACCAAAATCGAAACGGTCTCGATCGAACCTGATGGAACATGCGTTCAGCATGAACCTCAGGTCAGGACCGAGACCATAGAGAAGTGGTCGGTCAAAGCGATCGTAGATCAGGATTGGGTAGGTGTCAAAGAGGAGGAATTTTTCTTTCCCTCGGAGACTGCCTGCAGTGTCATTCAGCCAGGCTACAAACAAGCGTTCTAAACCCGCCACCCTCAACACAGGAACCCCTGTCGCGAGATGGTGGGTTTTCTGTTTATCTAAATTACTCTTACTATATAGAGACGTCACGAATTAGTACGTATGACTTGACATTGATGATTGTACGCTGTAACATTCTTACAGTTTCAAAGAGCAACCAAACCTTAAAAAAGGCTCAATATGGAAAAAGTAACCCAAGAAGGTAGGGAGGAATTCCTTGTCTTTTGGTCGGTGCAACGCAAAGCGATCGAAGGTCGCGTGTCTGAAACGACGATGCGTTGGTTCAACGCATACACGGCGAAGGATAACGTCGGGTACGAATTTGGGCAACTTCGCCCAGGGAAGCTCGGTCAGTGGGACCTTTACTGGAACCTCGCTGGCGAGCAGAGTGCCGGCTGCGACGAGAACGAGGCATTGATCGCCTCTGGGCTCACCGCCGCCGAAGTTGCAGAGGAGAAACGCCGCGAGCGCTATCGTACCAATGGTGTGGATCCCGATAACAGCCTTGAGATCATGCTGTTCGATCAGCTCGGAAGCATGAACTCCGAACAACTCGACGCCGAGATCACCCGCCTCGAAGGGCAACTCGCCGAAATCGAGTTGGCTAAGGGCTAAAGAACGAACCGAGGTTTCGTTCTTACAAGCACTAACCCTAGCAGGGCTAGTGCTTTTTTGTTTATGCTACAATGATTTAACTAGCTTAAACGATACAACAATGAAACGAGCACTGACCTCACTAATCCCACAAACTGCCCAACTTCTTAAAAAATGTGCAGGAAAAATCATTAACTACAGCGGTTATGAAATTAAAG
>CAZWGR010000041.1:2430-5429 GCA_964633555.1 uncultured Candidatus Saccharibacteria bacterium | reverse complement strand
ATTATACAAAAGAACTTGAAGAAATTGTTTCGATGGTTTTGCGTGAAGGCGCTTCTGACCTTCATCTTGGTGTTGGCCGAAAGCCTATGATTCGCGTTGCGAGTCAACTTTTACCACTCGTTAAAAAGCCCGTTCTGACTTCGAAAGATCTTCAAGGTTTTGTTGATGTTTTAGTGCCTAAAGACAGTCTCGACCTTTTTAAGAAAGATAAAGATGTCGATTTTGCATATAGTGTTGCCGACATTGCTCGTTTTAGAGGTAATGCATATTACCGCCAAGGTGAACTTTCTATAGCATTGCGCCTGATTCCTAATAAGATTCGCTCACTCGATGAATTGCGTTTGCCTAATATTCTTGAATCATTCACTCGCCGCGAGCAAGGATTCTTTTTGGTGGTGGGTCCAATCGGACAAGGAAAATCTACAACTCTCGCTGCACTCATTGATTTAATCAATACAACTCGAGCAGAACATATTATGACAATTGAGGATCCAATTGAGTATTTGTATGAATCTAAAAAATCAATTGTTGATCAGCGTGAAGTCCGTTTTGATACACCCGATTTTCATTCAGCTCTAACAGGTATGTTCCGCCAAGATGTTAATGTTGGCCTTATCGGAGAAATGCGTGATCCAGAAACTATTGCTACAGCGGTTACTGCTGCCGAAACTGGTCATTTAATTTTCTCAACACTCCACACAAATAACGCTTCGCAAACTATTAACCGAATCATTGACTCTTTCCCACCTGGTCAGCAAGATCAAATTCGTATGCAATTAGCAGGAAGCTTGTCGGGAATTTTCTCTCAGCGTCTTATTCCACGAATTTCTGGTGGCCTTGTTCCTGCATACGAACTCATGATTGCAAATAGTGCTGTTGCGAACCTTATTCGTGAAAAGCGCGTTCATGAAATCAATACCGTTATTGAAACGGGTACCAATGAAGGCATGATTGATATGAATCGTTGTCTGGCCGAGCTTGTGAGAACAGGAGAAATTTCTGTAGAAGAGGCTTATCGACATACACTTAACCCAAAGACTCTCGAACGTTTGATATAATATTTGTATGCTATTTAACTACCAAGCAGTTGATACAACAGGTGCACAAAAGAATGGTTCAATTGATGCATTGAATGCTGATATTGCTATTGCTTCGCTCCAGCGACGAGGTCTTGTTATTACCTCAATTAAAAGTGCAGAAAAAGGTGGGGCACTTCTTAATGCTAACCTTTCTTTCTTTGATCGAGTTTCAAATAAAGATGTCGTGATTTTGTCGAGACAAATGGCAACACTCTTTCAGGCTCAGGTTTCCGCTTTGCGTGTGTTTCGACTTTTGGGAGCTGAAGCCGAAAATAAAGTATTGCGCAGCAAGCTCAATATTATTGCCGATGATATTCAGGGCGGCGCACCAATTTCTGAAGCTCTTGCTAAACACCCTAAAGTTTTCTCTGAATTTTATGTAAGTATGGTTAAAGCTGGCGAAGAATCAGGCAGACTTGATGAAACTTTCAACTACCTTGCTGATTACTTGGACCGAACGTATGAACTCGTTTCTAAAGCACGCAGTGCACTTATATACCCGGCATTCGTCGTCCTTACTTTTATCAGCGTGATGATTTTGATGTTCACTGTAGTGATTCCAAAGATCAGTATTATGATCAAAGAGTCTGGCCAAGAAGTACCGATCTATACAAAAATTGTTATGGGCATCAGTACATACCTTGTAGATTACGGTTTTGTTGTTGCTGGCATTGCAGTTGTCGCTGGTTTTGTACTCTATAAATTTATTAAGACTCCAAGTGGAGCTTTAGCCTTCGATCAATTCAAATTGGCTGTTCCATATTTCTCGACACTTTTCAAAAAACTTTATTTGGCACGCTTGTCAGATAACATGAATACGATGCTTGTTTCGGGAATTCCTATGATTCGCGCCATTGAACTTACATCCGCAGTTATTGATAACCGAGTGTACCGACAAATTTTATCGAATGCTGTAGAGGCTGTAAAAGCTGGTAAGCCTGTTTCAGAAGCATTGAGCTCAAGTAAAGAGATTCCTGGTATCATGACCCAAATGATGAAAGTCGGAGAAGAAACCGGTGAGCTTGGTAATATTCTTAAAACACTCGCTCGGTTTTATGCCCGAGAAGTTACTACTGCTGTTGACGCTCTCGTTGACCTCATCGAACCACTCATGATTGTTATGCTCGGTCTTGGTGTGGCATTCTTGCTCGCTTCAGTGCTTATTCCAATCTACAATATTTCTTCAGGTCAGTAAGAGTAGGGTTAAAGTCTGCAACACTAGCGAGTGAATGTGGCAATGTGTGGATAACAAAATAATAGAATGGTAGTAACTTGGTATAATTAACCCAAAGAGTAAGGATTAACAGCTTTACTTTTAATATATATTAAAAGACTTATTAATTTTATGAATTTCAAAAAAGGTTTTACATTGATCGAGCTTCTCGTGGTGATTGCAATCATCGGTATTCTTTCATCAGTTGTGCTCGCTTCTCTTAACTCAGCACGAACAAAGGGTGCAGATGCAGCAATCAAGGCAAACTTGAATGGTATTCGCTCACAAGCAGAATTGTATTATGATGGCCAGACAACACCAAGCTACGCTACAACAGCACTTGCTGCATCAAGCGGTGCAACATGTACCGGCGCAGCAAATACAAGTGTTATCGGCGATCCTAATGTAAAGGCAGCAATTAACGCTGCAATTCTTAATGCCGGAACAGCAACAATTGCAGGCAGTGCAGCACCAGTAACCGTGGGTTGTTTGGCAACGGCTTCAACTTGGATGATTGCGGTTCCATTGAAGTCAGATCCAACTAAGGCTTTCTGTATCACAAGTGCAGGTTCAGCTAAAGAAGTTGCAATCACAGCAATTGATGCAGCTGCTGAATTTGTACTAGCAAGCTGTCAGTAATTTCTGATTAAACAAAAAACACCTGTTGAAAAACAGGTGTTTTTTGTTTGACTATGCTGGTATACTAG
>CAZWGR010000041.1:0-2330 GCA_964633555.1 uncultured Candidatus Saccharibacteria bacterium | reverse complement strand
AAAAAACACCTGTTGAAAAACAGGTGTTTTTTGTTTGACTATGCTGGTATACTAGTATGGTATTAGAACTTATAATGTATTTAAATAAAATGTCTCTTAAAGGTCACAATTCAGGTTTTACATTGATCGAGCTTCTCGTGGTGATTGCAATTATCGGTCTCTTGTCATCAGTTGTTCTTGCCTCACTTGCTTCCGCTCGTAATCGAGCTGCTGATGGTTCTATTCGACAAAACTTATCGCAGGTTATGCGTGGTGCAAGTATCTATTATGATACATATGGAAGTTATGCGCCCGGAGCATCATTTACTGATGCATCTGATGTTGCAGCTGCGTGCGCTTCACTTGCTGGTGGCACAAATGATAACTTCTTAACACCAAACGCCTCAATTGCTTCAGCAGTACAAATTATTACCAGTATCCGAGCGGCGGGTAATGCAAGTAACGGCGGTGGTTTAGCTCGAGCAACTTGTCGAATTACAGACGGTCCTACAAGCGCATACGCTATTTCTGTACCACTTAAGACAGATGCAGCATTACACTGGTGCGTTGATAGTACTGGTGTTTCAAAGATTCGAAACTCAGCTCTTTCAGGTGCTGGCGTTACATGTTAATGATATTGTGTCGTGTGATTTTTGCTTAATATGATACGAATACAAACAAAAGGTTTCACTCTCATAGAACTCCTCGTCGTAATTGCAATTATCGGTGTTCTTAATGCTGTTGTTACAGCTCAGTTTTCGCAAGCGAAAGCAAAGTCGCGAGATGCAAAGCGTGTATCTGATATTGCACAGCTTCAGCTTATCTTTGAATCGTACTATGATCGTTGTGGAGAGTACCCAGTATTTAATGGTACAGCTCCAGCTGTAACACTTAACAGTGGTAGTTCGGTCGCTATTAATAACGGTTGTCCGACAGGGGTAACTCTTGGTTCATTCATTACAAGAATGCCACAACCACCAAGTGCCGGTGAAAGCTATACTTATGTAATTAACCCAATACCTGCTCCAACCGACTATCATTTATCAGCTGTTCTTGAAACTACACAAGGTACCGCTTTTAATGATGATGCAGATTTTAACAGTGCTTCTTGGGTTACAGGTGGGGTAGATGGTGCTGATAGCTCACGAATATATGATGTTCGACCTCGCTAGTATTTTTGCTAGTATCGGTGTTGGTGGAATAGTAATGTATACACTATTCTGGGCAATTCTTGGATCTATCCTTGGAAGTTTTTTGAATGTAGTTGCTCTACGCTACAATACAGGGCTTTCAATTAATGGAAGATCTGGCTGTTTTGTATGCGACAAAAAACTTGCTTGGTATGAATTAATTCCTATTGTGAGCTATGTCATTCAGCAAGGGCATTGCAGAGAGTGCTCGGCAAAAATATCGCCACAGTATTTTTTAGTTGAGCTCGGTTCAGCACTCTTCTTTGCAGTCTTCGGTTTGTATTATATGGATACACTCCTCACAGGTTCGACAATTGGTTTTTTGGGAATGCTTGTTCAGTTTATTATTGCTTGCTGCCTCATTGTTATTTTTCTCTATGATATGCGCCATAAGATAATTCCGAATGGCGTTGCATATACATTTATTGTTTTCGCTCTTGTATATATGGCATTAGGAATTGCTCCCGAAATTATTGCTGGAAATGTTTCTGCATACACAGCACTCAATAAAATGGTTGCGGGTATTTTGGTGACAGCTCCGCTTGCCGCTTTGTGGGATGTATCACAAGGTCGCTGGATAGGGTGGGGTGATATTAAACTTGCTTTAGGTATTGGCTCAGTACTTGGTTTGACTCTTGGTTTTTCGGCACTCCTCATTGCATTTTATCTTGGAGCTTTTATTGGTATCGTTATGCTCTTTACTTCTCGCAATGCCCACATGAGAACAGAAATACCTTTCGGACCTTTCCTTATCATTGCTTTTTATATTGTATTCTTCACTGGTTTAAATGTGATAACATTTATGTAGTATGAAGAAAAAGATTCCACAGACACAACAAGGTTTTACACTGATCGAAATGCTTGTTTCGGTTGCGATTTTTACGATAATGACAACGTATCTTGTTGTTAAATATGGAACCTTTAATCAGGGAATACTTTTAACAAATACTGCTTATGACATTGCGCTCACTATGCGCCAAGCTCAAAATTATGGTATTAATACACAACAATCACAAACGGGTGATTTTAGCCAAGGTTTTGGTGTGAGTTTTTCAACACTAAACCCTGTAGGTGTAACGCCGCAAAATCCTGTTGGTACGACAGTAATTCCTAATAATAAAAGTTTCGTATTTTTCCCGGATATTAATGCAAATGATCTTA
>CAZWGR010000040.1:2413-5451 GCA_964633555.1 uncultured Candidatus Saccharibacteria bacterium | reverse complement strand
AAGGTGTCCGAGATATAGTGCCGTTGTGAGCACACAACGAGCACGGTCCTCGAATGCGAACACGGGGCTTTACTCCTCAAAGAATCCTAAATTATCCCCAAAAACTACTAGCACAGTGGGATAAAGTGGAATATAATATATACCAAGTGGGATAAAGTGGTATATATATGTTAATTGGAGAGTACACACATACGATTGATGAAAAAAATCGCCTCTCACTTCCGTCAAAGTTTCGAACGGAAATGGGAAAGAAAGTGGTGCTCACACCAGGGCTCGACTCATGTATATTCGTATTCACACTTAAAGAGTGGGCAAAGATTTCTGAAAAACTTTCTGAATCTTCTATGCTCAATGCTGATAGTCGAAGTTTTAACCGCTTCCTTTTAGGAGGAGCCGTTGAAGCCGAGATTGATTCAATCGGACGTATTCTTGTCCCAGATTTTTTGAAAGATCGCGCAAACCTTAAGGGTAAAGCGGTGATCATTGGAGTTAATACTCGAGCAGAAATTTGGAACGAGAAGGCGTGGGTTGAGTACAAAATGGTCGTAGAGAAGCAAGCAGATGCTCTTGCCGAAAAACTCGGACAAGTTGGAATGCTTTCATAGCTTAACGTATGACCGAGTACATCCACACTTCTGTTCTTTTACATGAATCTATAGATAACCTTAATTTGCGCAAAGGCGGCGTTTATGTCGATGGAACCTTAGGTTCTGGAGGTCATTTAATTGAAGCCTTAAATCACATTGGTGATTCTGGCTTGGCACTTGGTATTGATCAAGATGAAGCGGCATTAGCCAGAACAACTGAACGTTTGACTGCACTTAAAAAGAAAGCGCTTCTTGTAAAGAATAGCTACAGAAATGTTGCAAAGGTTCTTGATGAACATGCCCACCAGTTGCCACAAGGCGAAGCAAAAATGGATGCTTTCATGCTTGACCTCGGGCTTTCTTCGGATCAATTTGAAACGTCGGGCAGGGGTTTTACTTTCAGAAAAGATGAACCTCTTCTTATGACGTTTAATGCTGTGCCGAATGAAGAAACATTAACTGCTCGCGAAATTGTGAATGTATGGGATGAGAATAATATTGCTGATGTCATTTATGGATATGGCGAAGAAAAATTCTCTCGCAAAATTGCAAAGGGCATTGTAGATGCTCGAGCAATAAAACCTATTGAAACAACTTTCGAGCTCGTCGACATCATTAAGAAAAGTACTCCAGGCTGGTATCATCACGGAAAAATTCACCCAGCAACGCGAACATTTCAGGCTTTGCGAATCACAGTGAATGATGAAATCGGCGCCCTTACCGAAGGCTTGGCTCAAGGGTTTGAACGCTTGCGCAAGGGTGGAAGAATGGCAGTGATTTCTTTCCATAGTATTGAAGACAGGGTAGTAAAACGCTTTATGCGACACCAGAGTGATGCAGGCTTGGGCCAGCTTATTACAAAAAAGCCTTTGCCACCGCAAGATGCTGAGCTCATACGCAATCCACGAGCGCGCAGTGCAAAATTAAGAGTTATTGAAAAGATTATGTAATTCAGAGAGTAACAGTTTTAAAAATATGACACATAGAATTAGCTCAACAATTTCATGGGTAGTACGATCACGAGATATGCTCGTTGTACTTTTTGGCTCTACTGCTATTCTTTCGTCTGTTGTATATGCTGTATTACTCTACGGAACAATTTCTAACGTTATTGCGCGCGATGTTGTTCAGCGCGAAACTCGAGCGCTTTCTTCTGAGGTAATTAATCTTGAATCAGAATATTTTGCAAAGAAAACTGCAGTAACTCTTCAGGTAGCCGCAGAAAGAGGTTTTGTTATGCCACAGCAAACTGCTTTCATTTCTAAACAAGCAGTGACGGCTCTTCGTGGAGCACAGAATGAATTCTCATACTAATCCTCGCATTAGATTTATTATGTGGTGCATACTTGCCGCAGCATTCGTGCTTGTGGCTCGTTTGTATTACATACAAATTCATATGGGTAGCGAATATGCTCGCCGAGTTGATATTCAATATTTTGGCGACACTAAACCACTCTTTGAGCGAGGAACTATATTTTTTGAATCAAAAGACAATACTCGAATTGCCGCGGCTACTCAGCGCGAGGGCTACACGCTTTCAATAGTTCCTAAGAATATTGTTGATCCTGAACTTACTTTTGGAGCAATTTCGGGCGTTTTTCCTACTATTCCTAAAGAACAATTTATCGAGAAAGCTCAAAAAGCAAATGATCCGTACGAAGAAATTGCACGAAAGATTCCGGTAGAGAAAGGTGCTGAATTACGCAAACTTGCTCTTGATGGTGTGGTGCTCGAAAAAGTGGCGTGGAGGGCATACCCAGGTGGTAGATCTGCGGCGCATGCTCTGGGCTTTACTACCGAAGATTCTAATCGAAATCATTCAGGAAAATACGGCCTTGAGCGCATGTATGATTCTGTTTTGTATCGACCGAGCGAGGGTAGAATAACAAATTTCTTTGCCGAAATTTTTGCTGATAAAGAAGAAGGTGAACAAGAAGAAAAAGATTCAGACACTCATGAGCAAGCCCCATTTGAAAAACCAGGCAATTTAATTGTAACTATTGAACCAACAGCTCAATCGTTCCTTGAATCAGTGCTTGATTCTACACAAAAATCATGGAATCCCGATAAGATCGGTGGCATTATTATGAATCCTCATACGGGCGAAATTATTGCGATGTCGGCTCGCCCTGCATTCGACCCAAATGACAGACAGGTTGAAAGCCCTAAGGTTTTTTCTAACCCTTTGGTTGAAGATGCATATGAAATGGGCTCAATCATTAAAGCTCTTTCGGTTGCAATTGGCTTAGAAACAAAAGCAATCACGCCAGACACTACGTATAAAGATGAAGGCGTTGTCATGATGAACGGCAAAGCGGTGCGTAATGTGGATAGTCGCGCGTATGGAGTTGTTGATATGCAAACAGTGCTCAATAAATCTTTGAATACAGGTATTGCTTTTGTAATGACAAAAGTTGGCCGTGAAGAATTTTCACGCAGAATGCTTGCATA
>CAZWGR010000040.1:0-2313 GCA_964633555.1 uncultured Candidatus Saccharibacteria bacterium | reverse complement strand
GAGCAAATTCTGTCGACCGACACTGCCGACACTATTACTAAAATGCTCGTTAATATTGTCGATGTTGCTTTGCGCAATGGTACGGTTAAAATGCCACGCTATACTATTGCAGCAAAAACGGGAACAGCGCAAATTGCCGATCCGGCAACAAAGCGGTACTATACTGATAGGTATTTGCACTCTTTCTTCGGATATTTCCCGGCATATGATCCAAAGTTCATTGTTCTTCTGTATCAAGTTAACCCTAAAGGAGCAGCTTTTGCTGCCGAAACTCTTACGGGGCCATTTATGGATACAGCAAAGTTTTTAATTAATTATTACGAATTACCACCTGACAGATAATATGAACCACACTTTTCTTGCGTTCGCTAAAAAAATAGTTGTTATAGTGCTCACATGTTTGTCGCGGGCAATTCTCAAAAAGTATAAGCCTTTTATTTTTGCTGTTACGGGCAGTGTTGGTAAAACATCTACTAAAGATGCTTTGTATACGATTCTTGCTGCTACTTCGGGTAAGCGAGTTCGTCGCAATGAAAAAAGTTTTAATAGCGAAACTGGCGTGCCGCTTACTATCATTGGCCGACCTAATGGTTGGTATGATGTGAGTTCTTGGCTTACAACTTTTTGGCAGGGAATTAAACTTATTGTGCAAGATCATGAATATCCCGAAATTTTAGTGCTCGAAGTTGGAGCCGATAAGCCCAATGATATTTTTGATATTACACGTTGGCTTAAACCTGATATTTCTATCATGACAAAGGTTGGTCATATTGCAGTACACGTTGAATTCTTTGAATCTGTAGAACATTTGCTCAAAGAAAAAAGCTATTTGCTCGATGAAACAAAAAAGGGTGGTCATATTATTCTTTCTGCAGATGATAGCGAAGTAATGAAAGCTGGAGCAGGGCGAGATACGAAACAAGGTGTGACAATTTCCACTTTCGGTATTACTTCTAGGGCAACCATTAAGGCTGATACTATTGAGGTTGTATATGATAGTGAACAAAAACCTTTAGGAATGAAGGCTCATATTGTTTGGAATGGTGGAGCAGAAACTCTCGAAATTAAAGGCGCTCTAGGTAATCAGTTCTTATATCCAAATCTTGCTGCGCTTACCGCATCTTTTGCTTATGGAATTGATCCTCGGCAAGGAATTAAAGCACTTGGTGTACACGCACCTTCTCGGGGTCGTATGAATATTCTTGATGGTATGCACGATTCTTTGATTTTGGATGATACGTATAATTCATCACCTGATGCTTTGCGTGAAGCTCTTAAGGCTTTGAATATGATACAAGGCCCATATGCTCAAAGAAAGTTTGTTGTGATCGGCGATATGATGGAATTGGGTAAATACTCTGTTGAGCAACATACATTATTGGGTGCAGAGGCTGCAAAGGTTTTGAGTCCGCGAGACTTTTTATTTACTATTGGCCAACGAGCACGAGGTTTTGCAGATGGTGCTCGATCTGCTGGTTTTCCTGATAATAATATTGTTTGTTGTTCACGATCAACCGAGGCTGCACTTATTGTAGAGAAGATGCTTAAGAAGGGTGATATTGTTCTTGTAAAAGCTTCGCAATCGATTCGTGCCGAATTTGTTACTCTTGCTTTACTTAAAGATCCAACTAAGGCTGCTGATTTATTGGTACGGCAAGAACCGGAGTGGAAAGAGAAGGGGTTTTAAGATTTGTAAGAATACTGTGTATTCGTAGGTGGGTGTATTTTGACATTCAATAAAATGATGTTACTGTATTCGCAGTATATGAACTTCCCAATTGATTATTGGTTGCTTCAACGCATCCAGTCTCTCTCGGTCTTTCTTCAGGGGTGGATTGGTGGAGACAACTTTGTTTATGCTCGAGTATTGTTCCGAGTGGAGCTCGTTTTGATTGCGATAAGAGTTTTTCTTCAGGAAGGCTTGACTCCAGTTGGAACAGCTATCAGACTCCTTACATACTACCTAGTGGTGGGGTTTGTTGGTTTAATTGGCTGGTATGGAGAAAAGATGTGCCAGAGTAGTCCTGGGTGTAAAAATCCTAATGAGCGGGCTTTTGCAACACTCAGGCTACTTAGTTTAGCTGCGATTACTCTCTCAACGGTAATTCTTTATCTGCTCATTCTCGCTCTCGCTGCCGGCGAGAGTGTGTCTCTTAGGTTTAGTGTTGCAGCGTTCTTCGAAGATGTGAATTGGTTTATGTATCTTTATTTCGCATCTTGCACGCCGTTACCGCCTAAGCCAAAGGAAAGAAAGGCTCTCGAAAACGTGGCTTTTCAAGGGGCCTAGCAAAAAAACGCCGTGCACAGTTGTGC
>CAZWGR010000039.1:0-5561 GCA_964633555.1 uncultured Candidatus Saccharibacteria bacterium | reverse complement strand
TAGTTTTCGAATGCTGGTGACCACTTTTTTGCTTCTTCGCTTTCAGTATCTTCTACGCCATTTCTTACAATACCCAAATGCTCAAAAGAAATAAATTCATAGGGTCGAATATCAGCAACCCGACTTACCATTCCCATTTCACCTTCTTCACTTGGTCCAACAAAAAGAATTTTCTCTCCTTTTGCTAATGTGCCTTTATAGTATGAACCTGGATGAAAAGCACTTGTCCATTGTCGATATGTTGCATCATTGAACATGGTATTCCACACTTTTTCACGAGGAGCTTTAATAATTACTGTAGTGTTTATTTTTCCCATAAATTTATTTATTATTGTTTCTATTCTAGCACTTATTAGAAAAGCACGCTCTTTCGAGCGTGCTGTGTTTAGTGCAAGGATACGGGATTATGCAAAACCCCGGCCCCTGCTTTGATGAAACACCTGATTCGCCCTGTTGTATGGGTGCAAATGAGTGTTCCATTGCTTGCGGCATACCTCCCCAATACCATGAACTCGGCAATGCTTTTGTTAATTGCACGGCCAATAAACCTGGTATTAATAGAGCGTCGGATACAATACTCTCGCCTCTCTGGCGTCAGAGCTTTAATGAGTGCACGGAAGTACTCAGGCGAATCAGCAATCTCTGCCTTCAACCTTTCTTCAGTGGCACGAATGTTTGGCATATATTCTGCCATTTCTTCGGCGCTATATGACACACCTTGTGAATCGCAAGTATCGAGCATGCCCGACAAACCCTTGCGAGTCTGGGCAAGTACTGCCCGAACAATAGAACGATCCTCTTCGGTTTGCGTTTTCGAATACATCGCAAACAAAAAAGTCATCGAGCGAATTGGAACAACCGTATGCACCCTTTCAAGGAAAGCAATGTGTTGTTCAATGATTGGTGGCAATTTTGTAGAATCAGAGCCTTGGCTCAAATCCGGATTCGTCACCATGCTCCGATTAATGCACACAGGGCAAATCATACGAATGCCGTGTGTAGGATTTGATCGTGCGAGTACCAAGCCGATATTGGTCAGAGCCTTGCGACTAATTGACCAATACCCCGTGATTTCAACGAGCTGCTTGAGTGTCGTACACACGCCAAACAACTGATCGGGATCGAGGCCTTGTGGAGTACCTCGTGCAATTGCTGTCATAATGCGAGGCCAGTTAAGGCTCGCACTCTGCAGCAACTCAATGTTTCTGCTGCCTATTGTTTTCATAAAAAGAGCAAAGGAGCCATTTTGTATAACAAAAACTGGCTCCGTGTGGAACCAGTTTTAATGTTTGTACAAGAATATATCAAGCTACACGCAAAAAACTGGTTCGAGCGTGCCCTGCCAATAATTGCGTGAAATATTCTGAATCATTGAGTTTTTCATGTTTGTATAAATACTAACAGAAATATTTTTTAGTGCAAACAAGTGAACCAATACAATTACTTTCCAAACCACGAACGCTGCCAATTTTGCATATCAGCAATTTCTTTATTCTGTGCAGCTATGATTGCTTGTGAAAGCTCACGAATTTCTTTTCGCTCTGAACTCTTAAGGGCGAGTTCGGCCATCTGTACGGCCCCCTGGTGATGCACAATCATTTCTGAAATAAATGCTTTGTCGAAATCATTTCCTTTCTTGCCAATGAGTGCAGCATTCATTGAATGCATCATATCAGTCATGCTCATAGTGTGTGATGCAGACATTTGTAAGTAATTAGCTGGTCTAACAAAATTTTGAACAGAGTAACCAAGAGCAAGGCCTATAAGCAAGCAAACTGCTCCTACTGTATATGTTGTACAATTTGTAGTATTCATAAATTATTTGATATCTGTTTGTGTGTAATTTGTTTGATAACCGGGGTTTTCAGATGGGCGCATTTTATTAGGGAAACTAATATCAGTACGAACATCGTGTGAGACTTTTTTGAAGAATTTAAAAACCTCGTATGGATCTTTAATATTTCTGAATGTATGCGGGCGACTAACAGGATTTCCTTTATTGTTTAAAACTACAGAGCTCGCTGAGGAAATCATAATACTTCCTGTGTCTTTTGTACCAACAATTTTATCGAGCACCCCAACTTCTACTTCAATATTTGTCACTTGGTCAAAATCTACAATTTCGAAATCTCTTCCAATGAGGCCTTTCTGTATGATTGCCCGCTTATCTGTAATTGCGTAGTGAGTGTACTTAAAAACAAGGAACTGATATATCGGTATGCCGAAAACAAAACCGATACCTATCCAAAAGTGCGGAAGAAGTAAAATGCCGAAACCGTAAATTCTACTTCCGTACAATATGTCATAGACTGCCATACCAATGAATGGCGTAAGGAAAATCATCCAGACAATACCAAAAAGCGTTGTCGCAATTGAACTACCCAAAACAAAAGGCCAGAAACCCGGTTTTCCTTCCCAAAGAACTTTTTCCTGAGGATCAAGCACCTTATCAAGTTCGCGCATATATGTATATTATTTATACATATATTGTAGCACAAGCATTTAATTGGCTGCGAGAGCCAAAATTACCATGAACAACTCTGCAGACAGTCTTTAAAAACAAGAGCACGTTTGTAAGACGTGCTTCATTGTAGGCTATGCCTTGTACATCTCGCCCTTCACCCTTTCGAGCTCAGCGATGATTGCAGGGTCAGTAATCTTGCTAAAGCGCGGAAAGGTCTTTCCGTCTTTTTCGACATTTTCCATCCACATTTCAAGTGGGCGGTTGTCAAAACAAGGGATACCGAGACTTTCTGAAGCCGTATACACTGCCGCTTCATACAAAGGCCGATACACAACGAAGTGCGCTTCGCCAGGGCGAGTGTCATCTTCGGTATGAAAACCAACGCCGACAACTTCATAAGCATAGTTATTTACTGACCCTTGCGGGTTATGCTTATAATGATAGTAAAAGCCGGCTTCAGGAACACGCTGTGGCATGGGCAGTGACATATAATTTTATTTATCTTGTGATTGCAAGAGAAGTTCTTTTATTCCCTTTTCTATTGAAACTTGAGGTTTCCACCCAAGGAGTTTTCGCGCCAAAGAATTATTCGCGAGTGTATTTTGTGGCTCGAGTCGAGCTGGAATGTATTCAATCGTACCGCCAATCATTCGGGCGATTTCATTGATTGAAACATTGTTTCCTGCACCGATATTAACCACTTCACCCTTTCCTACCTTTGCGCTCTTCATGGCAAGAATATTTGCCGCTACAATATCTCGAACGTGTGTAAAGTCACGAGTCTGTTTACCTGTACCAGTAATTGTAAGAGCTTTGTTTTTTCTCATCTGCTCAATGAATTTTGAAATGACGAGCGCATATGCCCCATCAGCACTATTTCGAGGTCCATACACATTAAAGTAGCGCAAACAAACTGTGGGCAATCCATATACTTCACTCCACACCCTGCAGTATGATTCACCGATCTGCTTTTGTAAGCCATAGGGACTCTTTGGCATTGGTAGCATTGTCTCAACTAAAGGCATAGTTTTTTGATCACCATATGCAGAACTCGAAGCAGAATAGATAACCTTCTTGACTTGAGCTTTATGAGCTGCAATAAGTACATTAAGGGTGCCGTTTACATTTGCATTATGCGACTCAATTGGATACTTAATAGAAAACTGTACCCGAGGCAAAGCAGCGAGATGAAAAACATAGTCTGCTTTTTTAAATACTGACTGTAGAGCCTTTAAATCAGTTATATCCTTTTTGTGAAACTTTGCTTTTGCATTAACATTTTCTTTTTTACCATTAACAAGATTATCAATAACATGTACGTCATACCCTTCCTCAATTAGAGCATCAACAAGATGTGAGCCAATAAAACCCGCCCCGCCAGTTACTACTACTTTTGTTTTCATTCTTTCGTATATTATCGTTTTGTAATCTTATTGCAGTATATTGCTTATTATATCCTGTTTTATGTAATGTGTGAGCTTGTGTAAGTCATACCATTCTTAATTTCTACCTTTCGGTTAAAGCCTATCTTCTTTACGAAGAATTGATCGTGAGACACGGCAATAATTGCTCCTTCATATTTTACAAGAGCAGCCTCTATGACTTCGCGCGAAGGAATATCGAGATGATTTGTCGGTTCATCAAGAATAAGTAGCTCATTCTTTTGATGAGTAAGCTTTGCAAATATAAGGCGCACACGTTCGCCCATACTTAAAGATCCAACTTTCCTAAAAACATCGTGGTCCGAAAACAGAAAGCTTCCAAGAACCGCTCGCGGCTCTTGCGTGCTGACTAGGTCTGGAGTTGCCGTGAATTCTTCAAGAACTGTTTTATTCAGATCAAGAGACTCTTGTTCTTGTGCAAAATAGCCCACTGATATATTGTCGCCAATTTTAGCTGAGCCGGCATCAGGTTGTACCTGACTAAGAAGCATCTTAAGGAGAGTCGTTTTTCCTGAGCCATTATTACCCGCAAGTAAAACACGTTCTTGTCCACGCACTTCAAAAGAAACTTTTTTGAGTACATTCTTTGCACCATAACTTTTCGCAATATCTGTAACTCTACACATAAGCTTTGCACGAGCAACTTCACCCTCAAGATGTGCGCCGTGAATCTTTTTCTGCGGACCTGCACGATGAATTTCTTTATCAAGAATTTCTCGCTGCAAGTATTTTACTTTTGCGCGTATCATGCGGCCTTTACTTGGATCTGGATGCACAGTCGCCTCTTGCCTCTTGCGAGCAAGCCATTCCTCGATGCGCTTTTTCTCACGCTGTTGGCGATCATGAGCTTCGTTTTGTAATCTATCACGCTTTGCTCGCTCAATAAGATACGAGCTGTAGTTTCCAGCATATGTGTGAATGACTTGATCACGAGGATTTATTTCGAGAATCTTGTGTACCACACCATCGAGCAAACTTCTATCATGAGAAATAAGGATAACACCACCTCGAAAATTCTGAATAAATTCTTCAAGCCATTCAATTGTTGCTCTATCAAGATGATTCGTAGGCTCGTCTAATAGAAGGAATGTCGGACCATTTCCAAGAGTACGAGCAAGAGCGAGTCGCCGTTTTTGCCCACCACTTAATTCTTTAACTCGAGCATCTTGGGATATAGAACTTAAACCAACCTCAGCCAATACTTTTATTCGCCGAACTTGTGGCACGGCAGCAATAAAAGTCTGTACTGTGTCATGGTCTGCATATTCAATATCTTGCGGCAAATAGCCAACTCTTTCATGTTCATAATGTATCGAGCCTTCATATGATTCATGAATACCCGCAATTATTTTAAGGAGAGTTGTTTTACCGCTACCATTTGGACCAACAATACCAATTCGATCACCTGAATTAATTGCAAGAGTAAACTTTTCAAAAAGGGTTTCGCCAAGAATTTGTGCACCTACATTTTTTATTTTAATCATATAGTTATAAGAAAAAACCCAATAATGCTATTGGGCTTTTTCAGAACTACGCTTGAGTTAATTACGTCGTAGATGGAAAAATTCCCAATAGTAAAACTGCCTGGGGAGTAAATCCCTTGAGTTCGTTTAGAATGATGTTTACACGACGTTTCATATAGGTATTATACCACG
>CAZWGR010000038.1:1608-5795 GCA_964633555.1 uncultured Candidatus Saccharibacteria bacterium | reverse complement strand
GAAAAAAGCATACTGAGAGCATAGCCCTCATCTTTACCTTCCAGTGACATTAGAATAGTCTTCTTATCTTCCGGTAAGGCTGAAATGTCCCATTTTTCAAGATGGACTTCGGTAATTAGTCCTTTATCGCTTTTTAAATGCATACTATTTATGATACCACTTAGTCTAGCCCGTGAACCCCATTTCTTTGGTGAAGGTTATTTATCTAACGCGCGTTGCCTTTTTGGTAAGAGTGGTTGCGGTTGCTCTGCTTAGTTCTATCCCATTCAGCTCCAATTCTTCACGTATGGCGTTCTTATCAAACTCTAATTTCTCTGAAATGAACTTATGCCGAATATCAAAGCTACGGAACACATCGTCCCATGTCATAACGTATATTTCGTAAACATTATCAACTTGTTGAGTTAAGTGCGCGCGACCCTTATCTTTAAGCGATGCCTGTTGAGTTAAAATTGTTTGGTCAATTTTTGTACTCACTAAGTAAAACTTCCAGCGTCGTGTTGTTGAATTAAACTGTGGCTGTTCAATAATATAGTCCATGTAGTCTTGAATCTGACGGAATTGGTCTTTCCCAATGGTAACGCTCGGAGCTTTTAACTCAACAATAACGTTTTCTTCAATCTGACTATTGTGGTCGACAGCATGGTCATAGGTGCGCTTCCGACAGAGGAAAATATCTGGTCGCCTGGTATCATCATCGCGTTTATCTTTCTTGGGCATCTGCTTATTAAGAAAGTCTATGAAATACTGCTTGAGTGATTTTTCAAATGTTTGATCAGCAGAAACAAGGTTGTACTGCTCACCAAATAGCCAATAATTGTCTTCCACTACGGCTTGTACATGGTCTCGCTCATTTGTAAATTTGCGGAGATCAAACACTAATGTTTTAAGCAGCTCTACTTTCTCGTACCGGTCCTCGATTAGTTTAAGCGTTCGAACTACTCGCGACAGTGTCGTTTTTCGGAGTACATTTGCAAGAGATGCGCGCTCATCGGGACTGAGGGTAACAACACCATCAATTATAGTCATTACGTTCTCACGTTCGTTCGTATCAAGGACCAGATTAAGTAAGCCAACGAACGTTTGTTTTTGTTCCTTGCCGAGGTTAGTAAAGATCTTTGGTTCAACGGAGTACAATTCCTTTATGACAGTTTCGAGATCATCCTTACGTGCCTTATCGTATTCATTATCATTAAATTTTGGCAAAACACCCTCGGCATTAAAGCGGTCTATGACTTTGTTTGCATTAGTACGAATAAACGTTTTTCTCTTTTCTGAAAGTAATTTATTTAGTGACTTTTCCAAATCTCTAAAGGCTGAATCAGTTTGAGTTCTTCCAATAAAAGGTTTTGTTACTTGTGTATCTGTTACGTACGTGAACTCGTCAAAATATGGACTTTCAACATATACACTGTGATAAAACTCATCATTACCATTATTAAACAAAGTCGTTAGTTTACATTTCTGAAACTTTTGAGAATCGAGATAATAAAAATAAAATCTTTCGCCGATCTTACCTTGCCATCGTACATAGTTAATTAGGAACTCGTGTTCGCTTTTGTCAGTTGCAAGAAACTTCATCGTCACTGTGTCGTGTTCCGCAATAATGTCGGTGTAATCAATAGCCTCACCATTTATAGTGAGTTCATATCCGTTCTGCTTGTTAAGATGTAAAAACCAGCCGAACTCATACTTAAGGAAGTAAACGAGATCATCAGAGGAAAGATGTTCCGTTGTTAGTGATTTTACACGATTGAATACGACCTCAGTTCCCGTAGGCTTATTTGTTTTCTTTGGTTCTGTCGCAAAAAAGTCATCTTTTTGAGTTGCGTCAATTGTAATTGAGTACTCAAAATTATCACTCCCGACAGCATAGACTGTTTGCCACTCGGCTTCAGCAGAAAAGACCTCGAATGAGAATCGACCTTTACCTTTCTTTCCGTGTGTATATGAAGTGTGCTGGTAACTTTGCGCGCGCTTTAGTGAATCTAAAAATGGCCGGAAAGTCATTTTCAAAAACTCATGACTGATACCTTCACCGTTATCTTTGATGGAAAAAGTGCCTAAGTTGGAAATGGAGTTAGTTTCAAAACATATATCAACTTTTGTTGCCTTTGCATCGTAGGAATTCCAAATGTACTCAGCAATAGCTTCTTTATAGTTGCTGGGCAGGCCGGAGTTCTTAATACTCGCGTCATTCACTTGTACCTTATATTTTTTGCCCCTTTGCATATCGTGTAAAGGCTATCACTTAAAGAGTATTAACTCAATCAGTACTGAATTATTGGCAGAAAATAACCTCCTCTGGTGTCAGTTCAAGCTGTTCAGCAAACCATGCGCGCATTGTTTCCTTGTTTCCAATACCGTCAATGAGTTTCTTTTCAAGGGCAATTTTCGCAGGTAGCGTTGAGCCATCAGCGATTTTCTCCACTTCTTCGCTTGGGATATCACGATTCTCTGAAACCATGCGCACAAACTCCTCATGCGCTAAGTCGAGGTCGCGTTGAAACAGTGCCTTTTCTTCTGGTGTTAACGGTCTATCCGGACTTCCTGCATCTTTGAACTTGGCAGAGGTAAGCTCAATGTATTCCTGTCCGTTAATCTCGTTGTATTGAGTGTTCTGGAGGTATGACATAGTCACACCGATACTCCCCACATCAGCCATTGGAGTCGCGATAATGGTGTCAGCACCTGAAGCGGCAAGGTACGCAGAAGATGCCCCGATGTCGTAGATAAAAGCGCCGCTAGGCAGAGAGTTCTTTTTCAATTCATCAGCAATCATCATGCCAGCACTCGGAGAACCACCACCAGAGTCAACCAAAAGCATAATGCCAGCAATGTTAGGATCACGTTCAGCGTTACCAAGAGCAGAAAGTGTATCGCTCATAGTGGTAGTAAGGATTTCACCGCCTTCTTCATCAGTGCTAATACCAAAGGTAGCAATGTCGCCGACAATCGGAATAGTGGCAATGTTACATTCACCGTCGCTCACATAACCTGAAGCATTAAATCCACTGTACTCGTCGTACCAGTAACCGTATATAACAAGCCCTGCATAAAACAGTACAGGTAGAAGTAGTGCGATAAGAATAATGGGAGCAATGATTTTAAGTGCAGATTTCATATGGATAATTATAGTGCATTGTCTTCACAGTCGGCGCAGATGGCGTTATCAATGATGCTTTGCTCCTCAACACAGCCCATCTCTTCAAGGTGCTTGTCCCAACCTTCGCGCTGTTCCTTTTCTCCGTATTCAGGGTGTCCGTCAAGGAACTCAATAGACCAACTGTTAAAATCTTGAGAAAAGGTTTCTGGTGTCGGGCAACTCTTACTATCTTCAAAGAAGTGTTCGTGTGCAGCAAATGCAATGCCTGTGAATAGTGCCATCAGAATAATCAGTACAAGTCCTTTGTGTTTAGCGATTGACATAGCTTAGCGGCCGAAGCGGGTGTTACATGCCTCCTTTGCTTCAATAAAATTACTTTCAACCTCTGCCTCTTTCAAGAACGAAGCTTCAATATCGGCTGTACACTTTTTATCCCATATCTCAACAAATTGAGGGTCACTTATTCCAATCTGTTGATTATTCAAACACTCTGCCTTGAGTGAGTCGTAATAACCGCTTCGTGACGCTGCAAGTAACTGACTTATCCCTGCCTGCTTCGCATCATGTTTCTTTTGCTCTGCCTCTTGAAGACATTGTTCAAATTGTGTTTGCACCAGACTATCCTTCTGTGCAGTTTCTGTCTGCAACTCCGCTCGTCGACTATCATCTTGCTCGGACAGAAATAGTACAAAAATTATTGCCAGTACAAACACTAGAATAATTAAACCTGCGATCTGTTTAAAATAGTTCATAGAATATACGTTAAGTCCTATGAGCAGGTACAACAAATCCTGCCACATTAGGAAGACACCTTACGGTAATCTCTACCTCCGTTTCCAGAGGCAACGCACGATACGCCCTAATATGACAGGGTTTCTTGTATCGTGCGTTTTTCGACCATACCGAGGTTCGCTTGTGGCGTGGCTCTCGGGTTAGGCCATTTATATTCAGTTGTGTCGCTAATAATACCTTTAGAATCAATGAATCACAACAAAAGCCGTGCATCCAAAAATTAGGAGGCACGGCTTGATGTTAGTTCTTCAACATTTGGATTGCCTCACTCGCGTCCTCCTTGCTCATG
>CAZWGR010000038.1:278-1598 GCA_964633555.1 uncultured Candidatus Saccharibacteria bacterium | reverse complement strand
GAAATCCTCCTGTTCATCTTCAGGTACGTTGGAAACAATAAGCTCCCTGATGTACGCCTTCTGCTTGTCTGTCGCCATAAACACTGAGGCAATCTCACTGTTTGGGACGCCAAAGTCTGAGGTTGGACTGCCGCTCAGGTCTGGGAACTTTACCGCATTAGTAACCGCTGCAATAAACGCGCCCGATCTTGCCCATTTCACACTCTTTGATAAATAGCGATTTTCAGCACTAAGGACGTTGATGCCATGTCCAATTCCCAAAGTGTGCCCATCAGCAGTTCGAAGAATACACCTATACGCAATTAGTCCCTCGTTCTTGAATGCACTTAATGCTTCCGTGTCTTCTTCAAATACGGCAGTGAAAGAAAAGCTTCCAATGTGCTTTTGGACTTCTTGCTTTATAGGGTGTGCGGCGACTGGATTCGGTTCGGACAAAATGACGCGGACTGGTGGATAGTTACCTTGGAGTCGGCGCTTGTATGGGGTTGCGGTGTTATTCATGATTGTTTTCTTTAATTCTTTTGATAACGATTACTTTTGGTTTATAGGTAACGGTAATTAGGTCACCGAGTTGGAATCCTGCCTTTAGAAGATGTTGGTTACTGATTCTGATACAAGGCACATCTTGAGTTCCAGGCGCTCTTATAACGGTCATTTTGCGCGTCATACAGCCTGCTTTTGTTTGAATGGGCTAAGTGCTTGTACTTGTGAGCGATGGAAGAGAATCACTGTGCGAGGGATCATCTTCTTCTCACCTGTTTGCGTATCTTCTGATTCAATCAAGGTTACAGTCTTGATTCCGATGGAACTTTTGGATGGAACGTAGCCCTGACGCCTCCAGCATGAAAAACTCATCGCATCATGGAATGGGGAAAAATTTTCTGCGTACTTCGGACCGAGTTGCGGATGCACCTTTATGGCCTCGATTACAGATTCTAAACTTTTAGCTGAACCTTTATAACTGCTTACAGGGCGGTCCTCTACTGTCGCTTTTGCTTTCTTCATAGTGTTTGTTGCTAGTGCCGCATGATTGAGTGATGCAAAGTAACGGAGGCTATGTAAATAGTTACTTCATAACCTAAGTCATAAGAACTGAGGGGTTGCCAAAGGGGGTATGGGGAGTGGTTCGGAAACGTTTTGCTATATAAGACACTGGGTATGTATCGGTATGAGAGCCAATTTTTGGTATGTTGCCTAGTCTTAACTTTCGGAAGTAGTAAAAAGGCGCAGTTCTGATAGGATTTAGTGATGCCGATAAGTCGTGAGAGAAAAGCAGAACGCAACAATAACGTCCGTACACTTTTTCATTTGTACCAGTTA
>CAZWGR010000038.1:0-268 GCA_964633555.1 uncultured Candidatus Saccharibacteria bacterium | reverse complement strand
GAGACGGGGTGTCGAGTATACAAGTCGTCGAGAAGTAAGATTGCCTTATGTGGCCACACCATTTCTGGATCTTTTTTCAATAGAAGACATCATCAATAAGAGTGGTCGCACTATTGGTGAGTTCAGTGGTGAAATATCTCGTGTGCAGTCTAGGACAAAAGATATTCTTGTAGATCTTCATGCTTCCGCCGTTACACCAATCGACGAAGTGGTTGAATTAGAGAATGAGTTTAATACGTTTTTAGCTACAAATGATGTAACCAGACCC
>CAZWGR010000037.1:0-5884 GCA_964633555.1 uncultured Candidatus Saccharibacteria bacterium | reverse complement strand
CCAAATTGTGTTTCAGCAGTTGATACTTGCCCATCAGCAGAAAACATAAGTGCTCTAATTGATTCAGCATACTGAGTGCCACCAGGTTCGCGAGTAAAAACAATACCAGTCGGGTATTTTACCTTAAGTCTATCAATCATAGTGCTCTTTCCCGAACCTTCACCGCCACACAGTACGATAAATTTATTCATTTTAGCGTTTGAAGAGCTTTACACTTTCATCGAGTAAGTACACATCTTTAATTCCTGCCTTTATCATTGCATCCCAGCATGGCTTACAGCACCACCAATGCCCCCACAAATATAAATCTGCTTGCTGTGCTTGTGCACCAGCACTTACTGCAGCTCGCGATTCAGCATGCATTTTATTGGTAGCACAGCCAGGACAAATCCAATACTTTGTTCCTGACTTAACTTTTAAAAGTTTTCGTGGGCAAAACTTTTTATGCAAACTTAATAAATGAGGATTTGAAATTGCTGAAATGTTTGCCCCCTTGCCAACAATGGCGTTATCTTTCACAACAACAGCCCCCGTACTTTGGACACGATCAGTAGAAAACTCCATGGCCATTTTATGCGCTTCTTGCATAAAAGCATTATCACTACTCACATACTTAATCTGGCGACCTTCAGGTAAATACGGATACAACATGAAAAGTTTTTATACTGTATAATGTACCTATTATGACAAAGTTTGATGAAATATACCAAGACCTGTTGCGCAGGATTATGACCGAGGGAACAGAAGAGCTGAGCGAACGCACCCAACACAAAACAAAAACACTTGTTGGTCAGCATTTTTCAATTGATATAGAAAAAGACGGCTTCCCCCTACTTACACTACGACAAATACCTATTAAAATGTTTGTTGCTGAACAGATGTGGTTTTTGGCTGGCGTAAGAAAGCCTGAAGACTTCCTCAGAAATTTTACTAAGATCTGGGATATCTTTACCAACCCTGGCGATGTTGTAACTGTTGCATACGGATATCGTTGGCGTCGACACTTCGGCAGAGATCAGATTAAACTCCTCATTGAACTCCTTCAAAAAGAACCGAGCTCACGCCAAGCTGTTGTTGTTACGTGGGATCCAGCGCAAGACGGTCTTTCACTTTTCAAAAAGAAAAATGTTCCTTGTCCTTATACATTTACCGTCAATATCGTTGGTGGCAGACTCCATCTTCATAATATAGTGCGATCAAATGACGTTGTACTCGGAACCCCAGCTGACGTTGCAGGCTTTGCCCTTCTTCAGTGTATCCTTGCCCAGAAACTTGGTGTGCGCCCAGGAATATATTCTCACTCAATTTCTAATGCCCACATATATGACAACCATTTCGCAGGAGCACAAGAATTAATAAGTCGAAAAAGCGACCATCCGAAAGTAGAGATTCATCTGCCAGAAAACGCTTTCGAACGAGCAGAAAAGAAAGATGAATCTTTGCTCAATAGCATTGTAGAAGACATTCGAAGTCAGTATAAACCTCTTGCCCCTATTACAGGACTCGACATTGTACTATAATTAAGACCCAACAACTTTCCAACTAATTTATGGCAATACTTACAAAAAGAGAAATACTCGAGCGAATTACCAAAGGAAATATCGGAATCTCTCCGAACCTTGATGAATATCAAATACAAGAACATTCAGTTGACCTACGCCTCGGTTTTACTTTCCTCATTCCTAAAGTGTGGCGACTTACCTCAAATGGCCGAGAAGCTCTTGATGTAACACACTTCGATAATTCAAATACAGAATATTTTGATGTCGTAGAACTTGAACAAGGTCAGTATTTTGACTTACTCCCCCACGAGCATATCCTTGTTTCAACATTCGAAAAAGTAAAAGTTCCTGATGACCTTATGGCCGTACTTTACCCCCGCTCTTCAACCAACCGAAAAGGTTTGTCACTCGATCTTACAGGAATTATCGACTCTGGTTATGAAGGTCAGCTTATACTACCAATTCGAAATAATACACATTCACAAATCGTGCGTTTATTCCCTGGCGAGCGTATTTGCCAATTAGTATTTGAATACCTCACCGAACCCGTAACTGCCCGAAAGAGTAAATACCATCTTAAAGATATTATCGACGGTGTTCAAAAAGAAAAGAACGACGAGAGCAACTATATTAAACTTGGCAAAATAAAAGAGCTTAAGAATGAGCACAGGGTGATTAATCCGTAGGCTAAATCTAAATTTAAATATGCCCCCACGAACTAGTATCATCGTAGCAATAGCCGAAAAGACTCGTGGAATCGGCAACGGTTCCGATTTACTTTTTCATTTCAAAGAAGACTTACAGCGATTCAAAAAACTCACATCTCACCACCCGGTTATCATGGGTCGTAAGACTTTTGAATCAATTGGTCGCCCCCTCCCAAATCGGAACAATATTGTAATCACCCGCAATGTCTATTGGCCACACCCTGCCGAAATCACAATATACCAATCACTTTCAAAAGCTCTCACTTACGCCCAAACCTTACCGACTGATGAAATATTTATCATTGGCGGTGGCGAAATTTACAAAGAAGCCCTACCCCACGCTGACAGACTTTACCTTACCGTAATCCACGAAGATAAACCTGCCACCGTATTTTTCCCCGAGTACTCCCACCTCTTTATCAAAGAAATCTCTCGCGAAGAATACACCGACCCCAACACAGGCATACGCATGAGCTTCATAACCCTCGAAAAGTAAACCGTATCCGAACCAAGGTTGAAGTGAATAATAAAATTGCTGTGGGCTTTCGGAGGACACGCAGGTGTAAGAGAGTGTACCCTGTTCTAACTAGGTTGAAGTGAATAATAAAATTGCTGTGGGCTTTCGGAGGACACGAAGGTGTCCGAGAACGAGCACCGCCCCCAGTAGGGGGCGAGTGCGTACCACAGCAATTTTATTATTTAACTTCAACCCCCATTGACCGAGCCGATCCCTCAACAATCTTCATCGCAGCTTCGATATCTGTAGCATTCAAGTCTGGCATTTTCTTTTCAGCAATTGCCTTAACCTGTGCTTTTGTAAGTGTACCAACCTTTTTAGTGTTTGGCTTACCAGAACCAGATTCAATGTTCAAAGCTTTCTTAATGAGACTTGATGTTGGAGGAGTCTTAAGGATGAATGTATATGTTTTGTCATCATATACAGTAACCACTGTAGGAACCAATTCACCCATTCGGTCTTTAGTTGCATCGTTGAACTTCTTTGTGAAGTCACCAATGTTCACCTGTGCTTGACCCAAAGCAGGACCAAGTGGTGGAGCAGGAGTTGCCTTCCCTGCAGGAATAACGAGTTTGAGCTGTTTTGTTATTTTCTTTGCCATAAATTATTTGTTTTCCCCGAGAAGCGCGAGGTACGGTTAGATTACCTTAAATTTTCTTTACTTGCAAGAAGTCGAGTTCAACTGGTGTCTCACGACCGAACATAGACACAAGAACTTTAACCTTGCCTCGACTATCATCAACCTCACTTACTTTACCTTCAAGTTCCTTAAATGGACCATCAACAATCTTAACAAGGTCATCATGCTTAAGATCAATTGAGTGTTTAACTGATTCAGTGTTCATGCGGCCAAGAAGAGCATCAACCTCGGGCTTTGTAAGAGGTACTGGGTGTACTCCAGAACCAACGAAACCTGTTACTCGAGGTGTGTTTCGAACAACGAACCAAGAGTCATCGGTCACAATCATATCTACAAGAATGTAACCTGGGTAAACCTTCTCTTCTTCTTCAACTCGCTTGCTTCCCTTAATCTTAATGCGACGTTCAGTAGGAACAACGACATTAAAAATCTTATCTTCCATACCAAGGGATTCAATTCGCTGCTTAAGGTTACGAGCTACAGCATTTTCATACCCTGCATATGTGTGGATTGCATACCAACTTCGATCTCCACCAACTTGTTGTTTTGACATATGGTTGTATTAGTTAATAAATGATGTAAGACCTCGTGAGAAAATGTAGTCGCTCACACCGAGAGCCACAGCAACAGCAACTGAAACCACAATAACGAGAATTGTGTATGCAATTGTTGTTCGGCGTGTTGGCCACTTAACGTGTGCCATCTCTGCTTTAGAATCGCGAAGATAATCAAAAAATTTCATAATTTTTGTATACTGATGAGTAAATCGTTTATCAAAAAACCCCGCTCCGGGGCTTTTCATTCACACATATATTATACACCTTATCGGTTACAGAGTCAACATAAAACTCCCCTGAGGGAGTTGTATGTATTTTTACACTAGGTTGCCCGCTCTATCAGAATTTATCGAATTTCGAAAGAAACGTTTACCTTAGATGTTACTTTCTGCTCACCTGAAGGAATTTCTGGTGTTGCTGATTTAGCTACCATCATTTCTCGGCCAGCCATACCGTAGTCATATGCTGGAGAATATGGCATATCTTCCCAATAGCCAACTACACGAACAAGCTTAACTCCGAGAGACTTTGAAAGCTCTTCTGCTCGAGCCTTTGCATCTTCAATAGCAAGTTCACGAGCATTGTCGCGGACAGAATCAATGTCATCAATAGTAAATGAAACTCCTGATACATTTTGAATTCCAGCTGTGCCTACTGCAGAGAGCATAGCACCAACCTTCTTTGTATCGCGAATCTTTACCTCGATTGATTGAGTTACATCGTAACCCTTAAGAACATTCTTTCCGTTTGGACAACCGAAAGCATTACATACTCCACCTTCCCATTCATAGCGTGGTGCTACATTGTATCCAACAGTTTTGATGTCTCGTTCTTCAGCACCGAGTCCTCGAACTGCCTTAAGAGCAGCGTCGATCTTTTTTGCAGCAGCATCCTGAGCCACTTCTACAGTCTTAGCATTTTCTGTAACTGTGAATGTGAATGTTGCCACATCAGGAATAGCGATAATTTCGCCTTCTCCTGAAATAGAGATTTGTGTTGAAGCAATTTCGTTATTGTTAAACAACTGACGAATTTGATCAATTGAAAGCACGAAGAGGAAAAGAGACATGAGTCCAGCGACTACGACAATAGCCTTGAAAACTCCTTCTTTTGTTCCCCAAAATGATGTATTTGGTTGCATATATTATATACAGCCGTAAGGCTGAACTACTAGTATACCCTATAGTATACCATGCGGTACTATTATCTGTGGTCTAGTTTTTAGGGCTTTCTAGAGGAAAAACGGGCACTGGTATTGAAATTTTGATCTGAGAGTCTGCCCCTTCTGTAGGAACAGGCTTTTCAAAGCCAACAGCAGTTGCACAGAGGGCGATTTTTCTGTCTGAAAGCGATATTGGCGAACCATATTTAGTGTCACCAATGAGTGGGTGATGTATTGCGGCAAACTGAGCGCGAATTTGATGATGTCGGCCAGTTTTAAGCTGGATTTTTACCAAAGAAAAAACTTGATTACCGACAGAACGGTTTTCTACGACCTCGTATGAAAGCTCTGCTTTATCAGCACCTTGGCGCGGAAAGCTCAAGGCTCGAGAAACATTTTGAGCAACATCCCTTTCAATATAATGAATGAGTGTTCCCTTCTGTGGAGCAACATCGCCCATTACCCAAGCATGATACTCTTTTGAAAAAGTGTGGTTACGAATTTGCTCAGAAATTCTTGATGCTCCTTTTGAGGTTTTTCCAAACACTACAATTCCTTCAACGTTTCTATCGAGGCGATGAACCAGCCCAAGAAAAACATTCCCCGGTTTAGAATCGCGCTTTTTAATAAACGCTTTAACTTGGTCAATGAGTGATTCATCACCCGAAATATCCCCCTGCACCAATACACCCGCAGGCTTAATTACAGCAATGCAATGATTGTCTTCGTACAGGATATTTATATCTTGAGCTGTCTGCATACAACTAAGATAACACACTCCACAGCTTTTTGAATGTCT
>CAZWGR010000036.1:0-5933 GCA_964633555.1 uncultured Candidatus Saccharibacteria bacterium | reverse complement strand
CCGAATAAAAAGAAACCGAAACCTGTGAGCACTCCCTGAATTCCCGCAACCACAAGTGAACCACGAATAACTGAGTTAATTGCCCGCTCGAGTTTATTGAAAATCAAATTATCGTACTCATCATTGAGTGGTGAAAGCTTTGTGAGCATTGCCCGAACACGTGAACCATCTTTAAGCATGTAGAACAGAGCAATAAGCAAAATGAAAGCATTGAACATAATTGTTGCAAAGCTTGAGAATACGAAATCAATATTCGTAAATGACCATTCGAGGCCACTCTTTATATAGGTAGCAATATCAAATGAATCAAAAGAGATGAGGGCACTTTCTCCAAAGATCTTATAACTTACACGATTCGCAATACTGTTCATTGTGTCGATGATCTGTACTCGATTCCCTTCGTGGGTTAAATAGACATAAAGATCTTGTGCTTCAAGAGAAATCTGCAGCACTAAAAATGAGAGTGGTATAAGAACTGCAATGAAAACGATTGCGAGCGTTACACAGGTCGAAAACGAACTACCTTCATTTCCTCGTGAAAATATCTTAGAAACAAAACGATGGAGCGGCCTAAACAATACTGAAAACACGAGAGCGAGAACAAGGGTTGAAATATATGGCAAAAAAACTAACGTAGTAAGTACTGCAACAACACTGAGTAGTGAAAAGAAGAAGTAATTTTGATTTCTATGCATAGACTTAGTATACACCAAAAAGCCATCAGTGAGTGATGGCTTTTATCTACTTATTTTTCTTTTGTGCTCGTCTATCTTTTCGATTACCCTGCTTTTCTGGTTGATCTCCTGAGTTTGTTGCGAGTGAATCGGGATTAGTATGAACCTCCTTTAGCTGTTCTTGCGCAGGCTGTGCTACCTGAACCCCAACATGAGGCAATAATGAAAGTATTTGATTATCTACTGACATTTGCATTACCTTAAATAGGCGTAAACCTTCTTTTTTATACTCTACGAGCGGATCGTGTTGACCATAAGCACGGAGATTAACACTTCCTCGCAAATAATCCATAACCTCAAGGTGGTCAACCCATAAGGTATCAATTGACTGCAAGATCACTTGGCGAATAACTTCACCAAATGGCTCACTTCCAAACTGAGTCACTTTCTCTGCAACAGTTTTTGTAAGCTTTTCTTGGTCTTCAGTATTTGGTACACGAGCAATAATTTCATTTATGCGCTCATATACTGTCTGTGTATTTGCTGTAAGCATGTCACGGCGGCGGGCATATACGGTTACGCGCTGCTGATTAAGCACATCATCGTACTGTAGAACATGCTTTCGTCCATCGAAATGAAAACCTTCAATTTTAGATTGAGCCCCTTCGAGTGTTCGAGTGATAAACGAATTCTGAATTGCTTCATCTTCTGGGACATTTAATTTTGCAAGAACACCGCGGATAGTTTCACCTCCGAAGATTCTCATGAGTGAATCTTCTAGAGAAACAAAGAATTGAGTTTCGCCAGGATCACCTTGGCGACCGGCGCGACCTCGAAGCTGATTATCAATGCGTCGTGCATCGTGTCGTTCTGTTCCGAGAACAAAAAGTCCGCCGAGAGCTTTTACCTCTTCATACAACTCTGGTGTTGCAGGATTACCGCCGAGCTTAATGTCGACACCTCGACCAGCCATGTTTGTTGCAATCGTTACGGCACCCTTTTTTCCTGCTTGAGCTACAATTTCTCCTTCTTTTTCATGATTCTTAGCATTGAGCATGTTATGAGGCACCCCTTCTTTTTCGAGGAATTTGCTCAACATTTCATTGCGCTCAATTGAAACCGTACCGATAAGCACAGGCTGACCCTTTGAATGAATCTCTTTAACACGTCGAGCAATTGCCTTAAACTTTCCCTGTTCGGTTCTAAAAATCACATCTTGATGATCTTTTCGTGCGACAGTTTTATTTGTAGGAACAACAACAGTATCAAGACCGTACACTTTATAAAATTCTTCTTTGGAAGTTTCGGCAGTACCTGTCATACCTGACAACTTTGTATAGAGTCTAAAGAAGTTTTGATAGGTAATCGAAGCAAAAGTTCGTGATTCTTGCTGAACCTTAAGACCTTCTTTGGCTTCAACAGCTTGATGGAGCCCTTCTGACCAACGGCGACCTGGCTGCATGCGGCCTGTAAATGGATCGACAATAACTACCTGCCCATCTTTTACAACATAATCTGTATCTATCGTATACAAAGATTTTGCCTTAAGAGCCGTTTCAAGATGGTGCACGTATTTAATACCAGCATCTGCATAAAGGTTTTGTACGCCCATTGCTTTTTCAACCTTGGCAATACCAGCCATCGTTACTGCAACTGACTTTGATTTTTCATCGACAGTATAATCTTCAGTAAGATTGAGTGATGCTGCAATTTGAGCAAATTGCGCATAGAGCATTCCAGAGTCTGCTGCGGGAGCAGAAATAATAAGTGGAGTTCGCGCTTCATCGATAAGGATTGAGTCTATTTCATCGACAATTGCATAATTAGGTAAACGCTGTCGTAAACGCTCAGAACGATATTCAAGATTGTCACGCAAATAGTCAAAACCAAATTCGCTATTTGTTCCGTAAGTTATATGTGCCTTATATGCTTCACTGCGCAATACAGGTCGCATAAATTCATTTACCACCTTGAATGAACCTTGTTCATCGCGGACATCATCTTGCTGCTCACCTGTATGAGATGGATCATAAATAAACGAAGAATCATGATTCAAGATTCCCACAGTAAGGCCGAGGTAATCATAAATTTGACCCATCCACACACCGTCACGGCGTGACAAATAATCGTTAACTGTTACAACATGAACACCCTTACCGGTAAGTGCATTAAGGTAACCTGGGAGTGTGGCAACGAGAGTTTTTCCTTCTCCGGTACGCATTTCGGCAATATTGCCATCGTTCATAATCATGCCTCCAATAAGCTGAACATCAAAATGTCGTTGACCAAGAGTTCTTCGTGCAGCTTCGCGCACTAAAGCAAAAGCCTCAGGAAGAATAGAATCGAGAGCTTTTTGTATATTTTCTTTTGTATCTAGATTTGTCTGACTCAAGGTTTGCATAAAAAATGCAGTGCGGGAGCGCATATCTGCTTGAGTCATCTTTTCTATCTGAGGCTCGAGAGCATTAATCTCGAGTACACGCTTTTTATACTGCTTAATAAGGCGGTTATTGTTGTCGCCGAGTAAATTTTTGAGCCATTGCATACCGGCTATCCTATCATATTTATAAGCATATAAAAAGACCGACGAATGTCGGCCTTTGCAAAAAATGAGCTTGGGGTTGAATGAAGGGGGTGGTACATAAGGTGGTCATGGCGGTGACTCTTATGTGCGAGCCACCCCCTTCACCCCCTTGCTCCTCAAGGTACTAAGTACCTTTCGGAACTGCGCGACACTCCGGTCTTGAAGTGTCACCACTCACTCCCTTTTTCCCCGGAGTGGTTGCGCAGCCACAGTAACACCATACTGTGGCAGATCCCTTGTCGAGCTCTTGGCCCAACCCTCTTTAAGGATCGTATAGAGAACGGTCCCAGGACCCCTCCCTCCCGTTTACAGTAGGTTGTTCAACCCTCGGCCAGCCCCAACTCCCTTGGCCCTGCCGTGAACAACCCCTACTCAAACGGTCTACACTGCATATAGTATACACCATATTGGAATAATGTCAAGTACTTTATGCTCTTTATAGCAACCGAATACACAAAATGGCCCCATTGAGCCGTTTTTGATAATAAACAACCCCTGTGCTTTATTGGGTTTTCCCTACTCTATACAACAAACTTCTCTTTCGAGGGTTAAATTAAATTCTTTTCGGCACTTTTCTTCAATTTCTTGAGCTAAAGAGTAAACATCAACCGAACTCGTTGAAATCCCCCTTTCCACAGCCAAAACGAGTGGTTGATTTTTATATACCTGTGCACTTCCTATGCTATATCCATTTAAATGGAGGACTTTATCAAGAAGCCAAGCCAAAGAAATCTTGTACTGGCCATTCTTTGCGGGATATGCTGGTAAACCAGAATACTTTTCTTGAAGCTCTTTCACATGCTCGTTTGAAATAATTGGATTCTTAAAAAATGAGCCGGCTGTTCCGTAGCGAGTGAGTGAAGGTAACTTTTTTGAACGAATCTCACAAATAGCTTTGCGAACTTCTTGTGGATGCTGCGGTGCATTCTGGCCAAAAAAGTTTTTAACGTCTGGATATGAAATATTTGGCTCAGCTTGTTTTGAAAGCTTATATATTACTGATGTCACAATATAGGTATTGGGTTTTTCCTTAAAGAAACTGTGGCGATAATCAAAATTACAGTCTTTATTTGTAAGGACAACGGTCGGTAAATCTGCTTGTGTAGTATCAATACACTCTACAGCAACAATAGTTGATTGAACCTCTACTCCATATGCGCCAATATTTTGAATTGCACTAGCGCCAACGAGACCAGGAATTGCTGAAAGGTTCTCAAAACCCCATAGACCTTTTTCGACAGTGATTTGGACGAGATTGTCCCAATCTTCTCCGGCTTCTGCTTTTACATATACATCGTTTTCATCAGACCTTTTTTGTAGCCCAGCCAATGGAGATGTTTCTGAGAAAATTATTCCCTTGGTGCGAATTAAAAGCACCACCCCACCAAAGCCCTTATCACTCGCTAGTGTGTTTGACCCTCCCCCGATAATAGTAATAGGTAATTCATTATTACGGGCATAAATAATAGCCTCACGGATATCAGCTATCGTATTGCATTCAATAAGCACATGAGTCCTGCCCCCCACACCAAATGTCGTAAGTGGGCCGAGTTCTGTATTGTGAGATATTTTCATGTGATGCGTAATAATGGCGAACGGGTGTTAGCTCCAAATATAATGTCTAAATTAAGATGTGAGTACAGCCGTCCGCCGTTACTAAGCACCACACACCATAATCATATACTAATATTAGCTGTTAAAAAGAATATTATCCACATAAAAACGCAAAATCCTGCCGAGACAGGATCTTACGTAGACATTCATTTGGTTTGGACTAACAGAGTTAGTACCCACACATATATAGTATAGACCTTGAGGTCGGGGTGGTCAATAATTTTGTACACATACACACAATTCACTGAGTAGTCCCCAATTTTCTTAAGAAAGTCTCAAAAAATCATTTTGTTTTTATCTATTTTTTATAAATATTTCATAGGAACAAGTCATACTGTTCGCACCACATATGTGGCATTATTATTAAAATTAAATTTATGTCTATCGATACACACGAACCCCTTGAAGACCTCGTAGAAAATAATACCCTCGAGGAAGAATCCGACGACTTAACAAATGAGCTTGAACCATGGCATACTGAAGAAGAATGACCGAGCAAACACTGACCGACACAGAGAGAATTAAGAAAGTGGGCACCACACTACTTAACGGCACTCTTATAGTGCTCGGTTTGTGTACCTGCACCATAATCTACGGAACCCTCACCCGAGGCGAGCACTATGGTGGTATTAATCTTGGATTATTCTTGTGTGTGGTTGGTATTATGGCCAGCATACGCATTCTCTACTACAAGAATTGGGTTACATTGGCATCAATATGTTTTGTAGGCGTCTTTGCCCTAGGTTGTGCTTATGGGGCATTTACATGGGGAGCAAGTATGCCCATAACACTTCTTGGCTTTGGTCTTACTATTGTTTTTACAACTTCTCTTCTTGGAAATAAAAGCGGGATCGTTGCTCTAGCCATCGCGGCAATAGTCCTTATAACTGCCGGAACGTTCGAAATGAATCGTGGCATACCTCAATGGAAGTCTGAGGGCATCGTAATTGCTGATCTTATTATATATACGGTCATGCTCGGACTTACGACCCTTGTGGGCTGGCTGGCTCAAAAACAAATTGCTCAAGCACTTAACAAAGCAAGCTCTGCCGAAATGGTTC
>CAZWGR010000035.1:0-6238 GCA_964633555.1 uncultured Candidatus Saccharibacteria bacterium | reverse complement strand
ACTTCAGCCAATCGAGCTTGTTCAGTAGCAAGCTTTGCTCGAGAAGCATTGAGCTCTGCAGCAAGTGTTCCACTATCAAGAGCAATAAGTAGATCGCCCTTCTTTACCAAAGTGCCTTCGCTCACGTACACCTTTGAAACTGTCCCTGTTTTTTCAAAAGCGAGTGCAGCACGTTCAATAGGAGCAACTTTTCCTGTTGCGCGAACCCCTTGAGTAATTGTCGCCACCTCTGCAGAAGCAGTTTCAAGACCTTCAAGTGGAGATGATGGTTTTAAAACAAAAAAGGCACCGACTACAACGATAACACCGCCAGCAACCCACCATTTATTAGTGCGAACAAAGGACATTAGGTTCTTTTTCATATCGCATACATTATAGCACACTATGGAAAGTTTGGCTTTTTTGCGGTATATTTATATGTATGACCTCGATTGTGCTCTACGGAATCATATTTTGTGGCCTTTATTTCCAGATTTTCCTCCTCGTTTCGTTTTTTGAAGAAAATTCACAGGACTCAGAAACCTCAAAAATACCCGACCACGAACTACCTCGTGTGTCTATTACTGTACCCTGTTTTAACGAATCTCGCACAGTTCGCGCCACTGTTGAATCACTCCGCGCCCTCAACTATCCTCAGGATAAACTTTCTATCTTTATTGTAGACGATGGCAGTACCGACAACACATTTGAAATTGCAAAAAGTCTTGAAATCTATCCGAATGTAAAAGCAGTGACACAAAAAAACGGCGGTAAGTTTACTGCGCTCAATCGCGGTATTGCTGAAAGCACTGCTGATTTTGTTGGCTGCCTCGATGCCGA
The DNA here is from genome assembly GCA_964633555.1 of uncultured Candidatus Saccharibacteria bacterium. Lineage (GTDB taxonomy): Bacteria > Patescibacteriota > Minisyncoccia > Phycocordibacterales > PALSA-1337 > CAZGUZ01. Next base: position 5,419 of record CAZWGR010000035.1, on the reverse strand, counting down.
TTCTTTCGTGCACCCTAATGCGCTTCGCTCAATGATGGGCCACTTTAATACTGACCCTAAAATTGTTGCAGTTACCCCAGCAATGGTTGTTCATGAGCCAAAGACTTTGATACAAAAAATGCAATCTGCTGAATACATGATAGGTATTTTTGCAAAAATGGTTATGGGCAAACTCAATGCAATTCATGTAACTCCTGGACCTTTTTCAATATTCCGAAAAAGTATTTTCAAAGAAATTGGTCTCTTTCGCCATGCCCACATGACCGAGGATATGGAAATCGCTTTCCGAATCCAAAAGAATAAATACAGAATTGTTCACTGCCCTGATGCTTTTGTATATACCATTACACCGAATACCGTTAATAAACTATACCGCCAGCGCACACGTTGGGTATATGGCTTTATCCGAAACGCTTTTGATTATCGCCATATGCTTTTTAAAAAGGAGTACGGCAATATGGCAACGCTCACTCTTCCCTACGCTGTCTTTGGAATCATTGCAGTTTTCTACCTTACCGGAACAGCCGTTGCTCAAGCTGCAGAGAAAGTTTGGAATAATGTCGAGCATATTCGAGCAACAGGTTTTGTGCACTATTTCCATACCGTATTTGGCAATCTCTCTTTCAATTTTGACTGGTTCTTTGTGAACTCAGATATCACCCTACCACTTGGCTTTATTATGTTTATCGGAGCAGTATTTATTATGATTCAAGGGCGAAAAATGGCCGAGGGGGTTGCGCGACCATCACTAAATATGCTTTATTTCATTATGTTCTACGGCTTCATTGCTCCATTCTGGATAGCAAAAGCAAGCTACAGAGCCTTAAGAGCAACCGACGGAAGCTGGCGTTAATACCATGAATTCATTTTCTCCTAAAAAATACATCTTAGTTTTTATTATTACAGCAACAATATTTATTTTTGCTTTTGGAATTAGTAATTACCTTAACGGCAAAAAAGTTGATGCTATTCGTGCAACAGAAAACAGCATTGCAATTAACATTCTCTCTCTTGAAACACAGTTTGATCTTCTTCAAGATTCGAGCTGCAAAAAGATCGGTACTAATATTCTTTCTGATGAACTTAATACCCTTGCAGATCGCTTAGCTCATGCAGAAGAACAAAAAGGCATTGCTAATAGTGATGTTATCGCTCTCAAAAAGCACTATTCCCTTTTGCAGATGAAAGACTATCTTCTTATGAAAAAGGTTTCAGAGAAGTGCAGCCTTAAGCCAATCTCTATTCTTTATTTCTATTCTAATGCTGATACATGTACCGATTGCCGTAAACAAGGGTATGTATTAACAACAGTGCGCGAGAATAATCCCGATATTCGAGTATATAGCTTTGACACAGGTCTTGAGCTTAATGCCCTTTCAACACTTACATCATTGTACGAAATTACTCCGGATATTCTTCCTGCAATTGTTGTAAATGACAAAATGTATAAAGGCTACCAATCTCTTGATAGCCTTAATACAATCATTCCGAAACTTGCTACAACTACTGCAACTACAACGAGTCGCACCAAGTAAACTACTGTCCTATAGCCTCTTCACTCCCTGTTGCGTACAGACGGTAGCCCATCATTGCGAAGATAAAGATAAGTGTTGATGTCCCTGCTGACAACAAACAGTATGGACAGAATGCTTTAATCACAAAGATTTGTAGTGATGTAAACCACACCGCAGACGCCAAACCAAGAGGAGCAATTGCAAAAACACCAAGAGCAATAAACTTTTTGCGTGTATCAAAATACACAAGTGTCGCCAAGAGAATTACGAAGTAGTAGAGACTACCCAAAAGTGCCACCGGAATACCCAGTATTTGTGAGTACTCTGACGTAGTCACTTTTTCACAATCAAAACCAGGAGAGCATGGTGGGATTCCGCCGATATAATGTTCTACGGTAAGATATGTTGCATCAGCAAAACCAATAAGAGCTGCAATACAGATAGCGACGATTACCCAAGTCCTAATAGTCTTAACGGGCATTTGTCGTAGTAGCTATTGGAGCTGTTGTAGTTGCAGCCGGGGCCTCTTTAATAGCAGCATCGATAGCCACTTCTAAATCACTCAGAGTTCTAAGGCCAACAACTTGCTTACCATTAATAAAGAATGTCGGTGTTCCAACTACCCCCGCTTTAATTCCCATTTGATAGTCTTTATTGATCTTTGAGCGGAGTTCTTTGTCTTCAATATCTTTTTCATATCGAGCAATATCTAAACCAAGTTCTTTTGCATATGTAGCAAAAGTTGTTTCGGCTCGAGTACCGGCCCACACACGCTGAGTATCAAAGATTTTGTCATGCATTTCCCAAAACTTTCCTTGTCGGCCTGCGGCTTCTGCTGCACGTGCTGCAATATCAGCATTTCGATGAATCTGACTCAAAGGAAAATGCCTGTACACCAAAGCGAATGACTGACCCTTGCGGTCAACGAGGTCACGCAAAAATACATCAAAAGTCTGACATCCCGGGCATTCGAAATCACTGTATTTAACAAGAACTACCGAAGCGTTCTTATTACCCTTTACTTGATCAGATGCCAAAACACCTGCTTCTGCCCCTTCTATCACAGAACCTGTTTGTGTTGTTCCAGAACGCACAATATAAATCAAACCGCCAATAATTAAAGCTGTTGCGGCAATAAAGCCAATGTATAATGCATATCTTTTCATGCATATAGTATACGAGTTTTTAATACAGGCAGCACTATATACATGCAAATCTATGCATGGTGGTATTTTTCACCTTTGCGAATTGTGCACGCCCTGTATATTTGTTCAACCAAAACCAAACGCACAAGTTGATGCGGAAAAACCAAGTTAGACAAACTTAAAAGTGTTCCGGCTTCGCGAACCGTTTCATTAACGCCATGTGCACCACCGACAATAAAGACGACTCTCTTTTTTGATTGATTCTCGGCTTTTTCAAGAAGGCCGGCAAATTGTTCTGATGTATACCGCTTTCCCCTTTCATCTAAAACAATCACAAAATCGTCACTGTTTATTTTAGAAAGTATAGCAGCGCTTTCAGTAGCAATATCTGTAGGTTCAATATACAGCCAGTCGAATCGAGCGTAATTAAGTATTCTATGCTCAAAATCTGCTATTGCTTCGGCATACATATGTTCATGCTTTTTTCCTACGGTAATGCAAAGAATATTCATATGGTTAGTATATCAAAATGTTTTATTTACCTGGAACCCAAGCAAAAAGTTTCATTTTTCTTTGCATGATTTTGTAACGAGGATTAGCAGCTAAAATAATTGAAGCTAAAAGCTCAGGGTCTTCTTTATAGTGATACGTACACAAAGAAAGCTTAGGAGCAAAGTTTTGCAAAACCCACGTTGCCCCCTTGAGCATATTACGCTCGGCACCTTCTATATCAGATTTAATAAAATCAATACGCTTAAGTGAATGTGAACGTGCAAAATCATCGAGTGTGGTTGTTGTAACCTTAATTCCCGCCCCTTCTTGCACAACCTTACTGCCAACATTGTTTTCAGTAAAAGTTAACTCGGTAACCTTGTCATACAGTGCATATGGAACAATTTCAATAGAACCATTGAGCTCTGCTGTAACTTTTAAAAGTTGTTGATTCTCGGGTGACGGTTCAAAAGCATATACCTGCGCTCCCTTATGCGCAGCATACGCCGAGAAAGGCCCAATCCAAGCACCTGCATCCACCACGACATCCCCCGCTTTAACTGTAATATCAATTTTATTTTCTGAGTCTGAAAAGCAATACAAACCTTCGGATTCAAAGTATTTTTCGAAAGTATCTACCGCCCGCGCTTCGAAATTATCATTATGGTGTTCGTAAAATAAAATTGAATCGTAGTAAGCCCATAGCAAAGCAGAGCTGTAAGGTGACCCTGCAGCAACAATGGGTAACTTAACTCCCCTAAAGTCTAAATGCTTGAGTGGCTCATTACATATATGGCGCTCTATGAGCATGCGTTCCTGGTATAATCCGTATTCTTTCCATGCTTTCTCGCGAGAAAAACCTGACCGTATATAGATAAGTATTTTATGTACTATGTCAAAAGGCGTTTCAACCTTAAGGATTAAACGGTACCAAGTTTTTATTAAACCTCGAACAAGAGAATTCATTGTAGCCTTTTAGCCCAACTTTACTGCTGTGCCTGAAACATTAACCATGAGCATTGAGCCATTTGCGCCAACAGTTTCATAGTCAAAATCAATTCCAACAATTGCATCTGCGCCGAGCTTTTGAGCTTCTGCAATAATTTCTTGCATAGCCATTTCTTTGCCTTCAATAAGTTTTTCTTCGTATGAAGCTGATCTTCCGCCAATGATATCGCGGATTCCCGCAAAAATATCACGGATAATATTTACACCGATAATAACGTCAGCATGAACTATGCCCGTGTATTCAACGATCTTCTTTCCTTCTATATTTGGGGTTGTTGTAGTAATTACAGTATTCATACCCTAATCATAGCTCAAAGGAAAATAAAAGCGAGTGTTACTTTTTATTCTTAGCAAGAACCCCGAAACAAAGGCTTTCCCCTGGCCAATCTGCCGCAACCTTATCTTCATTGGTTAAATAACTCCAACCAATACACTTTGGTGCTGTTGCATCAAACTGTGCCATATATTCTGGATCTACATGCCCAGGAGACGATATGTATTTTTTAGGATAAAGAATAAAAATAACAGCTGCGAGAATAAGTAAAATTATGTATTTCATATGCATAGTATATAACACGTTTGCAGCACTAATAATTTAACTCAGGATTTTTGCTTTCCACTCTGTCAAAAAAGTGTTTCCTGGGCAAGTTGTTTTTGGATTGATTTCTCTGTGGCCAAAAATACGGTCTTTGTGAACTGTTGGGTAATGCTGGGCGATAATTTTACGTATAGAATCAATAACGGTTTGAGATGGAGTAGAATTTTCATGATCATTGTCTATACAAATGCCAACACTGCGACAATTAATATCCCAATTGCCCGCATGCCACCCTATTTCTGAGTCATTAAGGAGTCTTTCGATATCGCCGTTTTCTCGCACAAGCCAGTGATATGAGTAGAATACTTGTTCACCTTCTCTAAAATGATTTGAGTATACAGGTTTACGTTCACTAAAAATTGCCTCTTGAGCTTCCTTGCGACCTTCGTAACCGGTATATAAACGAATGAGGTGTATTGCACTTAGCCTTCGCCAAGTCATCCCTGATTTATTTTTTGTGTGATGAATAACAATGGTATCGATAGGCTTTCGCTCTTCGTCGAGATTTGGCCCTTGTTGAGCAAGATTTATGTGCTTGTCTTCTAGGGCTTTTTCTATAAATGAATAGAGCGCATCTTTAACACTACCCCGCTCTTCGGGGTGTTGCTGTATATATTCAATAAGCCTTTGATACTCGGGATGCAATTCAAGGTACCACAAAG
>CAZWGR010000034.1:0-6501 GCA_964633555.1 uncultured Candidatus Saccharibacteria bacterium | reverse complement strand
CTTCTTAAAAAATGTGCAGGAAAAATCATTAACTACAGCGGTTATGAAATTAAAGCGATAAAGTCACTCAATGGTTTTTGGGATTTTGATACAAAGTTTGTAAAAGAATACCGCCATATACAAAACAATACTGTGGTGAGTATTGATCGTTGTTTTATGATTTATCAAATTGCCCAAGCGGTAAAAAATGTGCCTGGCGATATGGCTGAGCTCGGAGTATATAAAGGTGGCACAGCCCATATTATTCTTGAAGCCACACGTGGTACAGATAAAAAGCTTTTCCTTTTCGACACCTTCGAAGGCCTTCCACCAACAGGAGTTCTTTCAATAGAAAAAGACAATATTGAGAATAAAGATAGTTTTTCAAATAATTCAGTCGAGCTTGTTAAAGAATTCCTCTCGCAGAAGTCTGATATTAAGCGCGTCATATTCAAAGAAGGATTCTTTCCTCAAACTACACACGGACTCGAGAATAATAAGTTTTCTTTAGCTTACCTTGATGCAGACCTCTATCAATCTATGAAAGATGGGCTTGAATTTTTCTATCCTCGCATGAATAAGGGTGGAATCATCATTATTGATGACTATCAATCACAGTGCTGGCCGGGAACAACTCAAGCAGTTCATGAATTCCGCGACTCTCATAACACATCAGTGATCATGACACAGAGAAATCAGTGTATTATTTTGTGCTAGTACGTACCAACCAAGTCCAAACAGGTCTCTTGCCCAAAAAGCAGAATCATGTAATGCTTTTAGCGGAAAGGGTTGTGTATGGTAAATCTATTCTACAATCTGTTGTTTTTTCTTCTGTTTCTTGTACTCTGCGGCCTTATTACGACGTGGACCACGACGATACGGGCGCAATGGGCAGGAGCGAGCAAGGATCGCAAACTTGCCTTTGTACTCGCACTTATTGCGGCAGTAATACTGCTCTTAGGTAGTGGGTATGGTGCCTTTTACTTCGGATGCAAGGCCTGCTCACCACAAAAGATGAGTGGATGCGAAACCCCGCTGTGCAAGCATGGCGGGGTTTTTCTATACCTTTATTTAGCTCTATAAATGTGGTATTCTGTGCGCATGAATACAGAAGGAACACCCCGAGCATACGACCATCGTTCTACTGAAAAAAAGTGGCGCGAATGGTGGGCTCAAGAAAAAACATATACTACAAAAGAAAGTTCAAAAAAGAAGTTTTATGTTCTGGATATGTTTCCATATCCATCGGGTGAAGGCCTTCACGTAGGGCATCCAAAAGGTTATATTGCTACTGATATTATTTCTCGTCACAAAAGAATGGAAGGGTATTCAGTACTCCACCCCATGGGTTTTGATGCTTTCGGTTTACCTGCCGAAAACTATGCTATTAAAACTAAAACTAACCCTCGTATAGCTGTCGAAAAGAATGTTGCTCGCTATAAAGAGCAACTCGAGATTCTTGGTTGTGACTATGACTGGAATAGAGAAGTTAATACAACTGACCCAGAGTACTACCATTGGACTCAGTGGATTTTTATTCAACTCTTTAAAAAGGGATTGGCTTTTGAATCACACGAACCAATTAACTGGTGTCCTTCGTGTAAAACAGGTCTTGCCAATGAAGACATTGAGGATGGCAAATGTGAACGCTGCGGCACAGTCGTAGAAAAGAAACCTCTTCGACAATGGGTGCTTCGTATTACCGATTACGCCGAAAGACTTCTTAATGATCTTGGAACAGAAGATTTAAACTGGCCAAACTCAATCATTGAGCTCCAGAAAAACTGGATTGGCAAAAGCGAAGGGGCTCTCGTAAAGTTTATAATTGATGGCACAAATAAAGAAAACGGGGTAGATTCAATTACCGTATTTACAACTCGAATCGACACTATTTATTCGGGCACCTTTGTCATTCTTGCTCCAGAGCACCCATATATTCAAAAGTATCGAGACTCAATTACCAATATCAATGAGGTAAATGCTTATATCGACCAGGTAAAAAATAAAACTGATATTGAAAGAACTGATAAGGGTAATAAAACAGGAGTTGAACTCAAAGGCCTCAAAGTAATTAATCCTGCAACGCAAGAAAAATTGCCTGTTTGGGTATCAGACTTTGTTCTTGGGGCATATGGAACAGGAGCAGTATTTGCCGACGCACACGATAAGCGCGACTTTGATATGGCAAAAGCCTATAATATTCCACTTAAGGTTTCATTAAAGCCAACAACAGAAAATACAGAGGCTACTCTTGAGCAAATTGAAAATCTTGAAGTGTGTTATGAAAGCGAGGGAATCCTCATTAATTCTGGCGAATTTGATGGCTTAACATCGACAGAAGCCCGACCAAAAATTATTGAGAAACTTTCAAGGGCTGGTCTTGCCGAGAAAAAGATTAACTATAAAATTCGCGACTGGGTTTTTGCCCGCCAGCGCTATTGGGGCGAGCCGATTCCATTAATTCATTGTGCAAAATGCGGAGTTGTTCCTGTTCCTGAAAAAGATTTGCCCGTAAAACTCCCTGATGTTCAAAACTATGAACCAACAGGCACAGGCGAGTCACCACTTGCTGCAATTACTGACTGGGTAAATGTACCGTGCCCTCAGTGTGGTGGCCCTGCACACCGCGAAACAAATACCATGCCACAGTGGGCTGGTTCTTCGTGGTACTACCTTCGATATATGGATCCGCACAACTCAAATGAGCTTGTATCTAAAGAACGCGAAAAATATTGGGCACCTGTTGATGTATACGTAGGCGGTGCAGAGCATGCAACTCGACATCTTATCTATGCACGTTTTTGGCATAAGTTTCTTTATGATATTGGTGTAGTTTCAACCACAGAACCATTCAAGCGGCTCCAACATGTTGGTCTTATCATGGCAGAAGATGGTAGAAAAATGTCAAAACGCTACGGCAATGTCGTAAACCCTGATGAAATTGTAGGTACCTATGGTGCAGACACCTTCAGAACCTATGAAATGTTTATGGGGCCTTTTGATCAATCTGCTGCGTGGAGCACTGACAACATTATTGGTACCCGACGCTTCATAGAAAAAGTATGGCGCTTACATACCAAAGTTCAAAAGTCAGCTACGCCTACCGAAGAGCGTTCAAGACTTCGTGCACAGACAATTAAAAAGATCGGTTTAGATATTCCTGAATTTAGATTCAACACTGCAGTAAGTTCACTCATGGTTTTGGCTAATGCTTACGATAAAGCAGAAGCACTTTCACAAGAAGAATTTGAAACATTAATTAAACTCCTTGCTCCATTTGCTCCTCACATTACAGAAGACCTTTGGCATGAACTTGGCCATACAACATCAATTCATACAGAACCGTGGCCACAGTTCGATGAAAAAATGTACGAAGCTACAACCTTTACCATTGGTGTGCAAGTAAATGGAAAAGTTCGTGCCTCGGTTACAGTTGAAGCAGACGAAAGCGCAGAGTCACTCCAAAAAAGAGTGCTCGAACTACCCGAAATTGCCAAGTGGACGCAGGGTACAGAGATAGCAAAGTTCGTGTACATTCCAAAGAAAATCATCAGCATTGTTACAAAATAGTTAAAATGTGGCTTATTAGCTAAAGATTTGACATAAAACACGATATGGTGTATTATTGGAAAGCTTAATTCAAAAGATCACAACTCAACCGAAATCGTCAAATTGACTCGCGGTTGAATACATGATACAAATGGAGTATAAATATATGGTAACCCTCAACTTCAAACCAAAGCAGACAACTAAAAAACTACTTTCAGTGCTTCCTGACCGAGCACGTGATGTTTTAATGCATCGCTACGGTCTTGGAAAGGCTTCTGATCGTATGACTCTTGATGCTATTGGTAAAATGTATGGTATTACTCGTGAGCGAGTACGCCAGATCGAGAACTATGCAATTAACAGCATTCGAAAGGCTGATGCATACAAAACAGAAAAGGCTACTTTTACTGAACTCGAAGAACTCCTTCATTCACTCGGCGGAATCGTTGTTGAGGACGATTTACTCCAGCTTACCGCAAAAGATTCTGCAACTCAGAATCATATCCACTTCCTCCTTACTATTGGTGAAGGCTTTAAGAAGCGAAAAGAAGACGAGCATTTCAAGCACCGATGGCATGTTAGTGATGATCTAGCCCGCAAGGTTGAAGAATCACTCCACAAGCTTTATTCAGGACTCGACAATGAAGATCTCTTGCCCGAAGCTGAAATGATTTCTGACTTCCTCAAGCATCTCGAAGAAGTTTCTGAAAAGTACAAGAATCAAGAAGTAGTAAAGCGATGGCTCTCTTTGACAAAGAAAATTGATAAGAACGCTCTCGGAGAATGGGGTGCAGCACAGTCACCAAACATTAAGACAAAGGGTATGCGCGACTATGCCTTCCTTGTTATTCGAAAGCATGGTTCTCCAATTCACTTCCGCGAAGTTGCAAAGCAGATTACAACAATCTTTAAAAAGAAAGCTCACGTTGCAACTTGTCACAATGAACTCATTAAGGATTCTCGTTTCGTTCTTGTGGGCCGAGGTCTCTATGCTCTCAAAGAATGGGGCTATATGAGTGGAGTTGTTAAGGATGTTATCAAGAAAATTCTCGAAAAGAATGGTCCGCTCACAAAAGAGCAGATTATTGAAAAGGTTTTGAAAGAACGATATGTTAAGGAAAACACTATTATGGTAAATCTTCAGAACCAAAAGTTCTTTAAGAAGAACAAAGACCATACATACGAATATATCGGTGAAGATACGAAGGTAACTGCATAATATACACAAAAAGGCCCCTTACGGGCTTTTTTGTTGCACAGTGTAGTGTATACTATATGCATGAACAGCTTGTTTGAACTATTTAACACAGCTTTTACCTCAAGCATTGGGCAGCGCTCACTTGATATTTTTATCAACCTTTCACCGATCTGGGTTCCAATAGCAATTTTTGAAATATTCTGGCCAACATGGGTAAACTATGTGCGAGCCGAATTTTTCTTTAAGCAAAAGTATAAAACTCTCGAAATCAAGCTTCCAAAAGAAATGATGAAGTCTCCACTTGCTATGGAGCTTTTCCTTACAACACTCCACCAAACAGGAGGAGAGGGAACTTGGTACGACAAATTCTGGCTCGGAAAAACTCGCCCTTGGTTTTCGCTCGAAATGGTTTCTATTGAAGGTGTTGTCCGTTTCTTTATTTGGACCCGCGAAGGTATGCGACAATTTATTGAATCTTCATTGTACGCGCAGTTTCCGGGAATAGAAGTCTACGATGTTCCTGATTATGCTATGGGCGTACACCATGACCCAGAGTCAATGAACATTTGGGCTGCCGAAATCATGCTTACAAAGCCTGATCCATATCCAATAAAGACATACGTTGACTATGGTCTTGATAAAGATCCTAAAGAAGAATTTAAGGTTGATCCTTTGGCACCTTTCTTGGAATTTTTGGGTTCAGTTGGCTTTAACCAGCAAATCTGGCTTCAGATTATTATTCGAGCACATAAGGCAGAGCGCAAAAAGGGTGGTATGCGTATGAAATTTGTTGATGCTCTTAAAGAAGACTCTCAAAAAATTATTAATGAGATTCTTATTCGAGATCCTAAAACAAAAGTTACAGGAAAGCCTAACAAAGATGGCAAAGTTGAAAAGCCAACCCTCACGAAGGGCGAAGAAGAGATTGTTGCTTCTATTGAACGTAATATGGCCAAGCAACAGTTCGATGTTGGTATTCGATCGCTTTATATTGCAAAAAAAGAAAACTTTAGCCCTGGAAACATTTCAGGTCTTCTTGGTAACTGGAAGCAATTTAGCTCTGAGTCACTCAACGGCTTCAAGCCAAATGGCGATGAGGGTAGTCCTAGCTTTAGTTTTCCTTGGCAAGACTATAAAGAAATCCGTCAAAATAATATGCGCAAAGATATGCTTGAACGCTATAAGCGCAGAGCTTTCTTTTATAGTCCATATGTTGGCAGTGCATTTACATTTAGTACTGAAGAGCTTGCAACAGTATTCCACTTCCCAGGCCAAGTTGCTCCAACACCAACACTTACACGTATTCCTTCAAAGAAAGGCCAACCACCTGCAAATCTTCCGATCTAATAGCTCTCTATCACTATGGTCTTTTCCCGAGCACACATTATGCGCCTTGTTATTAAGATATGCTGCATAGTATTCATCTTTGCTGCACCTTTTGTTTTGTGGACAGTATTTAATGCCCGAAGCACAACAGGTATTAGTTTTGAAGTTACTGAAAAAAGCACACTAGTTAGTTTATTGTCTCGACTAGAAGAGCAGGGCATTGTTCGCTCGCCGTTAATTGTGCGCGGTCTTGTGGCTATCTTTGGCAATAGTAATTTAATTAAACAAGGAGAATACACTTCTTCAGAACCGCTTTCAGATTTTGCTCTTGCACGAATGCTTGCATATGGAAAAACATCGGCCAACTATGTCAAAGTAACAATTCCCGAAGGCCTTACCGTTCTTGAAATTGCATCGATACTTCATTCAAAAATTCCAAACTTCAACAC
>CAZWGR010000033.1:0-6518 GCA_964633555.1 uncultured Candidatus Saccharibacteria bacterium | reverse complement strand
CCTGACAACTCTGTAATCTGAGGTGCAGGTGTAGGTGCTGCCCCTACTGGATTTTGTATTGTTTCGTTCATATAAATTTATTATGGGTATATTATACAACACTTTACCTACTCCCAAAAAGTCTTTCTCTTTGGCATTTGTTATACTTAATTCATATGAAACAAAACAAAACTGACAAACGACTAGTTCTACATCTCAGAAAAATAGAACGGGTTTTAGGGTCTCTTGCGCAAGAGGTCTCTCGCTTAGCAGAAGAGTACGAATTTCCCCTTATTAAAGCCGAACTCGATCAACTTAAATCAAAAGGAAGGAAAACCAATATAAGCACTGCCTTCTTGCAGAGAAAGTATGGTATCGGTTACGGTAGTGCCTCTCGACTAAAGGATAGACTTCTATTAGGTACTAAATTATAAAAACCCTCAAGTCCCTTGAGGTAACGATAGAGTATAAAGTGTGCACAGGAGAGGACTTGAACCTCCACGCCTTACGGCATACGCACCTCAAGCGTACGTGTATACCAATTCCACCACCTGTGCGTGTAAAACAACTACATAACTGAGGTACGAACACTATACCAATTACACAGGATATTTCAACTTTTTGCAGGTAACCAGCGGAACGATCGGCAAAACAGCCAACAAAAAACCCCGAGTGGGGTCTTTTTGTTTATGCTGTTGCTTCGGGAGTTGCTTCTGCTGGTGCTGCTGCAGATGCCAACTTTGTATCTGTATTCTGATCTTTGTCGATCTGGAGGAATCGGCGCATTTGGCGGCGAATTTCTTTTGCTGCCTTTTCGCGAATGAAGTAGAGCTTTGAACGTCGTACTTTTGCTCGGCGAACGACTTCTACAGAGTCAATCATTGGAGAATAGAGTGGGAAAATTCGTTCTACCCCTACTCCGTCCATAACCTTTCGAACTGTAAATGTTGCACCTGATTCTGTACCATGCTTTCGAGCAAGAATAATGCCTTCAAAAGCCTGAAGTCGGAACTTATCTTTTTCTTTAATTTTCTGCCAAACGCGGACAGTATCGCCAGGGCGAATATCAAGATTCTTTCGAGCCTCGGTATCGACAGTACTAATTACCTTGCGAGCTTGTGCGGCTGTATTAATTGCTGTAGCTGTTTCCATAGATGTGACCAAATCTATCATAAAGAATTAGAATATGCAACTTTTTGGCGGTTCTACGCCCATTTCTGTGAAAGCATTGAGGAAATCCTCAGGAAAAGGTGCTTGTACCGTAATTTTCTTGCCTTCTACATTCATGAACTGAATAGCAGCGGCGTGGAGTGCGGTTCGGGTAAAACCAAGAGCTGCTGGTTTTTCTGGAGCATATAAAGTGTCGCATACAACAGGATGATTCACAGCTTTAAAGTGCACACGAATCTGGTGGGTTCGACCTGTTTTAGGTTCGACTTCTACTGCTGAATACCCTGCTCGTGCTGCATACGTAAAGTACCAAGTCTCTGCGGGTCGAAGTTCGCCACGTGCTCCGCGAGTTGCTGACCAGCGTCTAAAATCACTTGGTGATCTTCCTATTGGTCGGTTAATGATTCCATAGGTATCTTTGAGGGCTCCATAGACAAAAGCATAGTACTTTTTGCGAATAGTTCGATTTTGGAATTGCTCTTTGAGGAGCGCATGGCCTTCTGTGGTTCGAGCAATAAGAAGAACGCCTGATGTTCCTCGGTCGAGCCTGTGTACGATTCCTGGGCGCTCTATACTGCCCCCTTCGGTGAGTTCTATTGGTTCGCCTACGATATGTGCTTCGGGATATTTTTCAACAACCCAGTCGGTAAGAGTTGGCTCTTGTGTTTTTCCATCTGAATGAACTACAAGTCCAGCCGGCTTATATACAGCAACGATATGCTGGTCTTCGTAGAGTACTTTGATATTAAATTGTTCGTGGGGAAAGGCCATTGTGATGTATTTATGTATATAGTTACGCATACGCTTGAAAAATATGCAAATATGCGCTAATCTATGTGTGTTCGTTAATAGTTATATATTTGGGCGCTTAGCTCAGTTGGTAGAGCAACTCTTTTACACAGAGAAGGTCAGGGGTTCAAGTCCCTTAGCGCCCACATCGTTACTTGCTTTTATTTAGTTAGTGTTGTTATATATAGTCAGTATGAAACTGATACTGCCGAGCAGATTATCGGTTGAACGCGCAGCTATTGTTTGCGGTTTGTTACCGCTCATGCTCGCGTTCTGGGGCTTTCTGCCCTATTCACAAAGTGCCGAATTAACGGCGGGGTTGGGTGTACTCATGTCCACCCTACTCATCATTGAGCGGTGCATTGTGTTTTGGAGGGGGCTCCAAAACACAAACACTCACCGTGGTGAACGTTGCTTGAGGGCATGCTTTGCTGCGGCGTACGCACCACTCTGCGCACTCGTTGGGTTCATTACCTTCACGAGCGCACGAAATTCACAAGGGTTTGCTATTGCGGAGCTCGTGGGGGCATTCCTCATTGTAATCGCGTGGAAACTCTTGTGAAAACCGCTGCCCGGGGTCGGGCGGCGGTTTTTGTTTATTTATTTTAGTGATGCCCTGCTATTTTAGGATCACTTGCTGAAGCGGCTTCTCTTATTTTTGCTTGTGATAGTTCGTGTTCTGCATGTGCTAATTCTGTTTGTAGGTGCGACATTTCTGCTCTTTGTTTTTGTGCACTACCATCATGCCCTTTATTTGCTGCCTTGATTTCGCGCAAATCATTTTCTGCAGCTACGATTTCACGATCTGTTGTTTTTGTTTCTACTGTTAAGCGCTCGCGCTTTTCTTTAAGCTGCTGTAGCTTTGCTGCTAATTGATGCTCTTCAGAGATTCGAGTTGCCGATACTCGAGCCTCTTCTTGCATTTGTTGCTGCAAACGCTGTTGCTTTTGATGAAGTTCTGCTACTTGTCTATCGAGTGCATGTGAATCGTGAGCGACCATATATGTAAATTATTTTTATATACAAAGTATATCATATGGGTTTTTGACATAAAGAAAACCGGTCCTTGCGAACCGGTTTTGTGAGCCGCCCACTGGAATCTACTTATTATTCCCAACCCGGCGGAGGGTTGGGGGTGACCGTGGTAAAGTCATAGCCCACGGTGGTGTCGATAAGCGCGTGATTCCGCCAAAAGGCCTTGACCGCGTCACGCTCATCGGGAGTAGTAAGGCGACTGTTGTCGGGAGTCATCGGGGTCTTATTACCCCAATAGCAAGCGATGACAAGGCGCCCCACGACACCATCCCTCTGCTGCTTGAGAAGGATGGTGGTGACGACGCTCGTCTTCCGCGGCTTGATACCACGGACGTACTTGAGGTACCGACGGTTCGGCGACGCTGCAAACTGACCGAACGGTTGGGCATAGAACACGTTCGCGCCCTCCCCAACAGCGACGCACCTCTCGTCTCCTGCGCCGTCACTGAAGTCAAACTCGACGATCTGCACCACGGGCGAGCCGGGCGAGGTATCGGTACTGACCCTGCAACGGTTCCGGATAAACACGGCGAGCGCCTCGTAATCAATCCCATCGCGCTCGTCTTCGACAAAGATCGTGGCGCCACCAACATTGTAACTGCTATAGTTCTTATTCATCTACCTATTTATTACCACACATGTAGTACATGTGTCAAATTCAATGTGCCAGGCGGGCGTGTGGGGATCGATGTGTCTATTTGTCGAAAGTTAGTGTTGTAGCTACTGAATTAAATGTCTTAAGGGATTCACTAATATCCCCATCACATACTTTTGCATAGAATTCGTACCAATATCCGTCTTTTTTGGTAATAATCTTCTCGTGGGTGCATTCGTGGGAATCATTATGGCCCTTTGCATAAGCCTGAGCCTTATACGCAGTTTGCCCATTTAAATTAAACTGTGAATATTTTGTAATATCATTCCATCCGGCTGATATGCTAATCTTGAATTTAACCTCATCAAGTTCTGTACTAAATGGAGGAGTCATTTTGTCTGAGTCATGTAATATATCAAAAGCAAAGTTTCCTCCCGACTTAATGTCGAAATTCACAGACCTCCCGCTGTTTTTGCTGAATACGTTATTGTTACTGATGCTTACTTTATTAGTAGGGTAGGTAAATTTAACTCCAAACTGGCTGTTGGCGTAAGTTTTAAAATCGTCGCTTGAAGCGGTATTTTTTGAGTCTTGAGCTTCAACAATAGATGTGGCATCTTCTACTTTTGCTTCCTGTTTTTGTTTGGTAGCGTAATAGGTTCCTCCAACCACCAAAGCGAGGGCGGCAGTAATTGTAATTATCATTCCAGTGAAACCAGATTGTGTGTTTTTCATACACCCTTAACACTAGCTTAGTTTTGAATACTTTGGTAGTAAATTATCAACTTACAACAAGCTCGCTCTCTCTTACTAAAGGGTGCGGAATCGAGTCACGCATAAATCTGCTGCGCAGATTTTGCTCGACCCCGCCTCCCTCGTTGCGGTTCGCTCGGCTCACATCGCAACTTCGGTCCGGCCGTTCGATTCCAGCCAGGGGCACGAAAATAAAAAACGCAGTAGTGCGTTTTTTATTACTATCGTGTGCCCCTGGCTGGAATCGAACCAACATCAACGGCTTAGAAGTCCGCTGCTCTATCCATTGAGCTACAGGGGCAATGCTGTGACTATAGCAAAAAAGCTCATAATATTCCACCTATAAAAGAGCCGCTACTAATTAACGTGAAAATTCTTCAATATCGCGGGCGCCTCTAATTACCTCTTGGCGAATAAGTTCTTTTTGCGTAAAAGCATCGAGTGACTTTTGTGCTTTAGTAATATCAAAGTCACGAGTTACGGCTTTTGATTCTGTTGGAATAAAACCAGTTACTGCGGTAACGATCTGGCGATATTGAACAAAACCAACAACGGCGCCAGCAATTATAAGGATGCAGGCAAGAATACATACCATGAACCAATCAAAGCTTGAGTCTCTGCCTAAATCATGAAAACTGTTAATGATTTTTCGAGAAGACTTTTGTATGTTTTCTGTAATATGTCGAATTTGTTCCATATTATTTCATTAACCTAAAAGTGTAATTAAAGTCTGCTTTCCAGCCCGCTTGAACTTTTGAAGGCGCACCTCCCTGCACCGACTCTGATCGAGAATCATTCATTGAAAGTGCATTAATGTATTCAAAACTAATGCCGCCGATTTTTCCAAGGTATGGAAGATTTTCTACAAGCATCAGTGTTCGGGTAACAGCATTCCAAGAGCCACGAATTGATAATTTAAAATTTGCTGGAACAATCTTTTCATCTCCTCCTGAGCCAATAGATGAATCAATTGCATCAATTGTTATCAAAGCTCCAGTCTGAGCACCTAAGCTTTCAACTTGCTTAATAAAGTTTACGATATCTGTTCGTGCAACTAAATGTCGTGAGAATGTTGATTCTAGATCTTTCCCCGCTTCTACTTGAGCACGTAGGTTGTGAATATTTTCAAGTTCACTGGTCATCTCGGCTATGGTTTGACGCTCTTCTGCAATACCATCACTCTTTTTATGGAGCCATACGACACCAAAAACATATATTGCTATACATGCAACTATTATTGCAATAGAAATTCCTATTCGAGCGAGTGGGCTTGATTGCATCATGGTAGTTGAATCTTAGGAGCTATAGCCTTAAACGACAATGAGAACGGTATTTTTGAGCTCTTTGCTAGATTTGAAATTGGTAAACCTACAGCAGAGTAAGTAATTTCATTAGTTAAACTTTCAGTTAAACCAACAAGAGCATCGCGCGTAGCAGCTTCGCCGACAAGCTGAACTGAATATGTTTGCTCTACCCCTTTAAGGCTTTCGTCTGCGGGTTTTTCAGGAACGATAGAAAAAGACTTTATAGAAATTCCTGGAACAATTCTACTGCCTAATCTCTTAACTAACTCACTTGGTGGAATTTGATGTTCAAATGTAGCAAATTCTTTAACAATAACATTTGATGACGTGAGCTCAGATTCTAGTTTTTGTGAACCAGCTTCTTCGGTACGCTTTTTAAGTGCTGTTACTTCGGTACTTACTTCTTTATTTGTGGCGTAAATATAAATATATGACGGCAATAAAAGAACTCCTGAAACAATTACAGCTCCACCAATCATCCAAGCAACAACCACGGCAAGTCGCGCTCGGTATTCCGAAATAAGCTTTTCTATATTCTCTTGTGGTAATAGTGAATACATGATTTTAAAGCGCTAACCCTGCTGCCGAAACATAATCAAGTGAATCAACTCGCTCAATATGCGGAACATATCCATCATGATCAATAGCATTCCAAGCATGGGCCATTTCAGCAGGAATATTTGTATTACGAGTAATATATGCCGAGAAACCGGTAATTAAAGTATCGTGGCCGCACAATACCACCGAAGTAATTGCTCCAAGTTTTCCTTCATGAGACTCCCAGTACTGAATAACTCTTACTAATTCATCTTTAATAACCGAGATAGTATTCGAAGCGGCTTCAAAAACAGTGCGTGATTCTTTAGTATCAGTCGCACCCTTCTCTTTTTTAA
>CAZWGR010000032.1:5834-7177 GCA_964633555.1 uncultured Candidatus Saccharibacteria bacterium | reverse complement strand
AGAAAAACTGCTTGAACCATTTATAACTACATCCTTATTATTCTTTTGAGCTGACCCAGCATCTGCTTTCTGACCGCCCCTACCAAATGCTTTACTTTGTCCTATAGCATAGCTGTCTTTTTGAGAGAGGGGGGTCTGATTTAGGTACCCATTTCGCAAAGTATTTTGTCCTCTATTATTTTTTGAGAACTTTGAAAGGACTTGTTCAGCCACTCCAGTCGTATCAAAGAAAGTCTCTGAGAGTACGTACCCGTATGCACGGCGCTCTTCTTGTGCTCGATCATTAAGTGTATCGACAAGCAACATGAGCTCTTGATCAAGCAAATCAAAATTCATTTGTGTAATAAGGCCAGATAGTAGACCTACGCGCAAATACGAAACTGTCTCTGTGATAGAAAGGAATAGATTTTGGAGGGCGACATTTTTCTGAGTTGGATCGCCGGTATTCATCAAAAAACTGAGCGAATGGATATCAGCACCGCGCTCACGGAGTGTCCACTTTAAAGGTTCGCTATCGCTCAAAAGGTCAGATACGAGATAAAGGGCGGCAAGTATGCGCTCAGACTTCTTAAGGACATACATTAAATGTTCTTCGCCGCTAAAGATACCTATTTCTTTGAGCTTCTGAATATAGTTTTGTCCTAGATTATTTTTATTTCCTTTATCCATGTCTTTTATAGTGTTATTTATTTTTACGACCTTTATATGTCTTTAATACAAAATTATTTTCTTATAAGACATTATCGTCCTTTATGCCCAGAAAGTAAAGCTATACAAGGCTTTTTTTATGTTCTCTGCTACGAGCTTGTGATATAATATGCCCATATGGCGCGAAAAAAACAGGAGAAAATCGACTTTGATGAAATACCCGCAAAAAATGTGCGCAGGGAACTCAAGCACGAAACAGTACAAGCAATTGGAGCAATCTTTTGCGTTGCCCTTGCAATCATTTCTTTATTAGCAGCATTTGGAAAAGCAGGGGTAGCAGGGGATTACGCTTTCAAAATTCTTACCAAACTTTCTGGTATTGGTTACTATTTGATTCCACTCGTACTTATGCTTTTTGCATATTCATTTTTAAAGGGCGCAAAACGCGAGCTCGAGATTTCAAGACTCATTGGCGCTTCCCTGTTCTTTTTTTCAGGTTTGGGACTTATCCACATGTTGCCAAGTCACTCTGGTGGTTACATAGGAAAGCTCATTTCGACGCCATTTATATCTCTCCTTGATGTATATGCTGCCGCTGCCCTCCTTATTGCAATTCTCGCCATCTCCCTTCTGGTAACATTTGATACTCACATCACACTCGATGATATTTTGTTCTGGAGAAAATTCTCTGTTCT
>CAZWGR010000032.1:2099-5734 GCA_964633555.1 uncultured Candidatus Saccharibacteria bacterium | reverse complement strand
AAGCCTGAAGTTGGTGATATCAAAGCAAATGCCAATATTATTAAGCGTACGCTTATGAACTTCGGCATTAGTGTTGAAATGGACGAAATATCAATTGGTCCATCAGTTACTCGTTATGCTCTTAAACCAGCCGAGGGTGTAAAGCTCTCTAAGATTGTTGGCCTTAATAATGACCTTGCTTTGGCTTTGGCTGCTCACCCTATTCGTATCGAAGCGCCAATTCCAGGTAAATCATTGGTAGGTATTGAAATTCCCAACACAACAAAGACTACTGTTGGCCTTGCTTCTTTGCTTGCAAGTGATGACTACCAATCAAGTCCAAAGCCTCTCCTTGTATCGATGGGTAAAGGTATTACAGGAAAATCATACTTTACTGACCTTGCTAAGGCTCCACACATGCTTGTTGCCGGTGCTACAGGTTCTGGAAAGTCTGTAACAATTCACACCCTTATCACATCTCTTCTCTTTAGAAACGCTCCAGAGAACCTTAAATTTATTCTTATTGACCCAAAACGAGTAGAATTAACGCTCTACAATAAGATTCCACACCTTTTAACGCCTGTTATTACCGATCCAAAGAAAGCTATTCTTGCTCTTAAATGGGCCGGAAAAGAAATGCAGCGCCGTTATGACATCCTTGAAAAGAATGCTGTTCGAGATATTGGTTCATATCATGCCAATGTACTCACTCCCGCTCTTGAACTTGCCCGCACTGCAAAAGAAAATGGCGAAGAAATCGACCATAAGACCATGCCCGAGACTATGCCTTATATGGTTATCATCATTGATGAGTTGGCCGACATTATGCAAACGTACCCCCGCGAACTTGAAGCAGCAATTGTCCGCCTTGCACAAATGAGTCGTGCCGTTGGTATTCACCTTATTCTTTCTACACAACGACCAAGTGTGAACGTTATTACAGGTCTTATTAAAGCTAACGTTCCTACTCGAGTTGCCCTACAGGTTGCCTCACAAATCGACTCCCGAACTATTCTTGATGCAGCTGGAGCCGAAAAATTGCTTGGTGCCGGAGACATGCTCTACCAAGGAGCTGACATGGCAAAGCCTGTTCGCCTACAATCAGCTTATGTTTCTGAAAATGAGCTTAAGAAAGTGGTTCAATTCCTTCATGATCAATACCGTGATGAGGTTATGGCTGAAATCAACCTTACTCCGCAAGAAGCTGGTCAGGATGCAATATTTAATAGTGAATTTGGTGGAGATGATGATATGCAAGAAGAAGATGATATGTATGACGATGCCAAAGCTGTTGTTCTTGAGACTGGAAAAGCTTCGACATCGTTCTTGCAGCGTCGCTTAGGCCTTGGTTATGGCCGTGCAGCTCGTATTGTTGATATGCTCGAAAAGCGTGGCATTATTGGCCCTGCAAATGGCTCAAAACCACGTGAGGTCTATGGTCGGGGTGGCGATGAATCTCATGCAGAAGAATCTGCAGGTGAGCAATAAATAGATGTCTCGCCTCACAACTGCCTTCATTATCAAAGTAAGCAGTATTGTAATTGCTTCACTTGGGATAGTGTTCTACGCAACCTACACTGCACGAGGGCTCATAATAGGCCCCCGAATTACCGTATTGCATCCCGAAAACGGTTCATCAACAACGACAGCTGCAATTAACCTCTACGGTAAAGTTCGTTCGAGCAAAAAACTTACACTCAACGACTTCCCTATTTCAATTACTTCCGAGGGCACTTTCTTTGAAACCGTACTACTTCATGAAGGCTACAATATACTTCGTATCACCAATACTGACCGTTTTGGTAGGACCGACACACAGTTACTTGAATTTAATCGGCAAGCACTTGCAAGCAGTACAAAGAGTGCCGCAAAGCTTTCCACCTCTTCCCCAGCCCTTTCCCCTAAAAAATAAAATAGTACTCAAGAAATTTAGAATAATTTCAATAGTTATTCAGACTATTTTCATGTATCATTGCTATAGTTGATCACATCTAATAATTACCAAATATATGGCAGCAAAGAAACAAAAAACAACAACCCCCGCAGCAGCAAGTACAGCAACAACAAAAAATCCAATTGATGGGATCAAAGATACCATTTCAGCAATTCGATCGAAATTCGGCGATGAAGCAATCATGAAGCTTGGTGAAAAACCACGCGTTGATGTTAATGCCATTCCAACAGGCTCAATCGGTCTTGATGCAGCTCTTGGTGTAGGAGGTATGCCACGTGGCCGTATTATCGAAATCTTTGGCCCAGAATCATCTGGTAAGACAACTCTTTCCCTTCACATCATTGCTGAGGCTCAAAAAGGCAGCGGTATTTGTGCTTTTATCGATGCTGAGCACGCTATGGACCCTGAATATGCCAAGCGCA
This sequence comes from uncultured Candidatus Saccharibacteria bacterium, assembly GCA_964633555.1. Classification (GTDB taxonomy): domain Bacteria; phylum Patescibacteriota; class Minisyncoccia; order Phycocordibacterales; family PALSA-1337; genus CAZGUZ01. The sequence continues at coordinate 3,379 of CAZWGR010000032.1, read as the reverse complement.
TTGGTGTAAAAACTGATGAGCTTCTTATTTCTCAGCCAGAATCAGGCGAACAAGCTCTTGAAATTGTCGAGAGTCTTGTGCGAACAGGTAAAATGGATGTAATCGTTATTGACTCAGTGGCTGCCCTCACCCCAAAAGATGAAATCGAGGGCGATATGGGTGCTCACCATGTAGGTAAGCAAGCTCGCCTTATGAGCCAAGCCCTACGAAAACTTACAGCAATCGTAGCTCACTCTAAAACAGTAGTTATCTTTATTAACCAAATTCGTATGCAAATTGGTGTTATGTTTGGTAATCCAGAGACAACACCAGGAGGAAAGGCTCTTAAATTCTATACATCTGTACGCCTCGACATTCGCAGAATTGCTCAAATCAAAAAGGGCGAAGAAGTTATGGGTGGTCGTGTACGCGTAAAGGTTGTCAAAAACAAGGTTGCCGCCCCTTTCCGCCAGACAGAGTTCGATCTTATGTATAACGAAGGTATTTCTCAAGAAGGAGAAATCATTGCTCTTGGCGAAAAAATGGGCCTTATTCAAAAGTCAGGAAGCTCATACTCATACAAAGAAATCAAACTTGGCCGAGGTTACGATGCCACACGACAATTCCTTAAGGATACCCCTGATCTACGCACAGAAATCCTAGCCCTAATCCGAGGACGACTCCAAAGGGAAGGCAGCAACTTTGCCCACAAAGCACCGAGTGAAGATTCTACTGAAGAAGCTCCTGAATAGTCCCCCTTGCACCGAGCGCACAGCATCAATATTAGACTTTTAGCTATATCTGCTATACAATGCCCGTATTCTTACGATATAGCTATTATTGATTATTCCCATGCTTGAATATAACGAAGTTGTTGAAAGAAAGTATATTGTGCTCGACGGGCAGCCTTATGAAGTAATTTCATCTCACGTTTTTCGCAAACAACAGCGAAAACCTGTAAACGCTACAAAACTCAAGAACCTTTTCACAGGAAAGGTTGCTGAGCACTCGTTTCACCAATCAGAAAAAGTAGAAGAAGCCGAAATTGATACTCGCGAAGTAAAATATTTGTACACAAACCGAGGAGAATTCTGGTTCTGTGAATCAAGCGATCCAAGTAAGCGCTTTAGTATCCCTCAGGATTCTATGAGCGATCAGGCTCGTTTCCTCAAGGTAAATAGCCTTATCACACAGCTTCTCTTTAAAGAAAAGCCTCTTGGCTTTAAGTACCCGATCACCGCTGAACTCAAAGTAACTGAGGCTCCCCCAGGAGTTCGTGGTGATACAGCTACAGGTGGCAG
>CAZWGR010000032.1:0-1999 GCA_964633555.1 uncultured Candidatus Saccharibacteria bacterium | reverse complement strand
TCAAAGTAACTGAGGCTCCCCCAGGAGTTCGTGGTGATACAGCTACAGGTGGCAGCAAACCAGTAGTGCTTGAAACTGGCGCAGTGATTAACGTTCCCCTTTTCGTTGCTGAAGGCGATATCATTCGACTTAATACAGAAACTGGCGAATACCGTGAGCGTATTGGCAAATAAGTTTCAATCTGAGACAAACAAAAAACACCCAATGGGTGTTTTTTGTTGTTCGAATTATCGAGCTACGTAAGGGAGTAGACCCAAGAATCGTGCTCGCTTTACAGCTGTATCGAGCTGTCGCTGACTCTTTGCGCAAACGCCAGTCTTTCGGCGACTAATCATACGGCCGTGTGGATTCAAGAACTTCTTAAGAATTGCTGTATCCTTATAATCAATATGTTTAATATTGTTATGAGAAAAATAACACTGCTTCATAATTTTATATAATTGAGATTATTAACTAGAACGGGATATCGTCTGGATTGATTTCTTCTTCAGGGTATTCGATAGTATCGAGCGCTGGAGCGTCAATTTCTGATGGTTTTGTTCCTGCTGCTTTTGTTGGCTTTGAACTTGAGGCTGCTGTTGCAGTACCCCCAAATGATTCGCCCGCTGCGGAACCACCGCCCGCGCCACCTGCACCGCCTCGTGGACCAAACTGTACTCGATCAGCTACGATTTCGGTTCGATACTTCTTTTGGCCGTCCTTATCATCCCAACTTCGTGTCTGCATTCGCCCTTCCACAAATACTCCTGCACCTTTCTTAAGATACTGAGCAGCTGTTTCAGCTTGGCGACCGAAGACTACTACGTTGTGATAATCAGCACTTTCTTGCCGTGCTCCGTTTTTGTCTTTCCAAACACGGTTTGTGGCAACACTGAGAGAACAAACTTTAATTCCTGATGGAAGAGCACGCATTTCGGGGTCTCGCGTGAGGTTTCCATATACAATTGCTTTGTTAATATACATAGTACTTACTTACTTTGTAATAGCACAAGCCCGTTTACAATGCTGTTACTATGCTTTTACTTCTTCTGCATTAACTGGAGCAGCTACTTCGCCTTCTGCTACTACAACTTCTTTTTCGGCTGCTGCGGCTACTTCTTCGGCCTTAGCTGCTGTAAGAGTCTTTCCGAGGAAAGTGTTCTCTTTTGTTGTTGTAATAATAAGCTGTCGAAGTACTGATTCACGAGCATCAAGAGCTGCCTTTACAGCTTCGATCTTTGAAGGTTCAAGTTCAAACTTAACCCAACCAAAGTATCCTTCCTGATATTTATGATATACCGCACCAATCTTTTTGCGCATTTCATACGCAAGCTTCTGAAGTTCTGGAGCACCTTCAGCAATTACTGAAGCTGAGCCTTTTTCAAGAAGTCCTTTAATAAAAGTTACTTCATCTTCAACCTTTTCAGGTGGAATTGATGAGATCAAGAGGTAGCCGATTTCGTATACCTTTGAATCTCGGAGTGATTCTGTTGCCATACATTTCTGCGAGCAGTAATCCGCCCTAAGCGGAGCATGGTCGTGCAAACCCACGACTGTTCGCTATTACTTTATAATGTGCACGTAGCGCAACATTACCACACCAAACAGCATAATGCAAACCATTGCGGCTCTTATACCATACAGCTACGCAATCAAAGAATTATGAAGAAAGATTCAATAATTCAATGAATAATTGAGAACGACTTTATATCAAGAAAAACCCTCAAATTAAATCTTAAATGCCATAATGAGCACGAGTTGTAGCATTGAGTACATTCACTGCTTCTTCATAAGAAACTCCCTTAAAACGTGCTATAGCCTCAATAACATGCACAACATGGGCAGGCTCAGCCCTTTGACCACGTACAGGCACAGGAGCAACATAGGGAGCATCCGTTTCAGACATGATTCTATCGAGCGGCACGTACGAAACCAACTCTTTATACATAGAAGCAAAAGTAATAACCCCCGTAAACGAAATGGTATATCCTAGATCAAGAAACTTCTGAGCGTCTTGTAT
>CAZWGR010000031.1:0-7662 GCA_964633555.1 uncultured Candidatus Saccharibacteria bacterium | reverse complement strand
CGAACGCCGTCTTCATCATAAATAATAGTATCTTTAATTCCCTTCTTAAGGGTATAGACTCGCACTTTTTTTCCTGTGACAAGTTGCAGGGTGTCCATATCGCCCGAAGCAATAACAATGTCGAGTGGAGCATCTTTCAAAATTTCAGTAATTGTGCCGAGCATATCATCTGCCTCAAAACCCGGCTTATCGTACATAGGAATTGACCAAGCCGTAAAAATATCTCGAGAGCGCTGCATTTGTAGTGCCAAATCATCATCGGTCTTTTTTCGACCGGCTTTGTATTCTTTATACACTTCATGCCTATGAGTTGGCTGAGGCAAATCGTAGCAAGCAACAATATAATCGGGCTTAATGTCTTCGATTATTTTAATGAGCATAGTTACCACGCCGTACAAAGCGCCTGTAGGTTCACCTTTTGAAGATCTAAAATCGGGCAAAGCATGATAAGCGCGATGAATAATTGCATGAACATCGAGCAAAACAAGTGTGGGGTTTGTGCCGGCGTTGTTAGGACTTTTCCCAGCGTCGTGTTGTTCTTCTTTATTTTTTGTTGTGGGTGTTGTTGGCATAGTATTCGGTTTGTGCTCGCGAATCTGTATTACTACATTTTTATATCAATACCGCGTGTGGTTGGATCAACAAAGTTACATTCAATAGAAATATAGTCAGGTGGAAGCACATCTTTAATATTCGAAGGCCATTCAACAATAATTAAATTGTGTGGGTCTTTAATGATTTCATTCCAACCGAGGCGAACTATTTCCTCCCCTTTTTCAAGCCTGTATGCATCGATATGAATAAGATTTTTAAATTGTGGATGATCGAGAGCATAGATCTTTTCGAGAACAAAAGTTGGGCTTGTTACTGATTCACGAACATGGAGAGCCTCAGCAACACCTTTTACAAAAGTTGTTTTGCCAGAGCCCAAATCACCAAACATGCAGACCACCGTTGCGTGTGGAGCTGGAGCGCGCGACGAAAGTTTTGAAACGAAAAACGAAGCGAGTGATGCTGTTTCTTCTGTGCTGTGAGTAAGAGTAATCATGCCTCTATGGTATCAGTTTGCAGTAATACACGCAAAAGAAAGCCGCTCGTTGCCGAGCGGCTCCTGAGACCTGCACCCTTATTTAGGTGCTGGCCACACAACTGGTGGAGGAACCACCAGTACGTCTCCGCGCCTCGGCGCGGAGGAAACCCCACCAAATCCACCCCGCTGCGGGATAGTTTTTTGGTAGGAGGAGGTGTGTGTGGTAGTCGTGGTTGCCACCACACCACCTTGCCCCGTCATCGTGACTGCTGGGGCGACATGAGCGTCGCTCCAGGTTTCCTTGGACCCTCTGGACCAAGGAAGGTCCCACGACACACTCCTGCGGGCCGGTCGTGCCGGTTCGCCAAGTGTGGCCCCAATACCTTGCGTAACCCGAGGGTCACGCCAGGTCGGGCCGGGTGTGAAGGTCGTTTCCGACCTTGTGGTACTCGAGTACGACTCGAGCACAACCGCCTTGCCCGGCTTGACCGGAGCAGTAATCGGCACCGCAGGCAAACAGCCCGCAGCACCGACATGCGACACCCCAACAGGCGCCACCGTGATAGGGGCTGGCACTGCCAACCCGCCACCTCGGGGTATTACATACCCCGAGCCCGACCCCACGTAAGTGGGGTTGCTGTTGACGTAGACAGGACTTGGAAGTCCGCCTCCGCCACCGGTTCCAACATATACAGGCCCCGGTAGGCCTTGAGCCAGAATCTGGCCCGTCCAGATGAGAGCGGCCAAAAGCCACCCTCCTCTGGCAAACGTTTTAAAGATCTTCATTCGAACTATATTATACCATATTTATAAGATATAAGCAATGTTTACGAAGGTGCACTTAATCTATCAAGACACCGCAGCACTTCCCTATTTACCGTGTAGGCAAAAGAAATCGCCCAACTAAAGTCGGGCGACTTCGATTGGGCGATGATTGTTGAATTGTTGTTGAATTTCAGAACACCCCGGAAGCATCGAGGAACATTTTCATTTCGTCCTCAATGCCAGGAAATACCCTGACCATTCCTTCGACAAACGCACGCAGATTTTGGTAAACCTGCTGAGTGTGTTCTGAATGGAACGGTGAGCGCGTTTCAGAGCAGTATCCGACGCACATAATGTAGTGGTCTTGATTTGGTGCGTCACAATGGAGTTTGACGTTGCACCGGACATGAATCCGGTTTTCCGTCTTGTCCAGCGACCCCATTTCCCCACGAACCTCCCACTTGCAAGACTCGTTCTCAAAGACTTCTTCAACATCACGCACACGTGCCCCAAGAGCATTGCTTCTGAGCGCAAGGCCGATAACCATCTGCACAAGCTGATGGACTTCGACCTTCATCCTGTCGATGTTGCGCGACCCTCGGAGGAGTCTTTCGACAATACTTTCTGTTTCCATTTAGTCTCCTTATCTCTAAAGATAACCTTCTCAGGTATTGAGAAAATTGGATATCTCTATCCTTTTATATTATACGTTGTATATATACACTTGTCAATGCGGTTCAATGTATCTTTGCGGCCGCCACCCTTCATGGTTGCGTGAAAAGATTTTGTTTAATTTTAAATAGCAACATACACCTAGTGATTTAATTTGATTCATATTCAAGGTATACTTACATCATGATTACTTTCGATGAAGACAAACAAGATCGCCGTTACAAAGATCTCCTTAAAAAGGAAGAGGAGGATTTAGTTAAAATTCTTGCTTCAAAGCATGGGCTCGAATATATAGACCTTGCAGGAATTCCTGTAACTACTGATGCTTTGCGCGTTATTCCCGAGGCAGATTCTCGCTCTGCCCTTGCAGCTGCTTTTGCTGTAATTGACCGACGCCTCAAAATTGCTACTCGCGAGCCTCAAAATGAAAAACTTATTGAAATCCTCGCCACCCTCAAAACAAAGGGCTATGATCCTGAACTCTATATGGCTTCAACGGCAAGCCTTGAAAAAGCATGGAAAGCCTATAAAGATCTTTCTTTTGCTTTCGAAACAAAAGCTGGCAGCCTCGATATTGCCAATGAAGAAATTGCAAAAATTGTTGATGAGCACCAAACGCTTGAGCAAATAAAAGAAACCCTCACTACGATGCTTGCAAATCGAGCAAGCTATCACGTGTCACGAATCCTCGAAATTATTCTTGCTGGTGCACTTGCAACTAACGCTTCAGATATTCACCTTGAGCCTGAACAAGAGTATGTTCGCCTTCGCTATCGACTCGACGGTATTCTTACTAATGTACTTAACTTTGATTCAGCAACATACACTTTGATTCTTTCTCGAATCAAGCTTATTTCTGGCCTCAAACTCAATATTAAAAAAGACTCTCAGGATGGTCGCTTTAGTGTTAAGCTCGCTTCTAATGATATAGAAATTCGTACATCGATTCTTCCGGGTGCATATAATGAATCAATTGTGCTCCGTATTTTGAATCCAAAATCTATCGATGTTCCTATGGAAGCACTCGGTATACCAAAAAAACTTCTTTCAATTATCGAAGATCAGATTCGTAAACCAAATGGAATGATTCTTACCACAGGTCCAACAGGATCAGGAAAAACAACAACGCTGTACGCCTTCCTTAAAAAGGTTCATGACCCTCAAATTAAAATTATTACTATTGAAGATCCTATTGAATATCACCTTGCTGGAATTGTTCAAACACAGACAAATGATAAGGGCTATACATTCCTCGAAGGTTTGCGCTCAGCTTTGCGACAAGACCCCGACATTATCATGGTGGGAGAAATTCGCGACAGCGAAACCGCACAAATTGCAATTAACTCTGCCCTCACTGGTCACCTTGTGTTTTCAACACTCCACACGAACTCTGCTGCTGGAGCATTCCCCCGCCTTATTGACCTTGGAGTTAATTCAAAAATTATTGCTTCGGCCTTGAGTATTTCTTTGGCGCAACGACTTGTGCGACAATTGTGTTCAGATTGTAAAAAAGAAGTTCCAATTGAAGGAGCAAACCTTGAAAAGATTAATTCTATTGTTCAAGAAATTGCAGACGCCACAGAAAAGCCAGCTCAGGTAACAAGTATGTGGCTACCAGTTGGGTGCGAACACTGTAATGGCACAGGTTATAAGAGTCGCATTGGAATTTACGAAGGAATTCTTATTACTCCCGAAATTACTTCGGTTGTAGATATGAATGGTAGCGAACTCGAAATCCAGGCAGCTGCAAAATCACAAGGAATTCTTACCATGAAGCAAGATGGTGTTTTGAAAGTGCTTAATGGAACAACTTCTCTAGAAGAATTAACTCGAGTTATAGAACTTTAGGAAAGTGTGCGTACAAAAAATAATTTTATTGTTTTTTTGTACAGTTGTGCTCCCCTTTCTTGTGTGTTCTTAACAAAAAACACAACCAATCGTTAATTCGAGGCTGTGTCAATTGTTTTTTTACTCCGAGAGGAGTACCATATTTGTAGGTTTAACGTAGTTTAAAAAAGTTCTTACGAAATCAAGTACAGAAATCTCTAGGCAATACTTTTAATGTGACCATCAAAAGCTAGAAACAGTTCCAAGGATAACCCCAGTATGCCAATCACGAGGATGACAACCAGAATGTCCTCGAAAAATGCATCCGCGACCTGAGTAAGCAGGCCGATTGCCTAGAGATTTATGAACTTGATCGTACACGCATGATCGAGTCGTTGCTGTAATGTGCAAGAGGCTCAAGTTGTGCGCTCTTGTGTTCATAAACAATATAGCAGAAAACAAATTATATGTCAAGTACCCTGCCCCCACAACACGGAAAGCCTCATTTAGGCGACAGCGAACCACTTGGACTCAAAAAAGAGGCTCAGCATCTTGATACGACTCTCCGACCCTCTCGTTGGGCAGATTACATTGGCCAAAAAAGTATTAAAGACAACCTTCATATACTTTTAACTGCTGCACAAAAGCGCCAACACCCTCCTGAACACATACTTTTATACGGACCTCCCGGTCTTGGTAAAACCACCCTTGCTCACCTTGTTGCAAAAGAGCTCGGCGCTCAAATGAAAGTTACTTCGGGCCCCGCAATTGTTAAAGTTGGCGACTTAGCCGCAATACTTACCAACCTTGCCGAAGGCGATATTCTATTTATTGACGAAATTCACCGCCTTAATAAAGCCATTGAAGAGGTTCTCTACCCCGCAATGGAATCTGGCACGTTAGACATTATTATTGGCAAAGGCCCATCAGCAAGAACCATACAACTTGAGTTGCCACGCTTTACCCTTATCGCTGCAACAACTCGAATTGCAATGATTTCTTCTCCTTTGCGATCACGATTCTCTGGTGGAGTTTTCAAGCTTGAGTTTTATTCAGTTTCAGAGATCGAGCAAATTATTCAACGATCAAGTACCATTCTTGGTATTAATATCGAAGCCGAAGCAACTCATGAAATTGCTCGTCGTAGCCGTTGTACACCACGAACTGCTAACTATTTTCTTAAGCGTTGTCGCGATTACGCCGAAGTTCATTCAAATAACTCTGAAAACCCTCAGCTTACCAAAGAAGTGGTTGTGTCTACCCTTTCTATGCTCGGCATCGACACACTTGGTTTAAATGCTGCTGATAGAGAAATTTTGAAAGTAATGATTGGTAAATTCGCTGGTGGCCCTGTCGGCCTTAATACCATTGCCGCTGCCCTTTCCGAAGAACAAGCAACTATTGAAGAAGTATACGAACCGTATCTTATACAGCTCGGCCTTCTTGAAAGAACTCCTCGCGGCCGAACGGTGACAGCAAAGGGTCATGATCATATTCAGCAGTATTCTCAGTAAGGATTTTGGCTGGGTGTTCCCACAGGCTTCTTGTATTCATAATTAATTGTGTGGTATAGAGTAAGAACAATAATAAAAACGATATATGGCAGGACATAATAAATGGTCAAAAATTAAACATCAGAAAGCAAAGACTGATGCGCAAAAGAGTAAAACCTTTACTAAAATGGTGCGCCTTATTAGTGCCGAAGCAAAAAAGGCACAAGGAAATCTTTCTTCTCCGGGACTTGCTGCTGCAATTGAAAAGGCTAAAAAAGAGAATGTTCCTAATGACACTATTGATCGAGCAATTTCTAAAGCAACAACTGATACGAGTGCAGCAATGGAAACTGTTGTGTATGAAAGCTATGGACCAGGCGGTTCAGCAATTGTAATTGTTGCTCTTACTGACAATCGCAACAAAACAGCGCAAGAAGTTAAACACATTCTTTCAAATCATAGTTGCGAACTTGCGGGCATTGGTAGCGCTCTCTGGGCTTTTACAAAAACTCACGAAGGATATACAGCGCAAACAACAGTACCGCTCGAAGATGCTGATGGTGAAAAATTATCTGCCCTTATCGAAGAACTCGAAGAAAACGACGACGTTCAAGACGTTTACACTAACGCTGAATAATATGCGAGTTATCGCTATCGACCCAGGGTATGACAGAGTTGGTATTGCAATAATTGAAAAAACATCGGCGCGCGATCGCGAAGTAGTTATCCATTCTGAATGCTTTACCACACCAAAAAGTGATAGCCTGGCTTTACGACTTAATGCGGTTGGTTCCCGAATTGCTCAAATTATTTTAGAGCATCAACCAGAATTTGCAGCCCTTGAAACTTTGTACTTTAGCAAGAATCAAAAAACGGCCCTTTCTGTTGCCGAGGCTCGCGGTGTACTTGTATATGAATGTACTCGCGCAGGACTTACCCTATTTGAATACCCACCGTCGCACATTAAGATTGCAGTCACTGGCCACGGAGCAAGTACGAAGCATGAAATCATGGGAATGATTCCTCGACTCGTCGCAATGAAAAAAACAGACATTCTTGATGATGAATTTGATGCTATTGCAGTTGGTATTACATGCATTGCTCATGAATACGCTCGACTAACCAGAACTTTGAAAAGTTAGAAAAGTGTCGTAGAGTATCATTTTCCCCAAAAAAATTATTGCAAAATTTTGTAGCTTTTGTTACAACTATAAAAACCTACAGATTAAGTTTGATTAAATTGTATTAAATCGATGGAAACAGAAGAAACAACACCAGCAGAAATAGATTTCGACCCTCGCAAGAAAAAGACTGACGATGAGGAGGATGAAGCCACAACAGACGCTCCCGAAATTGACCCTGAATTTTTTGAGGGTGATGATGGAGAAGATGAAGACGAAGAAACTCTCGATGAAGACGAGGTAGATCCTTTTAAGGATAAGTGGGAGGAATAAAAACCACACCATTCAACAAAAAAGCGCTACGGCGCTTTTTTGTTTACCCCACACAAACTCTATGCAACAATGATTTTAATAAACTTCTTTTTTCCGATGCGAAGATTGATGTTCTTGGTAAATACATAATCTGCGCCAACTGTTGCGGCTTCATCATCAACATCGTGGAACGCTCCACTCTCGGCTAAACGACGGAACTCCCCTTTTGAAGGAACAAGATTATTATCAATCAAACAATTAAGGAGTGTTGTGCTTGGAGCTACGATAATTTCTGCAGCGTCCTCAGGCATTTCTTTCTTGCTAAATGTTTTTTCAAAGACTTGCTGTGCGCGATCTGCATCTTCTTGAGAATGAATTCCCTTAACTACTTCGTAAGCAAGTTTAACTTTTGCATTACGTGGATTTTCGCCATTCTTAAGTT
>CAZWGR010000030.1:0-7712 GCA_964633555.1 uncultured Candidatus Saccharibacteria bacterium | reverse complement strand
CCATTTCTTTCTCCAACGCGAATTTTGCTTACATAGCGAGGATGAGAAATTGGCAACTGAACCGAGAGCAAAGATTCAGAAATCAATAAGCCGCTATTGATTCCCGCAATAATATTCTGGTGAAATGGAATAATTTCTTTTCTCATTGTATTGAACTTGTCATGCTGTGCATATAGTCGTGGGTTTTTAATCGTAAGCATGAGTAATGGCAAATATTCAATGCACAAATTGAGCATATGGATTTCTTGAGTGAGGGGAATCTTTTGCAATACATAAAGTACTGCATCTTTAAGTATTCTTTTTGAGAAAAAGATGCAAGTACTGGTAAGTAAAACGGTAATCGCAACTCCGAGCGGATGCATCCTTAAGAATTTGCTTGAATATAGAGTGATTTGCGTATACCAAGGAATTTGTAGAGGAAATGCCATAAGCACTTCTTGAATATGTGGCACTACTCCCAATAAAATTCCGAGTGACATACACATGACAACAATGCTGCACAATACGGGATACAATAGAGCTTGAATAATTTTTGCATGCAATTGCACATATATTGCAGCAAAATCAGCGCAACGGAGTGTAATATCACTCAGGCTATCGTCGTATTCGCTCTGCGCCAGTAGCGTAATAATTGACGGACTCAACGATATGCGTACTTCAATAATTGCTGAGTATAATGATTGCCCTGAATTTACAAGATCCCTAACATTGATTAGTTTGCTTTGATAACGAGGAACTGATTGAGCAGCTATGGTAAGTGCTTCAGAAATATCGAGTCCAGCAGAAAGCAAATCACCGAGTGTGCGGAAATAAATATCAGCATCTTCATATCCAATATAGGTGCACGAATCTTTATGCCAGAACTCTTTCAATTTCTGCTTGATTCGTAATCCCCTGTAGAACTTTTTTATTTCCATGTTCTCTCATTGATGAATAAGGTTTTTTAATGCTGCAACTTGTCTCAAATATTCCTGTTCTACCTGCATAACCGCTACGACAGGTACAATTGCCCACTTCGCCATTTCCCTTGCACTCAGTGCATAGAGTACGAATTAGGCGCATTGCTACGGCGCCCCGCAATACTTCATTAATACTCGGCAGACTTGCCCCTAAATCAACTAAGCGCGAAATAACCGTACCGATTCCATATGTATGGAGTGAAGCATATACCGTATGCCCCGTAAGAGCAGCTTGAATTGCAATTGCAACGGTTTCGGCATCGCGTAATTCACCAATTAAAATACAATCGGGGCTTTGGCGTAATACAGACTTAAGGCACTTTGCATATGTACGCCCGACATATTCGTCAATTTCAATGTGGCGGACTCCTTTAAGCTCAACTTCAACAGGGTCTTCAATAGCAATTACAACATCGCGCTCCGCCCTATATGCAATCATGCTATGAAGTAAGGTTGTTTTACCCGAACCTGTCGGGCCAACAACAATAACTAGACCTGCCGAAGCACGCATCATGTGTTCAATATCTTGTATATGTTCTTGATCACACCCCAAGTCTATAAGTGAGCGATTTTGCATATGAGCAACACTTAAACGCAATGTGCAAGAATATCCCCGTACAGAAGGAATAAGAGCGCACCGCACATCGCCATTGTTATTCATACCAAGATTACGCAAAGTGCATGAACCATCGTGTGGTACATGTTCAGCATCAATGCGCATACCCATGACAATGCGCAAATATCTAAAGAATTCATCATGGGGTGTAGTATCGAGAATTTGTGGTAATTCTCTAACACCATGAATGCGGTATGCAATAAGCATACTCTTTACCGTTCCACGCACTACTGAATCTATATAAATATCCGAGGCGCCGAAATACAGAGCTTGGTTAATAATTTTATGCATATAATCTCGTGGGCTCAATGTATGCATGCTTATATAATATTCAAACAAACTCAACTGGCTATAAAAAATAGATAAATTTTGAGTAAAGAATTTTATTTTTCACATAAAGAAAACCGGTGTCACCGAAGTGACACCGGCCTTTCTACGCGATAACCGCGAGCTCAGCGACAGACACGCTGTCGCTGTCAGAAAAGCACTCAGTGATCCGCAGAACCAGATCTTTCGTGAGCACTTCGCACCCGTCGGATTCTGCTCGTAGAGGCTCGAACTGGGCAACAATTCGCTCGAGAAGCTCCTTCAGCCCATCGACCGCGCCGTGCTTACCTGACCACTCGGCAGGAGCAACGAGGATCGGCCTGCAGCCGCTTTGTTCAAACAAGATTGCAAAGTACCAGTTACCATCCTTCGCCCTGTCACACACCAAGTTCAACTTGTGAGGATTGGTGTAAATATCCCAAAATGCTTTTTGTAGCAAATCCATAGTGTTCTCCTTCTGGCAAGAACGATACCATAGAAATACAGATTTTACAAAACCCCTTTTGCCAAAGCACAAAACTCACAGTCGGCTTTTTTACATGACTTTTCGGCAAATTTTCCTTCGGCAATAGCGACAGAAACTTCATTCATCGTTATAGAGAGCTTTTCAATATCTTCATCGGGAATTGTAAAACGTTCTTTTTTGAACTTTCCGCTCTTTTCATGTTGAATAAAATCGAGCTCAGCTGAAGCAAACGTAAATTTGTGCTGTGGATCATTATCAACCAAGTATCGATAAAAACAGAGCTGGCGATATTCATTTCCCGAGGCTAATGCAGTGAGCCCCATAATTTCGTTGCGGGTTTTTGCATTTCCTGTTTTATAGTCAACCACATTCACCTGAGTATCATCCAAAAGCTCTATCTTATCGAGGTTTCCTGTAAGGGGTAAATCGCGCTCAATTTGTTTGCCCTGTTCATCAATGTATACAAGCGGTAGCGTAACGCCTCGTAATGAGTATTCGGTATATAGATTTCGCACCCAACCACCCTGCTTTGTATAGTATTCAATATACGTAGTGAGCATTTCTATTCCACGTTCAAGTTCTTCTTTAAAAAGAATATCCGAAAGCGGTTGTTTGCTAAGCTCTGACTTAAATAACGCACACACATCTTCGACCGACATATCTTCTTCGGCTCTATATTTATCAAAGAAAGTTCGCAAGGCTGCATGCATAGCAGTACCAAACATTTGATGTTTACTTTGTGCTTGAGGAATTCGCACAAGGTTCACAAAGAAATACTTCCACGAACACTCCAAAAAGTTATTGAGAGCAGTAACCGATAGCCCTCGATTAAAGAATAATTCGCGAATATGATTTTGAACAACAGGATTAAGGTGCTGGGCTTTTTCTGAAGATTCCTGACTATCTACGTGTGCCCGCTTTTCTAAATCAGACTGAGTGACACTTTGTGTTTTGTCGCTCACAAATTGTGTTTTCTGTACAAGTTCTGGATTAAGCTCTGACAAAAATTGCGAAGGCAAAACTTCTTTACCATCCATCTTTGCTTGAGCATGCGTAATTACAATATGTTTTTTTGCACGTGTTAAAGCTACATAAAAAAGCCGTCTATCATCATCGATTGTTCCTAGGCCAATATGTGCCGTGCTTGGATTCTTAAAGCTATTCCTTTGACTGCCATTGCCCCATGCCCCATCGTTAACGCCAACAATATATACATAATCAAATTCGAGACCTTTTGAACTATGTGCCGTCATGAGTGAAACCCCACCCTGAGCATGTGAAAGACCTTTTTTAGAATTAATTCCATGTTCTTTCATTGAGTGGACGTATTCAATGACGTTTCCTAAATTGGTCACCCTTTGTGAACGCAAAGCTTCGCGAATATCGCTCACAAAAGAATCGACAACATGCAAACGTTCAAGACCTGTAGTGCCCGTGAGTATCCAAGAAATATATCCCGAAGTTTTCATGATTTCTTCGAGGATTTCCATGCTCTGCATTGTTCGAGCTTGTGGAGTAAATTCTTGGGCCATTCTTTGGAGTACAGAAAAAGCATCTACAAATTCAGGAGTTGCTGAACCTGAATTAATATACCTTTCTATTTTTTTATACACAGAAACAATACCCTTTTCACGATCGCGTTCAGTCTGAGGAGCATTCAGAATATCAATAACCTCAACAAAAGGTAATTTAATAAATGGAGCCAAAGCTAAAGTTGCACAAGCTTCATTATTGGCAGGATTCCATACAAACTCAATGAGAGCAATCAGGAAACGCACATCGGTATCTTCGAGTAAATTCTGCTCAGAAAATACATGGTGGAGTATTTGAGCCTTACGCAAAGCACGAGCATATGATTCAGCATTACTATTTGCTCGATACAGAATTGCAATGTGTGAAGGGTCAACGCCCTCTTGAATATTCTTGCGCAAAGACTGTAGTACAAATTCGACTTCTATTTCTTGATTTTTGCAGGTCACAATATCAATAGGTCGAGATTCATGCGGAGCATGTGCAACAAGCTCAGTATGAGTATGCCCTTCGGGTAAAATATTATGCTGAATAAGTGAATGTGCTGTATCAAGAACATGCTGCGTCGATCGATAGTTTGAATGCAGCTTAATCGTTTCTACCTTTGGATACTTATATGAAAAATATAAAAAGTTTTGCAAAGAAGCTCCTTGGAATCGGTATATTGCTTGCTTTTCATCTCCCACAATAAATAGATTAGGATTATCGTGAAAGCATGTTAAAAGCTCAAGTAATTTATTCTGCGCATTATTTGCATCTTGATGTTCATCGGCCAAAACATATTGGTACGACTCTTGTACAATGAGTCTGAAATCTTCATCACTTTCAAGAACACGAGCGACTTCCATGATCATATCGTCGAAATCGTATTTATGTGAATCAGTTAAAGCTTGCTCATATGCTTGATATACAATGAGCAATTCTTTATTCTTTTCTATTTGTTCTTTGGCTTTAACATACTCGGCTTTCATCTTTCCTTTATGCGCACCCTTTTCATGGTAAAGGTCAGGTGTTGCATTCCAAGCTTTTTCTGCAATTTCTATGCTCTTTTTAAATTGCTCAGGCGAAATATTCTCGCGCTTCATGGTGCTAATTTCGCGAATACAAGGGTCAACGTAGTACAAAGGATCGCCATGGGGGCGCAATAATTTGAGCTCAGAATTTGTAAGACACTGGGCAATCATTGTTTTTTTATCAAGATCACTCACATTAACTGCTCCAATGATACGAGGAAATCTTTCGGGATATTGCTGAATTAAATTATGAGCAAAACCATGGAAAGTATAAATATGAATTCTATATGCCGTGCTACCAATGATTCCTGCAAGCTTTGAGCGCATAGCGAAAGCGCCGGCTTCGGTAAATGTAAGAGCAAGAATTGTTTCGGGCTCTGCTTGTGTGGTGCGCAAAATATTTGCAATACGCAATGTCAAAATTGTTGTTTTGCCTGTTCCAGGGCCGGCAATAACTACAACAGGGCCCTCAACGGTATCTACAGCTTTTTTTTGCTCAGGATTAAGGCCTTTATAAAGCTTAAGAAAGTTTTCTTCGTATTTTTGAGCCTCTATTTGGACAGATGTATGCTTTTTTTGAGCCATATATAAGGTAAGTATAGCATTGTGGCTTTGCATTATTTGGATTGACATAATGCACTTTTGGTGTTAGGGTATCGGCAGTATGAGTCTTGCATTTCTTCTTCTCTTGCTCAACATGAGCTCGGGACAAAGGATCGTTACAATCCAAAGTCGGGCTGGCGAGCACTTCAATGGGTGCCAGCTCGATTCAGTCAGCCTTTTGAGCGGAACTATCCGCCTCTGGGTCGGCGAAAAGCTCACCACTATCAAGGTAGCGGATGTCGCTGCCATCCACGTTTCGGACCTCGAAAAAGGCCCGTTGGCGTGGATCGACGACAGCCTGCTCACCCGAGCAGCCTGACACATGGTGATGGTGTACGAAAGCCCGGCGCGCAAGCGCGCCGGGCTTTACTCTCCCCTTTTTTCATATAAACAAAAAACGAGCGCCGCTCGTTTTTTTGTTTACCTCTTAATAGTTCTTAAGTCGATTTATCTTTTCGTGCTGTCGAATCTTATCGTGAGCCTTAGCTTCAATCTGTCGAATACGTTCACGTGTCACACCAAACTCTTTACCTACTTCTTCAAGAGTATGAGTAATACCATCAAGCAAACCATGACGCATTTCAAGAATCTTTCGCTCCTTAGGAGAAAGGTCATCAAGAATTTCTTTAACTTGATCAGTCAAAATTCTTCGTGAAGCTTCTTGGTCAGGAGAAAGAATCTTATCATCAGCAATGAAATCTCCGAGAGTTGATTTGCCGTCTTCACCATCATCTCCAACAGGATTTTCGAGTGATACTGTGTCCTGATCAATTTTTTCAATATTGTATACCTTTTCTACATCAAGACCCATTTCGGTTGCAATTTCATCAGCCAAAGGATCACGGCCAAGGTCTTGTGTAAGGCGTCGCACCACCTGCTTATACTTAGCAATAGTTTCTACCATGTGCACAGGAACTCGAATAGTTCGTGATTGATCAGCAAGAGCACGAGTAATTGCCTGGCGAATCCACCATGTAGCATATGTTGAAAACTTAAAGCCCTTTGTCCAATCAAATTTATCTACAGCTTTGAACAAACCGAGGTTTCCTTCTTGAATAAGGTCGAGGAGTGTAAGGTCTGGGCTTCGGCCAACATATTTTTTAGCAATAGAAACCACGAGTCGCAAGTTAGCCTTTGCCAAAAGACCCATAGCCTCTTTGTCGCCAGCTTGAATTCGCTTTGCAAGCTCTTTCTCTTGAGCAGCATTTACGAGTGGATACTGACCGATCTCTTTAAGATACATCTGAATAGAGTCAAAACCAGCATCGCCACCGCGTGAGCCATATGAATATTTTTTTGTATGAACAACAGGCTCAGGTTCAACTTCGAGCAAACCGCCACCTTCAAGAACATCTACGCCAGCTGTTGCGAGTTTTTCGTACAGTTCATCAAGAAAAACGATATCAGATTCAATGGTTGGGAAATCCTTAAGAATTTCGTCGTACGTAACAAAGCCTCGTTCTTTTCCTTTTGCAACAAGCTTATCCGCTTTAGCAGAAAGATCTTTTGCTTTAACTTTAGTCGAGTCTTTTTTAGCATGCTTTGCTGGAGCATGAACTGTCTTCTTACTCTTTACTTTAACCTTTGTCTTAATAACTTTCTTTTTTGTTTTCTTTGTGGCCATTGTTTTAGTTGTTACGTGATCGTTTTTCTTCTATACCCCGCAAACGAATTCCAATTTCTTGGCATCGCGCTAACCATTTTTGAACTTCATTTTCACTATCTTTTGTTCGCTCTGCAACCGTAATTTTTTCCATGAGGACTGCAAACTCTTCTCTGAGCAAACTTTCTTCGAGTGACTGAATGAGTTCTCCAAAAGTTTTTTCAAGAGCCTGAGGATCATTTCCGTAGAGAACTTCTATTTCGAAAGCGCTATCTTTATACTGAGTTAAATATTCGGTGTGTATTACATTATATTTTTCTACACCAACTACCGCTCGTAATTGTGCATCGAGTTTTTCGACGACACCAGCTACACCCGTAAGTACTGTTCTGATTCCTGATATTTTCTTAAGTATAGCATGTTCTTTTGCAAGTACTGGGTCAGGTGCTTTTGGCGGTGGTGACTCTGGAGTACTGCGCGCCTTCTGTGGATCCGATTTAGCTCGTATTTGAGCCTTTTCATAGGCTTTAACATCGTCCCACACTGCACTTTCAGGAATATGGAGCCTTTCACCGATTAAGCGCACAAAGTGCGA
>CAZWGR010000029.1:2850-8051 GCA_964633555.1 uncultured Candidatus Saccharibacteria bacterium | reverse complement strand
CGGGCAATGTCGCCGTGAACACGGAGCATGTAATGGTAACCGTGAACAGGAACAAAGAACTTTGGATTTACCTTTTTATGAATCCACGCTGTTTCATCGCGGTTAGCATGTCCAGATGAGTGAACATCGGCAATCTTATAGTGAATGATATGTGCTCCTTGTCGAGAAAGGTTATCCTTAAGCTTTTGAACAGAACGCTCGTTACCAGGAACAATAGATGATGACAAAAGAATAGTGTCTCGCTTATTGATCTTTACATACTTATGCGTTTTGTTTGACATTCGCATCATAGCTGCGAATTCATCGCCCTGAGCACCTGTGGCAAGAATAATAATTCGTTCAGGTGGATAATTATCCATTTCATCAACGGTAATGAGGGTGTCTTTCTTAGGCTTAAGAATTCCAAGCTTCATTGAAATCTCAATGTTTGTTTTCATTGAGCGGCCTTCAACCACAACTTTTTTACCGTACTTTTCAGCAAACTCTACAATTTTAAGCATACGCTCAAGAAGAGAAGCGAATGTAGCGATAATAAGTCGGCCCTTCACGGTACGAATAATTTCTTCAATATTCTTATGCACCTGCTTTTCGGGCATAGAGAAGCCTGGGTTTTCTACGTTCGTAGAGTCGGCCATAAGCAAGAGCACCTTTTCATTTTTGAAAGCGCGTTCGTACTCAGCACTTTCTTCATCAGTTGGAACACCGTTAACGTGATCAAGCTTAAGGTCTCCTGTATGTACGATTGAACCGTATGGAGTTTCAACAATAACTCCCATGGCATCAGGAATAGTGTGCGTTACAGCAAAGAATTTAATCTTAAGATCACCAATGCGAATCACCTCGTCTTTTTCGACAATTTTAATGTCGAGCGGTGGCATATGAGGAAACTCATCCTGTCGCTTTTTAATAAGAACCGAAGTGAGGTTACGAGTATAAAGGGGTGGATTACCAATGCGTGGCATTACGTAAGGAACTCCTCCAATGTGGTCAAGGTGACCGTGAGTAATAATTACGGCGCGAACTTTGTCTTGTCGTTCCTCAAGATACTTTGTGTTAGGAAGGATGTAATCAATACCAGGAGTATTCTCATCCTTAAATTGAAAACCAATATCGATAACAACAATGTCATTACCGTATTCAATGGCTGTCATGTTCTTACCAATTTCTTCTACTCCTCCAAGAGGAATAATACGAATACTATCGCCAATTGGTGGAATAATATCCTCAACCTTTTTATGGATTTGAGTATCAATTGGCGTTGAACTTGGTCGGTCCATACCGCGGCGCATACGATTGCCACCTCGAGCATTGCGCGCTCCGGCTGGGCGGTGTCCTGCAGTTCTGTGTGCTCCACCCAAACCAGTGCCTGCTGCACCAGTATGGTTTGCATGTGGTCGGCGAGGGCGGTGATCACCGCGTACTCCACGATGTGCACCATGTCCAGCATGAGTACCATTTGTACTCTGTGAACTGTGTGCTGTGTGGCCAGCTCCGTGTGGTGCTGCTCCGTCTGTCTTTGTTTGTGTTGTTTCTGTTGTCATATATTTTTTATAATGTTAATGATAATTTTTAATAATTTATTTAATAAAAGCGTATTTTTGTAAGAGTTCACTCTGCATAAAAAACTTCCACACGTACTCTGTATCGACATACCAATCGGCAACGCTACTAAAGCGGTCAGCAGATGTTGTAATGTGTTGAAGATTCATTCCGTGGAGTTGTGGAGGAACTATATAAATAAAGTCTGGAGAGAATATAAATACCGCAGGATCATCATTTTGAATCAAAGTATCGAGTTCTTTAAACTGAGTTCTTCGTTTTGATTCAGATGTTTCGGTACGAATTTGTTCAAGGAGTTTGTCGACTTTACTATTTGTGTAAAGGGCAATGTTGAGACCAGGATCATTTCTTTGTGAAGAATGCCAAAAGGCAAATAGATCAAGGTCGCGGCCAATTACTTCTCCAAAGAGAAGGGCATCATAGTTTCGAGGTCGAATAACATTCTGGTTAAGGTCACCCGTTTCAAAAATCTTAAGGGTAACTCGGGCACCAAGTCGTTCCCACTGTTCTTGAGCAAGCTCAGCTGCACGCTTAAGCTCTGGAGCATTTGAAGTACTCAATGTAAAATCAAGCGTGTATGAAGCCGTTTTGGTTTTCTTTACTAAAATTGAACCACTCATAGTGTCCGAAGATGAAGCAAGAGTCCAGCCAGCTTTTGCAAGAATTACTCGAGCATCAGTAATGAAAGTTTCAGTTGTTGTGCTGAGCATTGCTTTAAGAGGCTCGGCATTTGTACGAGTCGTAGAACTTGTAAGGCTATAAGGTAGGGCAGAATTAATAGGTACACCGTATCCAGCAAGAACTTCTTGCACAATTCGCTCGCGATTAATTGCTACTGATAGTGCTTGGCGAACTTCGGGTAAAGCAAGTACTTCGTTTTGACTTTGATTAAAGAAAACTCCAAAGATTCGTGGCAGTGCAACGCGCTCAATAGTAAGTTCGGGCAAAAGGAAATTGAGTCGCTGAGCCTCTTTAGGTGAAATAGAATTCATGCCATCAATAATTCCTTCATTATAGGCATCAATAAGCTCACGCTCATTTGTGTAAAAGCGAAGGGTGATTCCATCAAGGTATGCTTCACCAGTATGAAATTCATCGAAACGAATAAGTTCGTATGCAGTAGGTAAGCCACCTTTATCTCGAATAATTTGGTCCAAAAGGAAAGGTCCAGCACCAATAGGCTCAATATTGTAATTACTGAAAGTGAATTGCTCTGGTTCAACAGTATTCCAAATATGCTTTGGTAAAATGCCCAAAGTCATATTGGTAATAAAAGGCTCGTATGCACGATCAAGAGTGAAGCGAATAACATATTCACTAATACGTTCAACTTTAACTTTGTCCCAAGAAGCTCGTAGTGGACTCTTAAGTTCAGGATCTTGAGCCTTTAATATCGTAAACTCAACATCTTCGGCAGTAAGTTTTGTTCCATCATGAAAGAAAACATCGTTACGGAGTGTAAAAGTGTAAACTCGGCCATCATTACTTACCGTATAGTCTTGAGCAATATCAGGAATAACATTCACTCCATCAAACTTCATGAGACCAGCATAGATAAGACTTGTTAGGTCTCGGTCGGCATCAGTAAAAGCAAGAATTGGATTGACGAAACGAGGAATACCCACAACGCCTTCAGTAATAACTCCACCTTGAGTTGGAATTTCAACAAGAAACTTTTTATTGATCGTAAGAACAATAGCAATTGTACTTACACAAAGAATCGCAGCTAAAACACCAGCTATGAGCTTTTCTGTATGAGTAAATTTATTTACCGTAGCGGCAATCCAACGTGTTCCGGGGATTCGTGAGGTAAAACCAGTTACTTCTGTATGAGGAGAATCTGAGTGTAGCGTGTTCATAGTACACAAGCTATTCCCAACTAACGGTAGTTACGAAAGTTTACACAATCGCTTTGCACAAACAAGTTTATGCAATAAGTGCTACGAGAGCAGAAATAGCAAACAAAATACTGAGAATAATAGTAATAATAAAGAGGGTCTTTTCGAAGCCACGACGAGTGTGGTATGCAGAGCTAAAGTTGTCAGCACCGAAAGCACCGCCGATTGAAGCGCCAGTTTGCTGTAGAAGTACTGCTCCAACGAGAAGCACAGAGAGTACGAGCTGTATATACGGTAGTACTGAAGAAATAGCGTTCATGTACCCCTATAATAGCATATTCATGAGTATATGCAAATCACCTTGCAAATGACCCTCATATCACTATAATTGTTGTGCAAGGCCTTAAGGTTTTCGTCGGCCATTATTCATTAATATATATCTTTATGGCAGTTAAGAAACAACAGACAAATGTTCGTCCTCTCGGTGGTCGTGTACTCATTCGTGAAGATGTACGCAAGGATACTGAGACGACGACACAATCAGGCATTATTATTCCCGCAACAGCCTCTGTTGATGTAAGTGTAAAGCGAGGCATTGTTGTAGAAGTGGGCGAGGGTCGCTATGAAAGCGGCAAGCTTATTCCGGTCTCTGTTAAAAAGGGAGATGCAGTACTCTTTACATGGGGCGAAGGTATTGTAGTAGACGATACAAAATACGTTATTGTTCAGGATACTGAAATACTCGCAGTAGTTGAATAGTATTTATTAAATTATTCTATCTTTATTATTTATGGCAAAAAAGATTATCTATAATGAAGAAGCTCGCAAAGCATTGGCACGCGGTGTTGATGCTGTAGCACAAGCGGTAAAAATTACTCTTGGTCCTCGAGGTCGCAATGTAGTGCTTGATAAAGGCTATGGTGCTCCAACTATTACTAATGATGGAGTTTCAATTGCTCGCGACATAACCCTCAAAGATAAGTTTGAGAATATGGGTGCAGAAATCATTAAAGAAGTTGCTACAAAAACAAATGATTCTGCTGGTGATGGTACAACAACAGCAACTGTTCTTGCTCAAGCAATTATTCAAGAAGGGCTGAAGCACACAACAATGGGTCTTAATGCTATGGGCCTTAAGCTTGGTGTAGAGGCTGCTGCGCACGACGTAGTAAAGATTCTTAAGGATAGTGCAAAAACAATTAAGACCGATGCTGAAATAGCTCAGGTAGCAACAATTTCTGCTGAATCAGTAGAAATGGGTAAAATTATTGCCGATACTATTAAAAAAGTTGGCAAAGATGGTGTTGTAACTGTCGAAGAAGCCCAGACTATCGGCGTTGAATCAGAAGTTGTTGGAGGAATTGAATTTGATAAAGGATACATTTCGCCTTACATGGTAACTAATGCTGAGCGAATGGAAGCAGAGTATACCGATGCACCAATCCTTATTACTGATAAAAAGATTTCTTCTATTAAAGAGATTCTTCCTTTACTTGAAAAACTTGCTCAAACAGGTAAAAAAGAGCTTGTAATTATCGCTGAAGATGTTGATGGCGAAGCCCTCACAACATTCTTGGTGAATAAGCTTCGCGGTGGTTTTAACGTTTTGGCCGTAAAGGCTCCAAGTTTTGGTGATCGCAAGAAAGGAATGCTCGAAGATATTGCAGTAACTGTCGGTGCCACAATCATATCCGAAGATATGGGTATTAAGTTTGATACAGCTGATATTAGTATGCTCGGTCGTGCTCGACGAGTTGTTGCAACTAAGGATTCAACAACTATTGTTGGTGGTAAAGGCAAGAA
>CAZWGR010000029.1:0-2750 GCA_964633555.1 uncultured Candidatus Saccharibacteria bacterium | reverse complement strand
GGCGGGGTGGCACTGGTGAAGGCAATAGATAAAGCGGAGGCACTTTTAGCGGCGCGCAAAACAATGACACGAGAATTCGAGCTTGGTTACCGCAGTGTTCTCAAGGCCCTCGAAGCCCCACTTAAACAAATGATTGTAAATGCCGGCAAAGATGATGGTGCAGTTATTGTAGAAAAGATTCGTTCAGGCAAGGGTTGGATTGGTTACGATGCTCATAATGACATTATGGTCCCTGACATGATTGCAGCAGGAATCGTTGATCCAGTTAAAGTAACAAGGAGCGGTGTTCAGAATGCAGCTTCTGCAGCAGCAATACTCTTAACAACCGAAGTTGCTATTGCGGATGATCCAGAAGAAAAGAAAGTAGCAGAGCCTCGCGGGGGAATGGAATACTAAAATACTCGCAAGACCTAACGCACCTTAAGGGGCGTAGAAAAAACCACATTAAATGTGGTTTTTTGCTTATGGTATACTTTTAGTATGAAAACAATATTAATTATTCTGGGCGTGATAGTAGTTATTGGCGGTTATATTGGTTTTACCTTTAACTCTTTGGTATCTCTTGAAGAGACTTCTGTTGCCGCTTGGCAGCAGGTTGAGACTCAGTATCAGCGACGTTATGATCTTATTCCTAACCTCGTTGAATTAGTTAAGGGTGTCATGAAGCAGGAACAGGCAATATTTACTGCTTTGGCTGATGCTCGAGCTCGATACTCTGGTGCGGTAAGTACAAATGATAAAGTGGCAGCTGCGAGTGATGTTGAGTCAGCACTTTCTCGTTTGCTTGTTGTTGTAGAAAACTACCCAGTACTTAAATCTTCTGACACAGTTCAGACTCTCATGTCTCAGATTGAAGGAACAGAAAACCGTATTAGTGTAGAGCGATCTCGCTTTAATGAAACTGTTCGCGTATACAACTTAAAGACAAAGCGTTTCCCAAGTTCAATTGTGGCTGCAATCTTTGGTTTTGATGAAAAAGCATATTTCGAAGCTACACAAGGAGCAGAGAAAGCACCAACAGTAGCTCTCTAAAGCACAATGCAAAGAAGAAACTTTTTTCTTAGACCCGTTACATATATCGTGGTAATAGTTTTGGCTATTATATGTATAGCGAGTACTCAGAATGTTTTTGCGTATCGTAGTCCGGGCTCACCCCAGGGATATGTTAATGACTTTGCAGATGTCCTTAAACCTGAGGATGAAAATTTTCTTGAGACAGCTTTGGGCGGTGTCGAAGAAGGTTCAAAAGCAGAGATTGCAATAGTAACAATACCGGCTCTCGGTGATGAAACTATTGAAACATATGCAGTAAAGCTTTTTGAAGAATGGGGAATTGGTAAAAAGGGTAGTGATAATGGACTGCTTATTTTGGTTGCTCCAAATGAAAAGAAGGTTCGCATCGAAGTTGGCTATGGTCTTGAAGAATATATTACCGATGCTCGTTCCTCACAGATAATTGCTTCTGATTTAACTCCATCATTTAAGGTGGGTGATTATGCGAGTGGCTTATTCTTTGCAACTGAATCAATTACTCGATACCTTTCTATTGGAACCTCAACAGAGGTTGGCGACTGGAAAGATAGTAATGCGGTTACTCGTTTCGTTAATACTCAATTTGGCAGAAATTTAGTTGGTTTTGTTCTAATGTTCGTATGGCTCATAATGGCACGAACACGTTCATGGTGGCTTGGTGGTGTTCTAGGGGCGGGCGTAACAGCAGTCATTGCATCAATGCACATTCTTGATGGTTTACCTTTCGCATTTAAGGTTGCAGCTGTAGTTTTGGGTGGGATCATAGGTACGATTGTAGACTTTCTGGTCTCGCGCAGTCGTGGCGGCGGCCCGGGTGGTTCTATAAGTGGTTTCGGTGGAGGATTTAGCGGCGGTTCTTCTTCGGGTAGTAGTTTTGGTGGCTTCGGCGGTGGTAGAAGCGGTGGTGGAGGATCGAGCGGCAGCTGGTAGTGTGTGCTGCTGGAACGTAAAATATTTGATAGAAAAAGGAGAGCTTGCGCTCTCTTTTTTGCACCAATTATTTTATTGTGGATAAGTCACAAAGATTTTCTTGACAACTTTTTATAGAGGAGTATATTTCTAGTAACACAAGGACTGATTACTTGTATCGATGGGCAAGCGGCTCAAAGAACAGTTAATACCTTGTGCGCTAAGGACAACCATGAAGCGACGTGACCCGGGTGGGAGTTTCTCCCACGTTACCACTGACATCAATGGATCGCCTTCGAGTTCGGCCGCGGGCAGCGGAATCTGGCGTGCGCAGGAATCGGCCACGGGATGACAAGGCGTCGTCCCGGCCACAAGTTGGGGTGGAGCGATAGCGCTCCACCCCTTTAATTTGCACAATTTTCAAGAACAAGTGTTATTTTGTAGTGTATACTCATACTATATAGGTATACATATCGAAATAATTATTTTATGAAAAAAGGTATAACGCTCATTCATGTTGTAGTCGCAGTTGCTTTGTGTGGTGCTCTCTATTTTATATATCAAAAGTTTTCAGGTTCGCAGAGTGCTCCAACTGTTGCTGAAATTACTCCAATTGTTCGAAATTTTATAGAAAATAAAAAGAGTAGTTATTGCGCAGGTCCATTTGAAATTAAGCAACTTACTGAAGTAACGGTAGGTGAATACGTTTCAACTTTTAAAGGCTATCCAATTTACGCCAATCACTCAGAATCGTGCCCTTCACAAGGAAAATACGCTGGAACATTTACTTATAATGGGCTCGACAGTGT
>CAZWGR010000028.1:1546-8134 GCA_964633555.1 uncultured Candidatus Saccharibacteria bacterium | reverse complement strand
TGTGGACCCGAGGAGATTCGGTCACAGGTCTCGCACTTCTGTGCTCGCCTGCGACCCCGACTCCCTCGCCTTCGCTCGGTCCGTCTTTCGAATCTCGTATAAATCTTGTCATAGAAAAAAGACCAGATTGACCTGGTCTTTTTTCATGATGTGGACCCGAGGAGATTCGAACTCCTGACCTTCCGCTTGCAAAGCGGTTGCTCTACCAACTGAGCTACGGGCCCATGTCTGTACACTTCTATGCTATTTGTGTAACAGAACACATTCTACCTTAAAGTAAAAATTATTCAAGAGGCTTATTACCACCCTCTATAAACCGCGCTTTTTTGCCAAAGCGAGTTCGAGCACATGATCAACAAAGTGCGACAAATTACTACCCATTGCTTTAAGTGCTTTTGGTAATAATGATTCCTCGGTAAGGCCGGGTTGGCTATTTACTTCAAGAACATAAATTCCGCGGCGTGGGTGCACGATAAAATCTGAACGTGAATAGTGCTCAAGGCCAAGAACTTTGTGTGCTTCTCGGGCCAAGTGTTCAATCATTTCTTTTTCTTTGTATGAAAAGTTTCCTGGAACTATTTCGTCTGACTTTCCATGGTACTTTGCTGAATAGTCAAAGAATTTTTGACCTGCATGAGGGCGAATTTCTATCGGTGGCAAAGCATAAAGTTCAGTATCACGGTAACCTTCGATAACGGCACATGTTGCTTCGACTCCAGGAATAAATTCTTCAACTAAAATTGCTGGGCCGACAGAAAATGCTCGCTCGAGTCCTTCTACGAGTGCCTCATATGTTTGCGCAATTGTAACTCCAACCGAAGAACCTGCAGATAAAGGCTTAATTACTGCCGGCATTGGAAAGCTTCTAAAAATTGTGAGTGCTGTTCCCTCGATATCAACTTCACTGTCTTCGGGCTTTTCAAAAATTTGATAGTACGGAGTTTTAATGCCATTCGCAGTAAAAATGTCCTTTGCCATTCCCTTATTCATACCCAAAGCAGAAGCTACCGAAGAAGATCCTGTAAAAGGTACACCGTGTTGCTCGAGTACTTGCTGAACCTTTCCATCTTCGCCGTATTCACCATGGAGAGCATTAAAAACCACATCAATTCTTTGGAGTACTTCATGCGGTTGGAGTGGTGTTCCATGAATATGCCAAACACCGGCACGATCGATAAAAATATCGTGAGCATGGTATTTTTCTACAGGCAAAGACTTAAGAACAGTTGCTCCTGTATTGAGTGATACCTCATATTCGCTCGAAGGGCCGCCTCGAAGTATGCCGACACGTATTTTAGACATACACTAAGTATACCAAAGTTTTACTCCTGTCGAGCCTTTTTCTTCACAGCCTTAATGTGGTCAGATACTTTCTTGCCGAGTGAAGCGTTGCGGCGCAGGTATTTATGGTAATGCAAAGCATAGCGATGAACTTCTGCATTAATTTCAAAGATGTGGCGCGTATATTCTTGCGGATACTGTGCTTCTGGAGCAGTTAAAATTTCAACACCCTTATGTGCCTCATCTTTAAGTACTGAAACGATGTTTACAGGTATATTCATACGCTTACATACATCATATGCGGCCACTAATTGAATCTTGCCTCCGTCGATTACAATAAGCTGAGGCAAAGGCCATTCAGAGTGTCGTAGTCTGCGTACAAGTAATTCTTGCAAATTGCCTATGTCATCATTAACATTACGGCTCATTTTGAACTTTCTATATTCACTCTTGAGTAATTCCCCATCGTGAGAAACTACCATACCACCCACAACTTCAGAACCACTTGTATGAGCAATGTCATAGGCTTCTATTCTGTATGTGGTATTTTCATTGTGTTCGCCTGAACCATTTGGGCTATGTGCACGACTAAGCTCAGCCTTTATGAGTGCAATGTCTTCAATGTGTGACAGTGCAAAAAGCTGTTTGCGGATTCGCGCAGCTTCTTCAAAGTTTTCTTGAGCAGCTGCTTGCTTCATACTTTCTTCGAGTTCTGAGCGCAAAGCGCGTGACTTACCTTCAAAAAAGAGTTTTATATGACGTAGTGTTTCGAAATATAAAGCACGTGATGCTTCGTCGGTAATTTTTGGCGATAGGCCAAGCGTTTGGTAAAAAGTATCGTGTGATTTTTGCAAAGCTTTTTCATCTCGAAATGGAAAAATTTTTCTAATAATAGAGAGCGCTTCGCGCATGAGAGAGCCGTATGGGAAAGGCCCAAAAATATGTTTAATTGGATAACCCACATCAAGGCTATTCTCTTTGAACATTGCAAGATTGCGACCGCGAATCGTAATAATTCGAGGTAAATCCTCATTAGTGATTACTACAAAAGAATAGCTTTTATTATCCTTTTCTTTGGTATTGTAGTATGGCTGATGCTGCTTAATTAAATTACTTTCAAGAATTATTGCTTCGAGCACTGAACCAGTTTCTTCGAAGCTAATAGTCTCGGCTTGCGTAACCATATCTACGAGCAAAGGGCCTCGAGTTGCAATTAAGTCATCAGAAAAATAGCTGCGAACTCTATCGCGCAAAGAAGTAGCCCGCCCAATATAGAGAATTTTTTGAGTAGAGTCTTTAAAAAAATATACTCCTGGGGCATCGGGCAAATTGATTTGTTCAAATTGCTCTTTTGTCATGAATTTGGTGCTACACAAAACTAACGCTTTGAAAGGATTTTCTTGAGGTATTTTCCGGTATATGAATCGGGATTGCGTGCCACGTCTTCGGGTGTTCCTTTTGCTACTACTTTACCGCCCTTTATACCGCCTTCTGGGCCGATATCAACAATGTAATCAGCACACTTAACTAGGTCAAGGTTGTGTTCGATAACAACAACAGTATTTCCCTTCACAACGAGCCGCTGAAGAATTTCAATAAGCTTCTTAACATCCTCATAGTGCAAACCAACTGTTGGTTCGTCGAGCAAATAAATAGTGCGCTGCAAGTGTGATCGATAAAGCTCTGCCGAGATTTTTACT
Organism: uncultured Candidatus Saccharibacteria bacterium; assembly: GCA_964633555.1. Classification (GTDB taxonomy): domain Bacteria; phylum Patescibacteriota; class Minisyncoccia; order Phycocordibacterales; family PALSA-1337; genus CAZGUZ01. The sequence continues at coordinate 5,153 of CAZWGR010000028.1, read as the reverse complement.
CGCTGAGCTTCACCGCCTGAAAGTGTTGTGGCAGATTGTCCGAGTCGTAGATAACCAAGACCTACTTCATGGAGTGTTGTTAAACGATCATGTACAGCCGGAATTTCTTCGAAGAATTCGAGTGCTTCATCAATAGTCATTTCGAGCACATCAAAAATATTCTTCTTTTTGTACTTAATTTCGAGAGTTTCTTTGGTAAAGCGTTTGCCCCCACAGACTTCGCAAGGTACATACACTGTCGGCAAGAAATGCATTTCAACAGCTATTTCGCCGTTTCCTTGGCAAGCCTCACAGCGTCCACCCTTAACATTGAAAGAGAATCTACCCCCGCCCCAACCTCGAGCTTTAGCCTCAGCAGTAGCTGCAAAAAGATCGCGAACATGAGTCCATGCTCCAGTATACGTTGCTGGGTTTGATCGTGGTGTTCGACCAATTGGTGATTGATCAATAAGGATTACTCGGCTCAAGCTTTCTGTACCCGTAAAGCTTTTACAGTTATAGATTTCAGCTGAACGCTTGCGGTGCTCTAGACGAGCTTCAAGGTTTTTGTGCAAAATTTCGTACACAAAAGAAGATTTACCTGAGCCAGATACGCCAGTAACTACGTTGAGTGTTCCAAGCGGAAGCTCAACATTCATATCTTTAATATTAAAAATGTTTCCACCCTTAACGATAATCTTTCCTTGAGGCTGACGGCGATGCTCAGGAGTTTCAATTTTTTCTTCGCCACGCAAATATGCAAGAGTTAAAGAACCTGATGTATTCTTCTTTGCTGTGAGTAAATCGTCGAGGTAACCCGAAACTACAACATTACCACCGTGTACTCCTGCTTTAGGGCCAATGTCTACTATGTAGTCTGAAGCATACATGGTGTCTTCATCGTGTTCTACAACAAGAATAGTGTTACCGAGGTCACGCAAATGTAGAAGTGTCTTAATAAGGCGGTCATTATCACGCTGGTGCAAGCCAATTGTTGGTTCATCAAGCACATAGAGTGCCCCTACAAGACCAGAACCAAGCTGTGAAGCCAAACGAATTCGCTGCGCCTCACCTCCTGACAAAGTGTGGGCGCGTCGATCGAGTGAAAGGTATTCAATGCCCACGTTGAGCATAAATTGCAATCGTGATTCGATTTCTCTGAGAACTACTTGAGCAATTTCCTTTTGAGTCTCGGTAAGTTTAATTGTCTTAAAAAATTCCTGAGCCTTTTCAATTGAAAGTGCTGTAACACCGACAATGTTTGTTGTGCCGATTTTTACATGCAATGCTTCATCGCGGAGGCGATTACCTTTACATGCAGTACATGCTTCATCACTAAAAAAGTCTTGTGTACCAAGGCCGTTACATGTAGGACATGCTCCATATGGTGAGTTAAAAGAAAAGAGTCGAGGCTCGATTTCGGGATATGAAAAGCCATCATATGGACACATAAACTTTGTCGACATGAGCTTTTCTTCATTTGGATATTCTATGCGAATAAGGCCATTGGCTTCTTCGACAGATTTTTCAAGAGCTTCAGATAGTCGCTCGGTTGCATTTGTTGCGAGTTTTTCATCTTTAAACTCGCTCATGTAAATTTCATCGACAAGAATATCGATAGAATGCTTTTTATTCTTATCAAGAATAACTTGATCACGGAGATTTTTAATTTCACCGTCAATTCGTGCTCGGGTATAACCTTTACCGAGTAAATCATATAAAAGTTGGTAGTACTCGCCTTTTCGGCCAACTACAACTGGCGCATAAATGCGCATTCGAGCATCAGTTATTGGTACTCCCATAACCGTTTTGCCACCCGTACTCTTAAGGTGTGAATTAACTTGCTTTAGCACTCCTTCAAGAATTTCTTCTTTAGTAATGCGGTGAATTTCGCGACCGCATTCAAGACAATGTGGTACACCCACACGAGCAAAAAGAATACGCAAATAGTCGTAGATTTCTGTAATTGTAGCTACAGTTGATCGGGGGTTATTTGATCGAGACTTCTGATCAATAGCAATTGCCGGAGAAAGGCCGATGATTTCATCGACATCAGGCTTTTGGAATTGTCGCAAAAATTGGCGAGCATATGAAGAAAGCGATTCAATATAGCGGCGCTGACCTTCGGCAAAAACTGTATCAAAAGCAAAAGAAGACTTTCCTGAGCCAGAAAGCCCTGTAACCGCAATCATCGTATTACGAGGCATTTCAACCGTAATATTCTTAAGGTTGTGAGTACGTGCGCCTCGTACAATGATTTTACCAGCTTCTGTATTGTTGATACGCTTTGCTTGCTGGTCTTTCATACGAGTACTATATATAACTAACTCTAGCTTGGCAACCTCTTTTCGAGTGTTGTATGAATGTGTCGAATAATCTCATCGAGCGTAAGGGCTGCTTTAACGAGAAACTTTTCAGCACCGAGCATCTTACTTTTCTCAACATCACCAGGCTGACCAAGGTTTGAAAGCATAATAACTGGCACTTTTGCTAAACGAGCATCCATGCGAATTTGCTGCAAAATATCAAAACCATTCATTCCAGGAAGCATAACATCGAGCATGATAATGTCAGGAACATTTGCCTTAAGGTGTTCAAGTGCTTGTGGGCCATCTACTGCATGAAAAAGCTCTGCTCCTTGCTGTATCATCTTTCTTGATAAAATGTCACCCAAAAACTTATCATCTTCTACCCAAAGAACTTTAACACCATCGATATTCTTTGCTCCATGTGGCACTGCAATTTGCGCATCATGCTCAGCGGGGCTTCCTTGTGGTGCTGGTGTACCTTCTTCGCCACCAAGTACTTTTTTAACCATCGTAATAACTTCTTGTACGTCGAGTGTTGCCTTTACAAGATAGTCTTTTACACCGAGAGACTCAATTCTCTTGATTTCAACTGGTTGACCAGAGTTTGAAATAACAATTGTTGGAATTTGAGCAATGTCTGTATTCTTCGATTTGCCTTCAAGAATTTCATAACCATTCATTCCGGGGAGCATAATATCGAGAAGAAGAATATCAGGCTTAAACTGCGAGAGTGCCTCAAAACCTTCGGTACCGTTTCGTGAAAGCTGTGCTTTAAAACCTTCTTTGGCCATTTTTTGCAAAAGAACATCACCCAGAAAAACGTCGTCTTCAATAATAAGCACTTTTTTCCCTACGAGTTGAGTCATATGTATATATTAAACCGTTGGTAAGCTAATGTAAAATGTGCTACCCACACCCTCTTTACTTTCAAACCATGTTGAACCTCCGTGCTTCTCAACAATTCCCTTAACAATAAACAAACCAAGACCTGAACCATCGGCTACGGCACTCAGTGCATTTGGTGCTCTAAAGAAACGGTTGTATACATTTTTCTTTTCATGCTCAGGAATTCCAATTCCTGTGTCTTGTACTGCCAGAACTAACGAAGAGTCTTTTTTCTGCAATGTAATAGTTACATTGCCACCTTTTGGAGTGTATTTAATAGCATTGTCGATAAGATTTTGAAAAGCGTCAGATAGTCTGTCTTTGTCGCCATATACAGTAGCGCGTGAATCTGTAGCTGGGTTATAGATTACGGTAATATCTTTTTCTTTTGCTCGTGATCGCTCATTATAAAGAACACTATCAAGAACATCGAC
>CAZWGR010000028.1:0-1446 GCA_964633555.1 uncultured Candidatus Saccharibacteria bacterium | reverse complement strand
AATTCTGTTTTGCGAATGTCGAGCTCACGAAGCATTTCATTGGCACGAACAAGTTCCATATCGCGCTTAATAAGCATGCGCGTAGCTTTTTCTTGTTGCTCCACGACTTCTTTGAGACGGGCAACAGTTTGGCGGAGCTCTCGCGTACGCTCCTCAACACTTTTTTCAAGAGTATCATTAAGTTCGCGTAATTTTTTAGTTTTTTCAGTAATTCTGCGCTCAAGTTCTTCTTTACTAAAAAGAGCAGCCCATTCAGAAAGTTCAAGTACCTGTTCGGGTAGAACAGCAAGAAAACGCTCAGTGAGTGTTACACCGTAGCGTGCCTGGTACTTTTTAAAGAGCCGATTAAAAACTTTGGCAGTTGAACCCTCGCCAAGTTTTTTTGACATTTCTGCGTAAATTGCAGCAAAAAGTATTTTATACGAGCCTTCCCAGCCAGGACTTTCACCTTCACCGGTAAGTTTTGCTGCACTCATAACACGATCACGGAGTCCTGATGTATGGAGTCGCCCCTCGCGAGCATCAACTGCACCATCGGCATTACGAGCAATGAGTTCTTGGCTTACAGCGGCATCAAAAGCGACTTGTCTAAAATAACTTACATAGTAAGCAGCCAAGTCATCAAGAAAAACATCATACAAAAAAAGAGTTTTCTCGAGATCGTTACGTGCAGACATAATTCGCGCATCGCGAGAAGCAACTTCTGGGCCAAGCGCTATTTCTTTGATTCTTTCAAAAAATGTAGACATTCTATGTGCTTAATAAACGGAATCTTCGGAGTGTAAGAACGATGAAACCGAAAGCAAGAGCAAATAATAGGCTTTGTATTTGAGTTAAAGTTTCATTGCGAATTGCAATGTATATAGCAACAGTAAAGAGTGCTAGAGCGATACTTGAAATTCGCGCAACGCTGCGTAAAATTGAACCTTGCATAATCATACCCATCCCCAATGCTATTCCTGTGGTACAAATTCCCACTGTGAGTGTTGCTAAATAAATGAAAAGTTCAAGAGTTTGATTCATGTGATTAGTATACTATGCAAGTACAGCAACGACGACAGTTTCGTTGTGGAATTCTGAAGCACAAGCCCCAATTGCATGTGTCGAGCCTTGTATAGGAGCGATTTCTCCGTAGGTATAAAAGCCTGCAAGCGGAACCTGTATTCCAATTGCTTGGTGAATTGCCGATATTTCTTGGCCAACATCTTCACCAAACAATTTATTGCGTGCAATGCAGTTAAAAATGAGTATTGCTCCAGGTTGCGCACCATTTAAATCTTTAACTGCCTGCAAAGCTGCTTGCTTAGCAGCCTCGATAGCTTCTTCTTTGCTACCTACCATGAGCTGAATCTCTGAACCTTGAGGAACTTCTGCAGCACACACGATAGAACCATCGGTATTAACCTTGAGCGGATCACGAATAAGCATTTCTTGCTGAGAAGGAAC
>CAZWGR010000027.1:5811-9129 GCA_964633555.1 uncultured Candidatus Saccharibacteria bacterium | reverse complement strand
ATGAAATACTATCGCAAAGATACTTCAGGTAATTTATATTTAGAAGCTGCCAATGGAGAATATCCACCACTCTATCCCTCTCAGGATTTAGTCATAGAAGCAGTTGTTCGAGCTAGTGTACGAAAGTATCAATAGTAATTGGCTAAGGGCGTAGGTTTTTACGCTACTCGCATTATGCAAATAGAAAATAATACTCACAAACCCACAAAGGTAATTATGCATATTGATGGCGATGCCTTTTTTGCTGCTTGTGAAGTCTCTCGTCGTCCTGATTTGCGAGGCAAGCCGGTAATTGTGGGTGCAGAAAAGGGAATAGCGACAGCGTTGTCGTATGAAGCAAAAGCACTAGGAGTTACTCGTACAATGCCTGTTTTTCAGATACGAAAGTATTGGCCTCAAGTGATATGCTTGCCTGCCGATTTCGATTTGTATACTCAAATGTCATTGCGCATGAAAACAATTATGCGGCGCTTTGTTTCGGAACTCGAAGAGTACAGTGTCGATGAATGCTTCGCTGATATTACCCACGAGGTCGCCCACCTTAAGCCCGATCAGTATATTTCTTTTGCTCAAACAATACAAAATACGCTCGAAGCTGAGCTCGGTATAACCTATTCAATCGGAATTGGCTCAACAAAAGTACGAGCAAAAATTGCTTCTAAACAGAAAAAGCCTAAAGGAATTACATTTTTGGATGAAGATAAATTTAATCAGATTGCTCAAACAATGTCGGTAGGTAGTGTGTGGGGTATTGGTAAAAGCTCGGTGGTAGATTTTGCCTCAAAGGGCATATCAACAGTTGCTCAATTCATGGATTTGCGCGAAGGTTTAGTGCAAGAACGCTTTTCAAAGCCCCATCAGGAATTGTGGCATGAGCTCCATGGTAGATCGGTACTCAATGTTCAGACTGAGCATGAAAAACAAAAGTCTTTTCAGCATACACGAATGTTTGAGCGACCTCAAAAGCTGCCAGAGCCTATTTTGGCTGAGCTCGCATATCACACTGAAATTGTTTGCGAAAGAGCTCGGTACCATAAAAGCGAAGGCAATAAAATATATTGGTTCCTTAAGACTGCAAATATGCAGTATATTCGCGATGAGTTTAGATTACCACGGGCAACAGCTACACCCTCTGAATGCATGAGTATATTACGCCAAAGATTTTCTTCGGTATTTATTCCAGGGCTTATGTATCGCTCATGCGGAGTTACTTTATCAGGAATGGTTCCACAAGATATGCAAACGGGTGATTTATTTTTGCAAAATAACGACGACAAGCAAGAAACTACAGGGCAAACTGTATATAATGTCGCTGACACTCTTCAGGCAAAGTATGGAAAACGCTTAGTTCATTTGGCTTCGAGTTTGCAATCTAAAACGTCCCAACATGATGCTGAAAAAAACCAGCAGTTTCCTTTAATATTTCTGGGAGAGGTCCGCTAGTATATTTTTTGACTGCGACGAGCTTGTGAATAAAAAATACAAGAAGCATTTTGTTGTGCTGTATACTATACGCATGCTCTTACCAAATACTCCTCAAGCTCGCATTGCTCGTTATGTTGGGCTTTATATTGCAATTGGTATCGTTGGAATAGTTTCTACTATTTTTGTTTACGGGGCAGTGTCGCGTACTAATAATAATCACCTTATCGATCGAGCCGAAACAATTGCAGCGGGTATCGATGCAGATAGTCTTGCGCAAATCGTCGAGCAACCTGATTTGAAGGATCAAGCATATACGCAAAAAGTTTTAGCTTCTGCAGAATATGCAGCTCTTAAGACCAAGCTCTCGGATATTCGTTTGGTAAACAGTGATGCACGCTTTGTGTACATACTCACCGTTGAGCCACTTGATTCAAAAGCTGTTTTTATTGCAGATTCAGAGCCTACGGATTCAGAAGATTATTCTCCGTTCGGACAGGTATATGATGAAGCAAGTAGTATCGTTTTTGATGTTTTTAATTCGGCAAAAGTAGGTTTTGAAGGGCCTTTGTCTGATCGATGGGGAACATGGATAACCGCATATGCTCCAATTGTGAGCTCACAGGGTAGCATTGTGGGCCTTGTTGGTATCGATGTTGATGCTCGTTCGCACATTGCTAATGCAATTGCTTTTGCTTTGATTCCCATGTTCGTAACGCTTATCATAGCTTTCTTTATCGCTATTGTTCTTTATCAGCGCCAAAGAGAAGCAATTTATCTTGAAGAAAAAGCGCAGTTTCTTTCTATTGCAGCTCACGAAATTCGTTCTCCGCTCACAGGTATTCGTTGGGCAAGTGAAACTCTATTAGCTCCTGGGACACAACTCGGTGCGCATGAGCGCGATATGGTTTCAAGAATGTATACGAGCTGCGTGAATCTTGTATACCGTATCAATAACCTACTCAGTGTGAGTGCTTTGGACACGGGCAATATGAAAACACTTAATCTTGAGCCGCTTTTATTGCGACCATTTGTTCAGGATATTGTGCAAATGCTTTCTTTGTCTGCACAAGAGCATAAAGTTGACCTTATTATTGATCCATCGCTTGTCGAGACAATCGAAGTTATGTGTGATCGCGATAAGATGCGCTACATCATTACTAACCTTTGTACTAATGGAATAAAGTACACTAAACCACATACAAGTGTTCGCGTTGGCTATAGAACAAAGGCTGATGGAACAACATGCACCCTTACCGTAAGCGATGAAGGCAATGGAATTCCCGTTGATGAACGACCACATATCTTTGATGGATATCGAAGATTGCGTGATGCAGTACGCTCGAATCAAGATGGTACAGGGCTCGGTCTTTACTTAGCAAAAAAGCTTATTGAACTCCATGGTGGTTCAATAAGCTTCGAGACTGTCGTAGGAAAGGGAACAACGTTCTTTGTAGAGCTTCCTATTCTTCCAATTGAATCAACAGATTCAACAGGGAATGTGTAGTCTCCAACTCCAACTCAAATTCTACTCCCTTTAAAATCGTGAAGATATTAAAGGATATTCTTGCGAACAACATCAACAATTGCGCTCAGGTCTTGATCTGATTTTACAAGATATGTTGTAACATTGTGGCTCAAAACTTCTGACATGTAAGTAAGGTCTTCAGAATTGGTGAGTACTATTATAGGAATGTGCACATCGGGTGCTCGCTGTTGAAGTTCCTTAAGAACCGTAAGGCCATCTTTGCCAGGAATAATAAGGTCGAGAATTACTGCATTTGGCTTTGTAGTAATAATTTTTTCTAAGCCTTGTGTGCCGTCACGCTCAACGGTTACTATAAAACCCTCTTTGGTAAATCGTTCTTCGAGCGAAGTGATTAAGAGTTCGTCGTC
>CAZWGR010000027.1:0-5711 GCA_964633555.1 uncultured Candidatus Saccharibacteria bacterium | reverse complement strand
TAAAACCCTCTTTGGTAAATCGTTCTTCGAGCGAAGTGATTAAGAGTTCGTCGTCTTCAATAACAAGCAGGTGTGGTTTTGTTGTCATGCCACTAGTTTACCATAAAGCACAAAGGGCCCGAAGGCCCTTTTGTATTATGCTATGAGAGTAAGTGCTTTACCTCGCTGTGCTCCGCGGCCTGTTCGGCCAATGCGGTGAATATAATCTTCGTAACTTACTGGAAGATCGAAGTTGATAACATGGCTTACATTATCAACGTGGATACCACGTGCTGCAACATCGGTTGCTACAAGAACGCGCACCTCGCCGCTTTTGAAAGCATTAAGAGCTCGCTGTCGTTGATTATGGTTTTTATTTCCATGAATCGAGTCAGTCGTGATACTTTTTGTTGAAAGTTTGCTCATGAGTTTTTCTACACCGTGCTTTGTATGTCCAAAGACGATTACTCGTGTAAACTCTGGTTTTGCCAAGAGATCTGCTAGAACATCTACTTTGTCAGCTCCTTTACAGAAGACAACATCCTGTTCAATAGAAGCAGCAGCTTGACCAGTTGAGAGTGCAACTGTTACCGGATTCTTGAGGAAATCGTGCACAAGTCTTTTAATTTCATCTGACATTGTTGCAGAGAAGAAAAGAGTATGACGATGAGCTGGCATTGCTCCAAGAATAGCTTTCATATCGTTAATGAATCCCATATCAAGCATGCGATCCGCTTCGTCGAGCACAACTGTGCTTATTCGTGAAGGGAAAATCGCTTTTCGCTCAATGAGGTCCTTTACTCGACCTGGGGTACCGATAATGAAATGCTGATGGAACTTAAGAGAGCGCAATTGGCCTCCAATTGAAACTCCTCCCACGCAACATGTGCCAAAGATTCCAAGTCCGAACGAAAGTGTTCGAAGCTCGTTCTCAATTTGTATTGCAAGTTCTCGTGTCGGAGTAAGGATAAGGGTGGTGAGCTTTGGATCCTTAATCATCTTATTGATGAGTGGTACAAGGAAAGCTGCAGTTTTACCTGTTCCTGTTTCCGCAAGGCCGACAACATCTTTTCCTTCGAGGATGTGAGGAATTACCTGATCCTGGATGGGTGTTGGTGTTGTAATACCTTTACGTGCAATGAGAGCGTGAATTCGAGGGTCAACAGCAAAGTCACTAAAAGTGTGCTTTGGCATATAGACCTCAATCTTTGGTGCTGCAGGATTCTTATTAATGTATTTTGATACATCAAAGAATTTACTTGAACGACCACCTCGGCCGCGTCCACCTTGTGAACCGCCAAAAGATCGCCCGCCTGAGAATCCTCGTGATCCTCCTCGTGAATGGCCACCTGAGCCTCCGAATGAACGTCCTCCTGAGAATCCTCGTGATCCTCCTCGTGAATTGTCTCCAAAGCGTGAGTTACCACCTTTAAAGCCACCACCAAAGCCTGCTTGCTTTAATACACTTGTTCTAATAACTGTTTGTGTACGCGAAGCTGGCGCATGGGAATGTGAAGCTGAAGCGTGTGAACGCATAGCTGGTGCATGAGAACGTGAAGCACTATGAGCAGGGGCTCGTGAAGCACCTTCCGAAGAATGAAATTTTCGGGGTGCTGAAAAACGCCCTGGTGCGCGGTTTCCGCGCGGGTTATGAGAGCGGCCGGAACTATGTCCGCGCGCCCCTCGAGATTCTGAAATCATTATGTATGGGTTGAGTGTGCAGGTATTATTAACACTCAAGAGCCCTACACATATTCTTAAGTTAATACTATTATAGCACTGAGTGCTTTATTTGTCAAAGTTATACTGTAACAACTACTTCCTGAACAGACTGGCGAGTTTTTGGTAGAGAAGCAAAGGGGTCATTACCTCGATAACCAAAAGCAACCATAGTTACTGAAGCAAGGTTTTTGCTACTAAGACCAAGAATAGTATCTACTGCTTTTCGATCAAAACCTTCCATAGGGCCAGCATCGATATCGAGTAGAGCAGCGGTTTCGAGCATCATTCCTAAAGGAATATATGTCTGCGCACGGAGCCAGGCTTGTAGGTCACTATCATTACTAAATTGACCTACGGTACCTTCGAGCATTCCTCGATAGCCAGCAAGGTCAGCCTCAGTTTTACCTTGATTCTTTGCTGTACGAGTAACAGCTTCATTAACAAGGTTCTGTGCGTCAGTTCTGTGGGTGATTACGATAAGGTGTGAAGCGTCAGTAACTTTTGTTTGCCCATAGCTAGCCTCGCGAATCTTTGCGCGAATCTCTGGATTTTCTACAATAATAAACTTCCATGGTTCAATGCCTACTGAGCTTGGAGCAAGTCTTCCAGATTCAAGAATTGTAGAAAATTGCTCTTTACTAATCTTTTTATCGGCATCAAAGGTTTTTACTGCATATCGCCACTCAAGAGCTTTTTGTATTGTTGCCGCTATGTTTGTATTCATATTTAATTATGTATTATTTTAATATTTTTATACTTATACCTATGCTCTTGGTGCCACACAAAATTTATGCCGCTTATAACTTATGACCCTATGAATCTTTTATAGATCTCGGAAGGTCTCAATTTTTGCTCCAATTTTATTGAGTCGTTCAGCAAGATCTTCATAGCCGCGGTTAATATTATAGATATTGCGGAGCACAGAAACACCTTCGGCTGCCATCATTCCAATCATAATAATAACTGATGGGCGAAGAGCAGGAGGACATACGAGCTCAGTAGCTTTGAACTTTGTCGGTCCTTTAATATAGAATCGATGAGGGTCTGCTAACAGTGTATCGGCACGGAGTTTGTCGAGTTCTTTATAGTAGATTGCTCGTTCTTCGTATGACCAATCATGAATAAATGTTTGGCCTTCGGCTTGTGAACCAATAATTGCAAAGAATGGTAGGTTATCCATGTTGATACCTGGATAGGGTAGTGCATGAATCTTTTCTTCGAGAGCAGTGAGCTGTGAAGGAGTGAGTGTGATGTCGACAAGTCGTGTTTTATTATTGTACGAAAGGTAAACGGGGGAACGCTTAAACTTCTGGCCCATTTTTTCGAGCTTGAGTAGTTCGAGCTCAAGAAAATCTATCGGGCAGCGCATAATTGTAATTGGTGATTTTGTAACAATACCAATTGCAATAAGAGACATGGCTTCGATAGGGTCTTCACCAATGTTGTAGGTTACATCCTGATTCAGATTTGCTACACCGTGAACTGTAACTGTGGTTGTTCCCACGCCTTCGATTTTCACGCCGAGTAACTCTAGATAATGGCAGACATCTTGTACTTGGTAATTAGCCGAAGCAAATTTAATTACCGTTGTGCCTGGAATTTTAGCTGCTGCCATGATAACAGTTTCAGTAACAACGTCGCCAGCTTCGTAAAGAACAATTTCATTAGGCTGTATACCTGAATGGTGAACGGTATAGTATTTTGAATCAGTATCGATCGTAATGCCGAGCTTTTCAAAAGCATAAAAGAAAGGCTTAACAGTTCGTGAGCCAAGTCGGCAGCCGCCCGCTTGGGGCAGGTTGAACTTTTTATACATGTGCACGAGCGGCGCCATGAGCATAATGCAGCTTCGTGTGCGGGCGGCTGCCTCATAATCAATATTATCCAAATTAAGTTTCTTTGGAGGCGTAACAATAAGATCGTCACCTTTCCACTCTGTACGCACACCAATACTGTTTAAAACTTCAGTAATACGGTGAACCTCTTCGATCTTCGGAGCATTCTTAATTGTGGTTGTTCCTGTAGTAAGAAGGGAAGCACAGAGAATACCAACAGCTCCATTCTTTGAACTTCGTACTTTAATTGAGCCTTTAAGTGTGCGTCCACCATGAATACGAAAATTAAGAGTTCCTTTTGGAGCAAGAGTAACAATTTCACGATCAAGAGCATTACTAATTTTTGCGAGAGTTTCAGTGCTAATGTTTTGCTCGCCGTTTTCAATTCGAGCAATGCAACTTTGGGTAGAGCCAATCTTTGCGCCAAGATCAGCTTGGGTCATTCCGCGATCTTCACGAACCTGACTAATCATTTTTCCAATCTTGGTAAGAGCACTCTGTGCTTCGGCGGCCTCAATTTTTTGAGGGTGTTTCGGTTTTTTCTGTTGTTTCTTAATCATGAAACAATTATAGCATATATGCTATGTCGTATATCCACATATAAAATCTATGATAAGATTGTTCTATGTATATTCATGTCAAAGTACAAGCAGAAGCACGAAAAGAACTTGTTCAAAAAACTGATGCTACTCATTATGTAGTGCAAGTTAAAGAACCGGCTCTTAATAATCGTGCTAATCGCCGCATGCTTGAGCTTATGAAAATAGAACTCGGAACACAGCGAATACGCCTTGTTTCGGGGCACCATTCGCCATCAAAAATAATTGACCGACTCGACGAGCCGGCCAATTAATCTTTTTATTTTTGCACACTATATTTTCCCACACCATATTCTCACGCGCTCACAATCAATACACTCACACCCTTCAAGCTTAATGCTTAAGGCTTTGGTGCTACGGTGAGAGAGTTTCTTTGAATGTAGTATGAACCAATGTGCTTGAATGATGTACCTGTCCATTCATAATAGTGAGTTGGGAGTATGTCGAAGTTAGAATAATTGTCGTTGACGTAAGGATTAATTACAAGGAGTCGACTATCAGCTTCATAGAGTAAACCTCGTTCAGCAACGACAGGGATTTGTCCAAGAATCTGACCAGTCTCGCGGTTCACGATTGCACCACTTTCACAACTTGATCCGCAACCCCATGACACAATACTGTATTTGCCACCAAAGTTTGGAGCTGTTTCATTTGCAGCACTAAAACGAGTTGCATACTCAGTACCAAGAGAATTACTCTTGAGATTAATTGCAGGTAAGTCAATAAGGGCTAATCGACTCTTTGTGGCAGTATAGTTACTGAAGAAAGGAAGAGTTACACTCGAAATAACTCCTGAATTAGTTGTTGTGTTCGGATTTGTCGCCGAAGACTTTGTGGAAGTGTCACCCCAAGATTTTGTATCCTTTGGAGTATCCTTTTGCTTTGCATAGTCTTGAGAATATTCGCTACGATCTCCGGGACCCATGCTTTTATTCCCATGAGAATTGTTAACACCTAAGCGAATAATTACACCAATAAGTAATAAAATAATGCCGACAAGTATTATATGCGATGTTTTCATATATATAGTATATATCGAGACTGTCGTGTGAATGTGGGGTACTGTTGATAGCTTTTTATTGTAAAAGAATGATTGACGCTATGTCCAACTGACTCTACTATAAAGCAGGAGGTTTTTTATGATTGATATGTGTATAAGCAGTAATCTGCTGGATCCGGCGGAGTTTCTAGCTGGATGCGAAGGACTCTTGCGAAGCGCCGTGAGAGATGTGCTCGGTCATTCGAGTATGTACTTTGACGATGCTTTGCAAGAGGCACGCCTGAAGGTGCTTAAGGAAATGCTCGACAGGCCGGGGCGTAAGGTTCGGAAAGCCGCGAGCTTCATTCGTACTATTGCCCGACGTGCTGCGCTTGAAATTATGCGCGCAATGGCAACAGTCGCTGTTTCAAGCAATAAGTATTGGACTGGCAAAGTCCGTACATATTTTTTTGAAGCAACGACCGCTACCCCTGAGCAATGTGGTGTGAATAATGTGACGCCATTTGATGCGATTGCTCATCAAGAAGATGTCAGCAATGCTCGCTTACTTGTTGAGCGAGCACGTCAGATTCTTTG
>CAZWGR010000026.1:8103-9309 GCA_964633555.1 uncultured Candidatus Saccharibacteria bacterium | reverse complement strand
TATACTATACCCATGAACATCATTACATACATCATCACATTATTAAGCTTAGCAATTATTGATGCGGGCTGGTTGTACATAACAGGTTCACAGTATCGAGTATGGCTCGGGCATTTATTTGCTCCAACTTTTAATTTTATTCCAGCAGTAGTCTTTTACCTTCTCTACACTGCAGGAGTAGTATTTTTCGCAGTCTCACCTGCCCTTAAAAGCGGAGCGTCACTCGGACATGTATTTTTTGTCGGTGCTCTTTTAGGACTCTTTGCTTATGGAACATACGATCTTACCAATAATGCAACTATGCGTGATTGGCCAATTATCGTAACTATAATCGACATGGCTTGGGGAGCACTCTTAACTGGAGGAGTAAGTACACTCGTAGTTCTTATATACCGAAGTTTCTTTGCCTAAAGAAGAAACTAAGAAACAAAAAAACCGCTTAAAGCGGTTTTTTTGTTATTACTTTGAGATTCGCTTGATTGCTGCTACCAATCGAGACTTTGCTCGATCTGCTGCACCCTTCTTAATTGAATTAACTTTTGCTGCCTTATCGTAAGCCTTGAAGAGTTCAGGGAGAAGCTTTGTTGCCTCATCAGCCTTCTTATCTACAATCAATTTTCGGAATTTCTTGAGTGAAGAATCGATAGCTGAAATACGGCGAATATTCTTAATTCGCTTTCGCTTTGAAACTCGTAGTGCCTTTTTTGCTGAAGATGTAATTGCCATATAACGTGTTGTAACAACAAACATACCACATCGTCAGAAAAAAGCAACATTTACCGAGCAATTTTAGGTGTATGATAGTAGTATGATTTCAAAACTTACCGGAACACTCGATTCATACGATGAAAGAAAGCTCATTATCGACGTTCATGGCGTCGGTTATCGTGTGTATGTAACGGGCGATACCCTTCACTCTTTGACCCATCTCAAGGGCACCAATACCCCGCTCTCTTTGCATATACACAGCGTTATCCGCGAAGATGCTTTTGATTTATACGGCTTTGCTTCTCCTGATGACCTTGCACTTTTTGAACTCCTTATCAGCGTCTCTGGAATTGGTCCAAAAACCGCACTTAGCGTATTGAGTGTAGTCTCTGCAAACAATCTGCGTCGTGCTATTCAAGAAGAAAACGCCGCTTCACTTACTAAAGTTGCCGGAATTGGTAAAAAAATTGCCGAGAAAATTATTCTCGAACTTAAAGA
>CAZWGR010000026.1:0-8003 GCA_964633555.1 uncultured Candidatus Saccharibacteria bacterium | reverse complement strand
CATTCAATAAAAGTATTTTTCCAAGGGTAGTAACCTGCATTTGCTAAAGCAATTTGCAAAGCATATGAATCAATAGTTGGTTCTGCGCCCAAAGGCTTTGTCCAAGCATATGGCAAAGCAACAGTATCGAAAGAAAAATTCACATCATTACCGCTACCAAAAAAGTCTTGGATTCCTAGGTATGTATGAAAAGCATAGTCTTTCATAACAACGTCGCGCACCTCTTTGTTCTGCACCTTTGGCTCATAGATATATGCATACTCTATGAGCATACTTGCTGATTCAGCAGTATTATATGAGCCAATTGCAATAAGGTCTTGTGATTCAATAATGCCCGCACTTTCTTTACCAAATGTACTTTGATTATTGTACTTAAGAAGTCTTCGGCGAATATTCTCGGCAACAGCATGTGTTGCTATAGCATTCGAAAACTGACTTTCGGGAACATAAATAGCAAAGCCTTCATAGGTTCCTGGCAAACGGGTATTTTTTCGAGGATGATCATTAAAATGCAAATGGAGTGTTATATCAACATCGTTTTCATTTGCCCACTTATTTATTCCGTATAAATGAAAAGCTACTTTACTCGGTGCTTTATTGTGCTTTATACCATTTGAAACAGCGGCTAGATCTCCATCATGAATATGCTCTTGCATGAGCGATTTCTGCGTAGCAACAAAGTTCATGATTTCTTTTTCATTTGCATCAAAGTACGCTTGAATATCTGGATTCCATGATTCTTTGCCACGAGCAAGAATAACATCGTAGCGTGGATTATTTTCAAAAAACTTTGCCATTTCCTGAGCAACATCTACCACCAAGTCTCGCTCGTTTACCCCACTGTATGATGTACCACCAAAATCAGGCTCATGCCCTGGAACAATTAAAATGCGAACCTTAGGAGTTCTAAATTTATTAGCCTGAACATACTTTGATTGTAATTCTGCAACCGTAATACTCGGAGCAAAGAATGCTGCGGCCATATTCTTGGCCGAAGAAACCATTTCAACGGCAGCCGTAAACCTTACATGATCGTGTTTTTTAACAAAATTAAAACCAAGAACAAAAGCAGTAACGATACATGCGGCTGCAACACTATATAAAAGGCTGGTTGCATGTATCTTTGTTTGGTGTTTAGATTTCACAGTACACAAATTATATGCCCGAACTACCCGAAGTACAAACTACCGTCGGTGGAATACTCCGAAAGGCCCGAGGAAAAAAGGTTCTTGGCGTTTGGACTGACTATTCGAGTAACCTTCCCCGCTTTAAAAATACCATTAAGAATAGTGGTCATTTTGCTCAACTCAAAAAATCAACTATTGGTGCCACTATTGTTTCGGCCCGCCGAATGGGCAAATACATTGTTATTGATCTTTCAAATAATACCCACCTTATTATTCATATGAAAATGACTGGCCACATTATGTATGGAGCATATACTCACGATACAAAGAGTAATGTATGGCGGCCAACTGACACTAATCCAAAACACCCCCTTAATGATCCTTTCAATAAATTTATCCATTGCGTATTTTCTCTTTCCGATGGCAATTGCCTTGTACTTTCTGATATGCGCAAATTTGGCGTAGTAGTTCACACCACACAAGAAAATCTGCATAAGCATATTCCCCAACTCGGGCCTGACCCACTCGAAAAGAGTTTTAGCGCTCAAACATTGCATGAAAGACTTTTGCTATCACCCAATAAACCTATAAAAGCAGTGTTACTTGATCAAGAAATTATTGCCGGCGTCGGCAACATTTATGCCGATGAATCATTGTGGCGAGCACATATTCACCCCCTCTCTACCCCAAAACATATTCCGCACGGTGCACTAGAAAAACTCTACGAGGCACTCGTATCAACATTGCGCAAAGGAATTGATTTTGGTGGCGACTCAATGTCAGACTATCGCAATATCGACGGAGAGCGAGGAAAATTTCAAGAACATCACCGAGCCTACAGAAAAACAAAATTACCGTGCGAACTACCCAATTGCACCGGGACCATTACTCGCATAACTGTCACGAGTCGCGGTACACATTTTTGCTCAAAGCACCAAATTCTCTTTGGTAAATAAAATACTTGGTAGGTTTTCAATAAAAAAGAGCCCTCGCGGTGAAGCAAGGGCTCGTGTAAAGACTAACAAATCATGCTGACGTGTCTTCAACCTCGGTGAAACAGAGGAAGGCAATGTGACTGCCTGTACTATCCTCGAAGCAGACACAGTTGAAGCTGTAGTCGCGGTCCGAGACCTCCATGCTCGGAACCCAGTGGTCACCCCCACTTACCAGAAGACGCTCCATTTCGTCGTAGGAAGAATACCACCTACCTTTCGGCATCTGGTCACGCTTCTGTTCGAAGACGAGGGCCACGCCTTGTGCGCCGGTGTGAATAGCCTTTTGGGTTACCAAAAACGCCATGCGCTCTTCCGCGGTGGTTGTGTCGCCTATCCAATGCACGAACGCGCGAACGCGGAGTTTGTCGCCAGACCTAAGGACCCGAGTCGGATTCGGGAAGTTCCTATCGGTAATTTCCTCGTCGTAGGATACGAGCTCGTTACGGTTCCGCGCATCAAATTTGGCGAGCGCCGTTGCATGATCGTAGTCGTCCGGCACCGTAATGATGCCGAGGTCCACAAGCAGAACAAACTTCCACGACGACCGTTGATCTACGGGCCCCGATTTGGCCACATCTGTGTCTGTGATATTATTCATCGCTTTCCTTTCAATGTGCTTTCGGAGATCTACCGAATTAATTTACAACGGATTGTTGTAAAGAAACCATATCACTATATTATATACGAATCAATATCACGAGGTCACCGCGAACTCGCCCGAATAGCATACACAACCACCCCTGCTGCAACTGCAACATTAAGTGACTCTTTACTGCCGTACTGAGGAATTTCATAAATCATATCTGCAAGCGCCAAAGTTTCGGCCGGCATTCCGTGGCGCTCAGATCCTAAGATTATTGCAATGGAATTATTGTTTACAGGCTTTGTATATGAAACCGATCTTTCATTTTGTTCGAGGGCGATAACAAGACCTTGGGGATTTTGCTCTTTATATGCTTTCACTGCATTTTGCACAGTATCTACCCTACTCCATGCAACTGATTTTTCGGCACCGAGTGATACCTTAACAAAATCTTTGCGCTCGCGATTAAATCTGTCGAGCGGTCCTGGAGTAATTCCACACAAAATAATATGCTCAACCCCCGCACTATCTGCGGTTCTAAAAATTGATGCAACATTTTCGACACTGCGAATTGAATCGAGTATGAGTGTAATGCGTGGTATCATGTAGGTACATTAGCAGATTATAAAGTTATTTCCATGCCTTCATTATTTCCAGATTTATTTTCATATAGCATGCTCGGGGTTTTTGCTATTCGAGCAATTCTCGGCTGCACCCTTCTTACACTTGGTATCCATGAAATTAAACGCCGAAATACCGAATCTTCTCGCTTAGTTCTCTACTCAGGAATCCTCAAATCTTTAGCCGGTGCTCTTATTCTTATTGGCTTAGGAACTCAAGTTGGCGCACTTATTGCAATTGCTGTCTTAGGTATTCATATTGGCCTTAAAGTTAAGAATAAACAGTTTTTATCAGACGGAATTAACTACTATGTAATTCTTTTTGTACTTGCTTGTTCTATTCTTGTGCTCGGCCCCGGAGCTTTTGCTTTCGACTTGCCTCTCTAGTTTCAAAAAATAATATAATTGCTTTTGCTGGTAGGCTTTGGTAAGTACAGATTTCAAACTGAGATTCTTGAAAAAGTCTAAAACTATGGTATGATGTTCGCGTTATCTCAAAGATATTTAGCCGTATGCGCCCATAGCTCAGTCGGCAGAGCACCTGCCTTTTAAGCAGAGGGTCGTTGGTTCGATTCCAACTGGGCGCACTTGGATATAAAAACTACCGCATCCCTTGCGGTAGTTTTTGTAATATGAAGAACAAGATCAAGGAGCAGTTTGGTAATATAGAAATTGAACCCCCACCCTGGCATTATGACCTGCACTGGTATATTATGTAAGCATACGGCACTAGCCTTCCCTCACAAGAGGGTATTTATGAGGAAACGCATTGCTTAAAAATAGAGTAATGCGTTTCTTTGTTAGAAAAACACCAAGCGAATGTGTAATAAAATAATTAAAAAATTTGCTCAAGAGAATCTAGAACCCCTAGGTTTTACCCAGCTCAAAAATTCTCGAACTTGGTTTCTAAACAAGAGCAGTTATCTTATTGTTGTATGTTTCGACTCTTCAGGATTCAGTAAAGGAACATATATTAATGTTGGCATTAACTTCCTTTGGAATCCAAAAGATTATATTTCTTTTGACTTCTATCTTGGCAAAAGTAATCGAATTACAGAATTTCTCGAGTATCAAACAGATGAACAATTTACTCGAGAATTAAACAATTCTTCGAAAATCGTCTTAGAGGTGATACATAAATATCTCGCAATTACAGACGAATCTGAGCTTTCAAACTTAATTACTATTAACAATGCAGATGTCTCGAATGGAGATTGGTTAATTTTCCACAAAGCTGTACTCGAGGGGCTCAATGAGAACATAGAAAATTCAAAGATACTGTTTCAAAAATTAATTAGTTATGACACCCAATCGGATATACCGTGGAATAAAAATCGCTTGCGTGAATCACTAGAACTTCTTGCTTGCATAAAAAATTCAAAGGAGTCTTTTGCTAGTCTTGTATCCAAAAAAGTTACTGCTACTCGAGAAATACTCGGGATTTAAAAAGCACGTGCGGGCTGCAACTATTTAGTTTTTCAATAATAAGTTAAAATTGAATTATGGACATACTAATTATCGGAAGTGGCGGTAGAGAACATGCGCTTGCTTGGAAATTAAAAAGATCTCCGAAAATAAGAAACATTTTTGTTGCACCTGGAAACACCGGTACAACCACGATAGCTAAAAATATTGAACTATCTAGTACTGAGGATATTATCGAGTGGGTAAAGAAAAACCACATTGGTTTAGTGGTGGTTGGCCCCGACAACTATCTTGCTGAAGGTATAGTTGATCGTCTTGAAGCATTGGGGGTTCGTACTTTTGGACCAACCAAAGCCGCTTCAGAGATTGAGTGGTCAAAGGCTTTTGCAAAGAATTTTATGAAAGAAGAGGGTATCCCTACAGCCAATTATCAAGTATTTACCGACTTGCAAACAGCAAAAAGTTACGTAGAGACACAATCCTTTCCTGTAGTTATAAAAGCAAGTGGTCTTGCCCTAGGTAAGGGGGTTATTATTGCCGAAAGTTTATCGGAAGCTCACAAGGCTTTAGATGAAATAATGGGCAACAAGATCTTTGGTGATGCAGGAAAAGAAGTTGTAATCGAGGAGTACTTGCAAGGCAGAGAAATATCAATTCACGCTTTCTGCGATGGCGAGAATGCTGTCCTATTCCCTCCCGCCCAAGATCACAAGAGAATTTTTAATGGTGATCAAGGACCCAACACTGGTGGTATGGGAACAATTGCTCCCGTACCTTGGGTTACCGACGAACAAATGGAAGTGATCAGGAATAGAGTAATTACACCGACTATAAAAGCCCTTATGAGACGGGGGCGTCCATTCAAAGGAATACTGTTCCCAGGAATCATAATAACGCGGAGTGGGCCCAAAGTGATTGAATTCAATGCGCGTTTTGGTGATCCCGAAACCCAGTCATACATGAGAATCCTAGATACGGATCTGCTCGACATTCTTTTTGCGTGTATTAATAAAAATATTGATAAACAAGAGGTGCGTTGGTACAACAAATCTGCATGCTGTATTGTTGTTGCTTCAAAAGGATATCCTGGTAATTACGAAAAAGGAATGGTTATCGAGGGCTTAAATAAAGCCGATACAGATGAAGTCGTTGTATTCCACGCCGGCACGAAAACAGATCAAAAAAAGATATTAACGTGTGGTGGGCGGGTACTAGGTGTTACATCTCTCGGTAGCGACCTTAAAGAATCTCTAGCAAAAGCTTATGTTGGAGTTGGGTCAATTTCTTTTGAGGGTATGCAGTTCAGGAACGATATCGGTGCAAAATCATTATAAGAAAACCCTTGCGAATAAATCGCAAGGGCCTTGTGCGCTATTTTGACAGAATCTCAAACCTTTACTTTCTACCCCTTCTCGGCTATTCTTCGCGAAGGAGTAACAATATATGGATAAACAAAGTGAATTTCCAAAGTATCTCATGAAGATCGATGGACAGCGAAAGTTTCTTACTTTTCATGAAGCTGCTGCAGCTTATGATTCTGGCTCAGCGAGAGTCAAATTTGGCCGCTATGTGCTCAATGCGGATTACAGCGCTCGGAAAATGACCCCGGAAGACAAAGACAGAATCTCTCGGGCTGCAGAAGCTCATAGTTCGAGCAAATAGCACGCACGGGGGCTTCGCGCCCCTGTGCCTTTTATTTCCCCCACCCTACAATAAACTTCTCAACCTCTAAACCAAGATCAGTTTCACCCTTGCGAGAATTGTGATACATAGACACGAGTGAATCAGCATATTTACGAACATTATAAGCTCCGAGTTTTTTTGCAGCAGCTTGAGCTTTCGAGAATACATATGGATTGATCTTTGCCTCAGCTGCACTTGCAGAGCTTAAAGTGAGCATAAGATTTTTAACATACCACCATAAAATTCCGTGGAGTTGCTCTGGCTCACTGCCATGTGCTCGGGCTTCATTATATAAATTCCACGCTCGTAAAGTATTTCCGGCACCCAATGCATCTGTTAAAGCAAAAATATTATTCTCTTGTTGCGGCGCCTTTTGTTGATCATTCTTTGACTCTTCTATTGTTTGTACTTTCTCGGCAAATTTTTCAAGCTTTTTGATATGCGCAGCAGAAAGCTCTCCATCGACAACAATAAAAATACTTTCTGATTCTTTAAGGGCATCAGCGTGGTCGAAAAAAACCTCAAGAGTTTCGGCTCGAGCAAATACATCTTTAATAACAACGATAAATTTCTTTTCAAAAAGTCCTTGGCTTGCCGAGAATCTTAAAGCGTTATCGCTATTCCACTGTTCTTGCTCAAGATGAAAAATTTCAGCATCGGGCTTTTTTTGATGAAGCTTTGCTACAAGTGCTTCGGCTTTAGCATGTGCCTCTTGCCTATCTGTACCAATAAAAGCGTAAATCATTTGGTCTATAAATTAATGCTGAGTGAGCGGTTGTGTGTCTTCCCAATTCTTACCGTAACGTGCTTCGGTAGTGCACACAACGCCGTGAGTAACCGTAGTATCCATCACTGTTTCCATTATTTTCTGAAGCTCCCCTACTATAGATAAAGATTTCTCATCAATTTCAAAGACAAGTTCATCATGCACCTGAATGAGCATATGAACTCTATCCGACAAATGATTCTTTTGAATATAGTCATCAATGCGAATCATTGCCAACTTAATAATGTCAGCTTCTGTTCCTTGGATTGGAGCATTGATAGCCATACGCTCTGCGCTTGCCTTAATATACGGAATCTTTGAAGAGAGTCCGGCAAAATATCTGCGACGACCAAATAAAGTTTCGGTATAACCCTTTTTCGTTGCAAGAACTTTTGTATCACTCAGATACTGAGCGAGTCCAGAGAATGTTGCAAAGTATTCATTATAGAAGAGCTGCGCTTCTTCGCGAGTTGAGCCAAGATTTTGGCGCAGAGCATTCACCCCCATTCCGTACATTACACCGAAGTTAATTACTTTTGCTTGGCGGCGCATATCTTTAGTAACCTGCGCAGGATCAACTTTGAAAACCTGTGCGGCTACAGCCGTATGAACATCGCGACCTTCTCTAAAGATTTCCATGAGCTTTTCATCACGTGACAAAAAAGCTGCAATACGAAGCTCCATCTGAGAGTAGTCGATAGCAACAATTACCTTTCCCTTTTCGGATATAAAGCCTGAGCGAATTGCCCGGCCCAAATCACTCTTATTAGGAATGTTCTGAATATTAGGATTTTCTGAAGCCAT
>CAZWGR010000025.1:0-9313 GCA_964633555.1 uncultured Candidatus Saccharibacteria bacterium | reverse complement strand
ACCTTTAAGTGCTTTAAATGGTTCACCACCGCTCGTATACGTTTTGGTTATATTGGTGACTTCTATCATGTAATTATATTAGCGAGCTGTTGCACGTTGAGCTCCAGTGCCACTTGATGGGGCTCGAACACCTGCAGCACTAAAGATACTTGGTGCTGCTGTTGCGGCACCGCCTTGTGTTGTTGTGCGGATGATTATTTCGGCACCTTCTTCTATGCCAGAAACGATTTCAGTTGTAATGTCATCGGTAAGACCTGTCTCTACGAATATTTGCTGTGTTGTAGAAGCTGAGCCTGATACAGGAGCCTCGAGGTATGAGCGGCCACGAGCATTTTTAACGGCACTTGCAGGTACTACAAGCACATTTTCTTTACGCGCTGTTGTAATAGTTACCTCTGCACTCATGCCTGCACGAATCTGAGCAATATCCTCCGGCTTACTTTTATTAAGAAGTATTTGAACAGTATACTCAACCACTCCTTGAGTAACGACACCGACAGAATCAACTGATGCTACGGTTCCACGAATTCGCAAGTTGGGTAAAGCATCGAGTGATATTTGCGCTTCTTGACCTGGTTGCACTTTTGTTATATCAACTTCATTAAGAGTGATTTCTACATATTTATCCTCGGCTACAAGGGTGGCCAATGCTGCACCTGAGCCAATGCGGTTATATTCTGCAATTGATATATTTCCAATAACTCCAGTAAATGGAGCTCGAATTGTATAGTATGAAAGGTTACGTAAAGCGTCATTAAGGGCATTCTTTCTTTCTTCAAGGGTTATGCGCTGCGCTTCGAGTGCTTGCTCATATGCTTTTTGCTGATCTTTGAATTCGATTTCTGATGTCTCGCGATTTGTTCGTGCTTCATAGAAATTTGAAGCGGCTGGCGAAGCAAGTGTTACTTTCCAGCTAACTCCAATTTGATTTGCTGAGCTAAAGGTTACATAAAGGCCGCGGTTTCCAAGAGGGTATGCTACACCAAGCTGCACAGCGAAGGTTCCTTTTTCAAGGCCTCGGTAAGCAATACAAGAGCCACCACTACAATTGTACTTTTCAAGAATATATTCACCAGCTTCAGGGTTTTCGTAGGTGCCTGTAATAACGGGAGGGGTAATATTAGTAGTTGAGTCAATTCTACTGAGTGGTGCTACAGAAATCTGCGAAGCGTATTCAGCATTTGCTTGAGTCAAAGCTCGCTCTTTATTTGCCAAACTTGTTAATTGAGTTCGCTCTGTGGTTGTGTAAGAGAGTTCTGCACTAGCCAAGTTAAGTCGAGCGTCGCGAACAGCTTCTGCAGCATCGGTTGCATCAAGTTCAAAGAGTACTTGCCCTTCGGTAACTCGAGTGCCATTTACTACATAGATTTTACGAACATCACCTGCAACTTTCGATGTAAGTGATGCTGTCTTTTGTGCATATATTTGACCTGTACCAGATACTTCTGCGGCTATAGTGCCTCGATTAACAGTGCCAAGTACGGGGATAGTAGTTGCTTCGCTCGATGAGAATACACGGTATCCACCATAGATAAGACCGAGTACAATCAAAGAATAGAGTGCAATTCTGAGCTTTGAGTAGGTAATATGACGGTATATTTGTGTGAATATTTTCATATACTCATTATGGTGTACATGAGGTATAAGAGCAAGGTCTTTGATGGTTCGTGCATTATGCAGATTTGATATCTAGGCTATATACTTATGCTATAGATATGAAAGCGGTAAAAAAGAATTCTCGCACAAATAGTGCTTTCTTTAATCCTCAAACAGGCAGGATTTCGATTACTGATGCTTTTGGTGAATCGCTTGCACAGCTTCTTGCTCAAAAAATTGTTGAAGTATATAAGGATTTTCCTCGTAAAAGCTTTTGTGTGAGCATACAGCAAGAGGTAATTGGAAAAAGCTATACTCAAAGAGTCGAAATCATCGCAGATAATCTTAAAAAGCATTTGCCGCAAGATTATCCTGCCGCGCTTAAAATTCTTATGAGCATTCTTGGTCCAGAGAATCCTTATGAAACAGGAATGTTTACCAATTTTTACTGGATAATGCCCATTGGTAAATTTGTCGAAAAGTACGGTTTAGATCATTTTAAGCTTTCAATAGGAGCTATTGAAGAAATCACCAAAAGAAATACCGGTGAGTATGCAATACGACCATATGCACGTAAATACCCAAAAGAAGTTTTGGCAGTATGTACTCGGTGGGCGAAAAGTGACAATTTTCATTTGCGACGTTTGGCCACCGAAGGTCTGCGGCCAAAGCTGCCATGGGCCACAAAGCTCGATGTTTGGAACAATGATCCAGCACCTATTTTTACACTACTCGAATTACTTAAAGAAGATAACGTAAAGTTTGTTAAAAAGTCTGTTGCCAATCATGTTCGAGATTGGCTCAAGGTAAAACCTGCGGAAGGGAAAAAGCTCGTAGAGAAATGGTCAAAAAGTAAAAACGAGCATACGCAGTGGATACTTAAGCATGCGCAAAGATAAGGTAGAGATTATATTAAAAGTAGTATTTTAGAATTGGATGTTATGCTAAAATTTCTAGATGGAAAAGACTAGTATTTATATTGATGGTAACAATCTATATCGTTCTGCCAAAGAACGTTGTTTCGATATTGATTATAAAAAATTTAGAGGTTGGCTCCGCCAGAAATACAATCCAGAGAATGTCTACCTATTCATAGGCCTTGTTCCAAGTAGAACTTCTTTCTATAAATATTTACAGGAGTCTGGCTTTATACTTATATTTAAACAAACCATTACTGTTGCTGGTACTGTAAAAGGTAATTGTGATGCTGAGCTAGTCCTTAAAGCCGTATCAGATTTTTATACAAAATCATTCACTTCTTGCATATTAATTTCTGGTGATGGTGACTTCGGGTGCCTCGTTGAATTTTTACAAGAAAATAAAGCAATTAAACGTGTTATCGCTCCAGATAAGGATAAATGCTCAATCTTACTTAAGAACAAAAATATCGAAATAACATTCCTCAACGAGCATTATCACAAGTTCTCAGCCAAGCCCTAAAAGAAAAAGCCCCCGATGCAGACGTATCTGCACAAGGGTCTTTTTCATAGTGATATCTGTATTCTATACTAATTCAGCTATAAAATCAAGCTTATCAATGTTTATAGCTTCAATGTGAGCCTACAGGGAAATCGCCAACTATAAACAAGGTTCAGTACTAAAATCCTGATGGCCTCGATTCTTCTGACATGAATGCGTGACGGTGGGTGTTCCTAGTATCCACTGATTATTTACGAATGTTGCTAGCGCAACTTTTCTTTCAGCGCTTAAAGAATCATCCCGAAGACCCTCATACGTAGCAGTTACGTACCATCGGCCATCTTTTTGTTCAGTAGAAACTACAACCCTCGTACAGCTACTTGGAGTACAGTCTCCCCAACTATCTACAGCAAGTGTGCGTGCTTCGTTGGTAGTAAGTGTGGGAGTGTCTGTGTTTGATTGCGGTCCAACATTATCTACTTTATTACTCAAAGTTAAATATCCCACAACTGCGAGTAATGCGACGATGATAATTATTAATACTGGAACAATAAAACCTTTTTGTTTTAGATCTGTCATGGTGCTAATTATGCCACAATTCTGAAATTTGTGTGACTTTGCGGGGAATCGGTCACGGGTCTCGCCGTACTCGGCTCGCCCGCGACCCCGACTCGCTCGCCTCCGCTCGCTCCGTCTTTCGATTCCCAAGACCTTTTTTACAAAAAACCCCGGACAAGCCGAGGTTCTTTGTAAAAAATGTGACCCTACAGGGAATCGAACCCTGGTTTAGAGCTTGAAAAGCTCTCGTCCTAGCCGTTAGACGATAGGGCCAAGTGCCATACAGAATACCATATTTATTAGAAAAAGCAAAAGTTAGCATACCCTATATTTTTAGGGCTATTTCTGGTACAGTTTTAGTGTGGTTTTGATTATTTGTGTATAAATATGGAGAGATGGCTGAGTGGTTGAAAGCACCGCTTTCGAAAAGCGACAGGCTCGAAAGGGTCTCGGGAGTTCGAATCTCCCTCTCTCCGCAGTAATAAAAAAGACTCACGGAAGTGATTTTTTTTATTACCTACAAGAGGGGAGTGGGAGATGAGAAAGTCGGAGCGCGACGGCGCGAGGCGGGGTCGCGTGATTTTCAGCAGAAAAATACACGTGACCGAATCTCCCTCTCTCTGCAAAGTGAACTTAGTATTGGTATGACCTGAGTGTCTATGGCAGTAAATCGACCCTGAATATTATTGCTACACAAAGTTTGATAATTGAGTAATAATATAATTATGGACACACAAACAAAATTTGATACAAATCTTTTCCAAGAGGCATTAAAATCTGTTAGTGGTCAATCATGGGCAGGAACTCCTGTTACCGGTTCGACAATTGCATTCTTTGAAAAATTTTTAATACCAAAAGAACTGCAATCATTTTTGGTGTCTAATTCTTTTGATAGACCAATAGAGTTTGGACATATCTATTTATATTCTGTTAACACGTTGGAGGGGGAAAATTGCAAGGAGCAAAATAAAAATTGCATTGACGAGGGGCTTTTAATTGTAGGGTCAGGTCTAAATGGCGATCCTGTAGTCATCGACACTAAAACCCTAAGAATAGGTTTTGTATTTCACGATGAATTATGGGAAAGCAGGGAAGTAAAAGCAAGGAGTGCATATATCGATACGGGTTTAAGTATCGGAAAATTCTATTTTGACGCTATAACCAAAAAAGATACTTTTCCGGTAGATGCCTACATGGCCAAAGAAATGTATAAGAAGCAGTAAACCCGCTTACTTCAATAACCCCTCTGAGACTCCAAGAAATCACGAGCTATTTTTGAATAGGTATCACGTTTTTCGCGAGGCATTTTGGCATATTGTACTCCGACAAAACCAGCTCCACCGGTAATTGCAATTTTCATAATATTAATACTAGTATACAATAGGTATACTTGAACTCGAATGACGTATTCACAACAGGATCAAAATAAAGAAAATAATCAACGCCCCAAAGTTGGCCTCGCTGTTTTCATCGTTAAAGATGGAAAAGTGCTTGTAGGTAAACGAAAAGGTAGTCATGGAGATGGGGAATATGCACTCCCTGGTGGACACCTTGAATATATGGAATCACTTGAAGACTGCGCCCGACGCGAGACTCTTGAAGAAACAGGAATACGTATTAAAAATGTGCGTCTCATGTGCGCTGTTAATATGACAGCATATCCACCACACCATTATATTGCTCTTGGTATGTGTGCAGAGTGGGAAAGTGGTGATCCTCAGGTATTTGAACCCGACAGAGTTCACGATTGGAATTGGTACGATATCGATGCTATTCCACAGCCTCACTATTATGCTCTACCTTTCTATGTAGAAGCATATCGCACAGGGAGAATCTCCTTTGATAGTAAAAACACTCTTACTTTTTAAGTGCACACACAAAAATGTGTGTAGTTAAAAATGAATCCATAGATGTGACGATGGTAATTTCTCGAGTCTCTTGCACGGTAAATTTGCTCGTTGTTAAAGCTTTTTTGAATGTAGATGCATCACTTGTATACGCAACTATTTTTCCATAGGGCTTCATATGAACTTCGCTGTACGCTAAAAATTCTGTATAAAGTTTAAGTAAATTGCCACCTTTATCGATTTTCATTCCAAAGGGAAGGTCTGCGGTAATTAGATCAAAGGTACCAAAGTCTGGTCGAGAAAACAGGTCAGCAACTTTTATTGCTATATTTTTAATGAAACCAGCATTTTGAATATTTCGTATAGCTGCAGTTGCCGCCTCTTTTGAATGGTCAAAACCGACAAAAGTTGCTCGAGAATTCTGTTGTGCAGCTTCAATAAGTAATGTTCCACTGCCTGAAAATATATTTAAGTATGAAGAAACCTTAGCTGCTCCGCCAAGAGTGTTCATTGCATAGGCGATTGTTGGATTAATTCCACCCTCAATATTGTGCAATCTATAGCTGCGCACAGAAAGTGGGCGAGGAGTTAAGCCTACAGAAATCTCCCAATCCCGGCCAGTTCGAGCAATTGCAATGCGAAGATCAGCCGAAGAAGACTCAGTGAGTTTGTAGGTATCCTCAATATAGCGTTTAAGTGCTGTTACAGCTTTTGAGTCGGAGCCTGCACAACTAATGGCATATGTTTTAAAGCCAGGCTCATTTTTATGCTCATGAATAACCGTAAAAATAAGATCACCTAAAAGTGATTTATGATTTGAAAGATAGTAGGGATTAAGGTGTGTGCCTCGACGAACAATGGATGCTCGGAGTACACTTTTAAGATTTTTAATTGCAGAAAAATCAGAAGAACAATCAAGACAAATACTGTCTTCCTCGAGAGGTGCACCAGAAGCTAGTGGAACAATTGATGAATTGCTTTTAATCTCATTTTCAACAATATCCTTAAGACTTTTGAAAAAATGAACTTTAATATAGGTAGGTGAGAGGAATTTCTGAGTGCTCATATGATATATAATAATATCATAAAATATGAGCAAAGTAAAGGAATATTAATTTTATTGAGTCGCAATATGAACGTAAATATCCTCGAGTGCTTTAACAGCATCACCCGCAGCGATATTGTTTTGGTGGTAGAGTCCATCAGTACAATCGCCAGCTGCCCAAATTCCTTTGCATGTCGTTGCTTGTGTTCGTGGGTCAACAACAATTGTTCCAAATGGTGTTAGTTGAACTACATCTTTAACAAAATATGTTACAGGTAAAGCGCCGATTTCAATAAATATTCCAGTTGTAGGAATACGCTCAACTGCGCCAGACGTAGCATTTTTATATGAAATAGCTTCAACAAAACTAGTGCCGTGCACTTCGTGGGGAATAGCGCTCGTAACAATTTTGAGCTTTGGGTTTTGTGAGAGTTTCTCAATAGTTACCGGATCAGCTTTAAATGATTCACTGCGATTAAGAAGGGTTACACTTTTGCAATATGCTAAAAGTTGAGCTGCGCTTTCAAAGGCAGCATTGCCACCACCGACAACGACTACATCTTGATCAGCAAAAAGTGGGCCGTCGCATGTTGCACAATAGGTAAGACCCTTATGTTCGAGTTTATCTGCCCCAGGAACTTCGAGTTTACGGCGTGAGCTACCTGTAGTCACCAAAACTGTTTTAGTTGTGTATACGAGCTTTTCAGAGCCTTTAGAGGTAGTTATAGTAAAACTATTATCTGCATTTTTAGTTACCGCAGAGCAGGATTCACCTGTATGGATATCAACAACAGTACCGGCATAGGCTTTCAAATGGTTCTCAAGAGACTTTGATAAATCAGTACCGCTAATTTTAGTAGTACCAATCCAGTTTTCAATTCCATCCGACACTGAGCTTTGACCTAAGAAGTCTTTGGTAATAAACAGAGTTTTAAGTTTTTTGCGTGAAGCATAAACACCCGCTGCAACTCCTGCTGGTCCACCACCAATGATTGTTAAGTCGTACATAGTTGTTGAGTACGAACATGTCGTACAAAGTTAATTACTTAATTTTTGAACGTCGAAGAAAAGCCGGAACTGCACCCCATTCATCATCGTCAGAATCGTTCATTGTTGAGCGCTCATCCTTGATTGGAGCAGAAACTGGCTTAATATCCTCAGATTTTGTTTGCTGTAGAGGACCTGGGCTATTTGTTGAACCACTTAAAGAGTTAAAGATTCTGCCACGCGTTTTTTCTTCAACTTTGGGAGCCTGCTCGGGAGCACGGCGATCTTCGATTCGAGGTTCACGCAAATCACTACGAACATCAGAACGTGTTTCAGAAAGTGATTGTGGCTTTCTTTGCATAATACTTGCCTGAAGTGGAGGAGTTGGACCACCAGTTGGCTGTTGGCCTTCAGGGAAACCTGAAGCAATAACTGTTATGCGAATTTCATTCTTCTTGAGCTTTTCATCTCGAG
Organism: uncultured Candidatus Saccharibacteria bacterium; assembly: GCA_964633555.1. Taxonomy (GTDB): domain Bacteria; phylum Patescibacteriota; class Minisyncoccia; order Phycocordibacterales; family PALSA-1337; genus CAZGUZ01. The sequence continues at coordinate 1,387 of CAZWGR010000025.1, read as the reverse complement.
ATGTACCAAAGATAACTTTAGCCTGAGGATCAATTGATTCAGTAATAACCTTAGCAGCATCTTGAATTTCGAACATGGTAAGGTCTTCGCCACCAGCGATAGAAAAGAGTACGCCTTTTGCTCCTGTAATAGAAAGGCCAAGAAGAGGAGAGTTAATTGCCATTTTTGCTGCTTCAATAGCGCGGTTCTCACCTGAAGCGTGGCCAACGCCCATAAGAGCAGGGCCAGAATTCTCAAGAACGGCGCGAATGTCGGCAAAGTCAATGTTGATAATACCTGGTGTTGTAATAAGGTCAGAAATACCCTCGACAGCTTGGCGAAGAACTTCATTACACATTGCAAAAGCATTCTTTGAAGTCGTTGTTTTGTCGATAGTAGAAAGGAGTCTATCGTTTGAAATAACGATAATAGCATCTACTTCTTTGCGGAGTTCTTCAAGAGCATTTTCGGCAATGCGTGAACGCTGTGGGCCTTCAAAAAAGAATGGCTTTGTCACAACAGCAACGGTAAGAGCCCCGAGCTCTTTAGCTGTTCGTGCCACAACTGGACTAGCACCACTACATGTTCCACCGCCCAAACCACCAGCAATAAAGACCATGTCGGATCCTTTAATTGCTTCTTGAACTTCGTCGCGAGTTTCTTCAATAGCACGGCGACCCATGTCTGGATTCATGCCTGTACCAAGACCACGAGTGAGGTTTTTACCAATATGGATTTTCTTTTTTGCAAGAGAGTTATGTAGGTCCTGAGCATCAGTATTGATTACGATAAAATCAACACCTTTTACTTTGGAGCTAATCATATGATTGACTGCGTTTCGGCCTGAGCCTCCGCAACCAATAACTTTTATTCGGGCAAATGCTTCAATTTCGGGGATTATATTTGGCATGTGGGTAATAAGATATTCATAATTCTACCAAATACAATGAGGTGAACGCAATGCCATTCACGAGTACTCTGTGTTCTGATACTTATGGCAAGAATTGTTTAATCCAAGCTACAAGGTTATTTTTGAATTTTCGAGCAGTAACAAGGCTCGTTGTAAGTGAAGGCCCTTGTTCAGCATTAAGGCCAAGAATACAAAGCCCATATGCAACTGCCCACGTTGTGTCGTGTTCGATTTCGCGAGTTTCTTTTGAAACGGGCATTTCGCCGCGGCGAGCAGGGAGCTTAAGTGCCGTTCGCGCCATTTCTTCAATGCTATTAATATATGAACCGCCGCCGATAAGAACAATTCCTGCAGGTAATAAACCATTGCGGTGGAGTTTTTTGAGGTGATTTTCAATGGCGTCAAAAATATCGCCAATACGGGCCTGAACTATTTCTTCTAGCTTTTTGCGCGGATATGCTGTGCTTGTAATAGTACCAATTTTAATATGCTCAGCTT
>CAZWGR010000024.1:6040-9383 GCA_964633555.1 uncultured Candidatus Saccharibacteria bacterium | reverse complement strand
ATGCCGAGGTAGCTCAGTTGGTAGAGCATTCCCCTGAAGAGGGAAGGGTCACCAGTTCGAACCTGGTCCTCGGCACATAACATGTAATAAAACCGACTTTTATAGAGGTCGGTTTTATTATTACTATCCACATGTATATGCTCTTGATACTTGATACTGCGGTATAATATTTGTATACATGCCCTACAACAACGATTTAAAACAGGGAGGAGAAGCAGTAAGGCCACAATCAGCACCAGCAAAGCCTAAAAAGCCGGTGACTCAAGGGCATCTTATTGTTATGCTCATGTTAATTATATTTGTTGCTGTAATTGCATTTGCACAATTATTTCCCGAGACAGAAAACGCTATTTTAAAGCTTTTTACGGTCTCATATTCTGACACGGCTGTAACTTTGAGTGTCAACCATGCCTAGAAAAAAGAAAAGTACAGAAGCCTATGATCAGGCTGAGGCTGAAATGCAGCCAAAAGTTGTCAGAAAGAGAAAAACGCGAGCAAAAGCAAAAGAAGGTGGGTCAGTAACTCATAAGAAAAATAATTTTATTCAACACTTTATGGATACAGCACAACAACCAGGAATCGTACGAGGGGTGCTCATCTTGGGAGGAGTCCTCATTGCTCTTTCTTGTGCAGGTATCCTTTATGTGTACTTTTCAGAACAAACATATACCACAATGAGCCCGGCAGCACAGAATAAAATGATTGCGGCTTCGCTGAGGATTGAAAATAATTTGAGTCCCCAAGAAAATCTGGATGTAATTAAGTCACTCAAGACTCCAGCTCCTCCAGTTGCAGGTAATAAAAAAGTTGATGCTAAGGCTCAATCTGCGATGTCGACAGTAAGTAGTAGCGGGGAGAACGTCTCAATAGTTAATGGTCTAAAATAATCATATGAAAACAAAACAAACAACCTTCAAAATAGCCATTCTCGTAGCAGCATTCGCTGTTGTAAGTGTTGCTCATGCCCAGACAACTGGTTGGTCAAATCCAACAGCTACACCACCGGGTAATAACGTTTCTGCTCCGCTCCATGTTGGCTCAGAGGCTCAAACAAAGGCAGGAGGAATTGGAATTTCTGGAGCAACAGGCGGTCTACGACTTTTTGATCGAGCAAATACGACAGAAAGCTGGCAGTGGTATGCAAATAAGGATACGACAACAAATAAATCTTGGCTTCGACTTTGGAACCACCAAGATCTTCGTGATCAGGTAACCGTTGATCCTACAGGAATGCGACTCTTTGGAAACCTTTGGTCAGGAGGGGTCGTGACAGGTAGTCTTCAGGTGACGGGGGGTACTCCCACTGTCGGAAAGGTTCTTGGTGCGACAGATACACAAGGAACTGTTGGATGGATAGAACCTGCAGTGACTTATCAGAACGAGACTTTTACCTACCAACCGGCAAATGTTGGAGAAGACAAATATAAAGCAACAGGACCAGTTTTTGCTTCTTACAATGAAAATCAGACTGGGGCAACACTACATGGGGGGCGAGTTGATACATGCGATGGAGAGCTTAGAAATAAGTATGTGTGTCCAGTTAGTATCTCGAGAACTTGTATGGATTACGGAAATGCTTACTCATGTAGTGATGATACGTGCACGTATGGTTTTGAGGTTACTTGCAAGAAGGCTCTTGTACCAATAAAAACAGATTAGTATCAAATAGAACAATATTAGAATAAAACCGCTCTGAGGCGGTTTTATTCTATAAAATTGACGTGCGCTTCTCCTCTTTGTTGAGAAGTAAAATAAATAGCCCCTATGGGCTATTTAAATCGTTTATAGGATAGGTTGTAGCTTAAGATACAGTCTTAACTCGAAGCTTTGTTTGGCGGCCCTTATCAATCTTTGGAAGCTTGATAATGAGGAGGCCGTGGCGTTCCATTGCTTCAGCTTCTTCTACTTCAACTTCGGCAGGAAGGGTAATGGTTCGAGAGAATGCTCCCCAGTAAAGCTCTTGAATAAAGTAGTCTTCGGGGCGAATGCCGCGCTCTTCTTCGCGCTTTCCTTTAATAGTTACAAGGTCGCGAGTAATTGTTATGTCGAGGTCTTCGGGGCGAACTCCTGCTACCATTGTTTTGATAACCAATGATTCTGAGTTTTGGAAAACATCAACCGTAAGCTGACCTTCTTTTTCTTCTTCTTGCTCACTCCAACGATCAAGTGTTGAAGCTTCTTCAGAATCAAGAATATCTTCGTCAGAAACGGTAATTTTCTTAGTAGAATGAGAACTTACCTTAACGCGAGGTTCAGGAACATTGTCATGATCATCATGGATTCTGACTGAGCCAGTTATTCTTTCGAAAAATGATCGTGTATCTTTTGGCATACGAGTACGGTTGGTTTTTAAGTGATAAAAGTAATGAAATCTGATAATTATGCTCGGGCTGGGCCTTGAATTCTTTTAACCCGCTCAAACAAAAACATAATTACAATTACTGCAAGCCACACAAAGCCGAAAGTCCTCAGAGTATTGTGTACTGATGATTCTATTATAAATAAGTTATACGCACTGTGCAATGCGGTGGCGAGGATAAGTCCGATAAAGCCAGCGCCAAAGCGCGCAAAATGACCTTTAAAGAAAGAAAAAGCAATAAGTATACCAATAACTGCAGAAGAAACGACATGAACAAGGCTGGCGCCAATAAAGCGAAGGTTTCCTGTGGCTATTGTTGCTCCGATATTTCCTTCTGAAAGCGGAGTCATGACAAAAAAGGCATTTTCGAGAGCGGCAAAACCTAAAGCAACGGTTATAAGATAAACTACTGCATCAACCGGCTCATCAAGAATGTCGTCGTGGAATGCTATTACAAAAGCCACACCAAATTTTATGAGTTCTTCTGCTCCAGCCCAAAAAATATATTTCATTGATTGGTCGAGAATAGCACTTTCAATATATTGCTGCAGCGGAATTACGAGTATTACTGCAAGCATTCCACCAATAAAAGCTTTTACAATAGTTCCGCGAGGCTCGGGGTGCAAATTGTCTTCATGGAGCCAAAACCATAGCCAGAGTACGGCAGGGAGTATTCCCGAAAGGAGGCCATAGACAATGTGCGTGAGTTCCATGAATACAGTATATCACTGGTGTGGTCTAGCCCTGCGTTTTTTATGTGGATGCCGGAATAGAGAGGGTATACAGATGATTCATTGCGGATTCTATGCGGTGAGCGTAATAAATTTGTCGTAAGGGCTCTGTATGTAAAAAATACAAAAAAACCGCGGGGTTTTGCCCCGCGGAAACTTGCAAACGAATTTGAATTGTTGCCACTCCCACACGGATTAATTGCGGCAACAATAAGGCGGTGCTATCCCGCACAACCTTCAAGCTATGTATATA
>CAZWGR010000024.1:0-5940 GCA_964633555.1 uncultured Candidatus Saccharibacteria bacterium | reverse complement strand
ACAGATGAATAAAAAGTTGTTGGTTTTGTTGGGCTTGCTGGTGACGGTTGTTGTGCGGGCAGAGGAAGTGCCACAGGTGACCGAGTGGGAAACCACCGCCGGCGGCACGCCGACAGTGGTGACGGAAGGTAGCCGGAATGCTGCCCCCGCCGCCTTCACTCCCACCCAGAATTGGGTGAAGGTGACCCCCGTGTTGCTCCCGGCCCAGGGTAGCCCTTCATGGGCTGCTGCCGCAACAGCTCTCGTTCGTGATTGCATCACGAATACGAGCACGACTCCGCTTCAGCGGGGCTGGTCGGGTTCGGTAACGAACCCCTCCCAGTACACACTTCCTCCTCACCGGGGATTGGAGTGGTGGATGCTCGCGGAGAGCGAGGCAGTACCCATGTGGCGTGGCCAGCTGAACCCTCCTGCGCCGTTTGAGGCGGAGAAGGGGCAGGTGCTTTGGCACCTGATCGACATGGTGTCAGGTGACGGCTCTGAGGGTATTGCCCTCGCAGACGTTACCTTGACCCAGTCTTCCAATGACGGCAACGTCTTGGGAGACACCATCAGCATGATGGGTACTTGGTACTCATCGCTCGCTGTGGGTATCCGCATTGACGGAAAGCCTGCCCATGAGAGTGGGTCGGCAACCAACAAAGCACAGCGAGTAGTCTTTCTCGCAAAGGGAAAGCGCTTCAATGGTGGTGGGTCCCAGGTTGGCCTCGATCAGATCAGGGTCTACGTCTCGGGGCGGCCAACCTATGCCGTCAGCATGATGGCAAGGTTGGGAGGGAGGTTCTCGACGGCAACGTCACACCTCAGTCCTCCTGCCTTGCCGGAGGTGCGACTCGCACTTGGTCGGATCAACACCAACGCTCCCGTCACTCTCCGCCTCAACGGCGGGAAGGTTGGGACAACCTATAGACTGCAGGCAACTGGGGTCGGTCCCACTTCGGGGCCGTGGGTTGATATCTCCACCCTCGAGGAGGGGGAGTCACTGATCCCCGACTTTGGGGGTCAGATGATGTTCTACCGCACCATTCCGCAGTAACTTGGGTGGTTTTCGGGGAACGCGAAAATTGGGCGCGAGCTTGTCTCGCGCCCTTTATTTTTTCCAAATTTCACAAAACCTCAAAAAATACACCCACTTTTACCTATAATTTTAACCTTAAAACCATACGCCCCCATACAGAGCCACGCTACAGAAATAGGCTTGACAAATTTACATATACTGTTATATAATAGACGTATGTTACTAGAAATAGTAACCGCAAAAAACTACTCAATATATATGAAAAACATTATTTTTAAGGCTATTTCAGCAGGACTCTTTGCTCTCATTGCTTTCGTTCCGGCCTTTGCTCATGCAGATGCCCCAGCGACTGGCGATTCAGCATCTTCTGCTGGTTCAGCTCCATCAACAGGTTCTTCAGCTAGCTCAGCTTCAACAGAAGCTCCTAGTCGAAGTGCTTCAGTTACAACAGCGGTAAGTGATGCACCTTCAACAGGTGATTCAAGTACTTCTGCAGCACCATCTACTGGTGGTTCAACTACTTCAGCTGCACCTTCAACAGGAGGTTCAACAACATCAGCAGCTCCGTCTACTGGCGGTTCAGCAACATCTGCTGCGCCTTCAACTGGTAGCTCAGCTACATCAGCTGGTAATGGTTCTGAATCAAATGGTGGTTCGTCAAACAATGGCGGCTCATCAAATGGTTCTTCAAACGGTTCATCACGATCACGTGGTGGTCGAGGTGGTTCATCTCGAATTGCTCTTACAAATGTGCAAATCGAACGAACAGCTACAGGACTTAAGGTTGCTTGGGAGTCAAATCCAAAGACAGCTGGTCGTGTAGTATACGGATCAACATCAGTTCTTACACCGGTAACTTCTGCAACTAATTACGGTTATGCCGCTTCTACAGGTCTTTCAGCATCAACAGACACACATAGTGCTACTGTTCCTGCTCAGGCTGGTTCAGTTGTATACCTTCGTGTAGTTGGTCAGGGTGACAGTCGTGTGGAATTTGGTGCCGAAATTGCGGTTACCGTTCCAGGATCAGTATCTTCACCAGTCAACTCATCAGTTACAGCTCCTTCACGAGGTGCAACTGAAGTTGATGGTACACTCGAACTTGATTTGAGTAAGAAGAATACATCTCCACTCGTTGCTGCTTCTGCAGAAACTTCATTCGCTCAAAAGGTTGGTGGTTTCTTCAAGAAGACTTGGGCAGCTATTGTGTCAGTATTCCGATAAAAACAGATTTATTCTGAAACTCTATCTTTAGAAATAAAGACTCGACAGAAAGAACGACACAAACAAAAAACCGGCTCAAACCGGTTTTTTGCTGTATGGATTGCGCGACAGCCCGTCTCTGTGCCCACTCTTTGGCAAGCCAAGCAATCAATTACGATAGTGATAAGGTACCCTCGGCCTTCATACTCGTCTTTGCAGTATTCTTAACAATTTCTTGTGTATAGGTTTGTGATGACATATATCCAGCAACGGCAATCATTAAAGCATTATCGCCCGTAATATGCTGGTGGGGAATGTGCACCGGTATACCAAGTTCTTTGCCCAAATCAGTTAATTTTTGGCGTAAATAGGTATTGGCACTTACACCTCCACCAATAAGCAAAGCAGTAGGCGAATATGCTTGAGCAGCTTTGGTGAGTTTTGTAATAACTACTTCGGTAACTGCATCCTCGAACTCGCGGCAAATTTCATTGCGGATTTCGTCTGAGAGTTTTTCGAGGGCTTCTTCGCGGTTATTTACATTAAAGCTATCACGCAAAAGATAGAGTACTGCAGTTTTAATTCCTGAGAAAGAAAAATCAAAATCCTGCGTATGGATCATTGGTCGGGGCAGGGTAATGACACCCTGAGTATCGCTTTGGTAAGGGTTTAAGCGTGCTTCTGCGGCTCGGCGAGATACTTCGGGGCCTCCTGGATAGCCTAGACCAAGCATTCGTGCAACTTTATCAAAGGCTTCACCAAGAGCGTCATCGCGAGTGCTACCAATAACGGTATATGCTCCCCAATCTTCAACGAGTACTATTTCGGTATGGCCGCCACTTACTAAAAGTGAAAGTACGGGGAATTCAACTGGAGTAGCAATATGTTGCTTATGAGGCTCAATTGAATGAATGATTGAACCCATGACATGGCCTTCCATGTGGTTAACGGGCGTTACAGGAATACTCCAGAGCTTAGAAAGTGCTTGAGCAAAATTAACACCAACCCACAGAGCTGGCTCAAGGCCAGGGCCTTTAGTTACCGCAATTAAATCAATTGCAGGAACATTAAAACGTAAATCAGAATGCGAGAGTGATCGAATTAAATCAGCTTCTTTTTCTGAAACGGTTGATTCAATGGCTGTTACGATTTCAATATCGGTTTTATCGGTCGGTATCATGCTAATACCAGCTTCTTTAAAAGCTTTTTCAGTCAGCGGTACTAAGTTGCGCGCATGTTCGCGCTTTGCGAGAGCAGGAAAGACACCTCCATAATCTTTATGAATATCAATTTGCGAATGAATGTAGCTACCTAAAACAGTATAGGTAATTGTTGCCCCACGCTTTTCAATATCGATAAGCGCAATTGCTGTTTCATCACAACTTGTTTCTATTCCAAGGACACGCATTAGCTTTTTGGTTTATCTACCAAAGCGTCGAGTTTGAGCTTTTTAACACCAAAGTACACAACGCAAGAAACGATAAGGAAGTTAAGGAAAATACTTAAGAACTTTCCGTATGAGAATGTTGAGCCTAAGAGTACAAAGTTAAGGGCTTGTAAATCGCCAATTCCTCGCAAAAAGATACCGATAAAAGGGTTAATAATGTCATTAACGATAGAAGCAACAACATCAGAAACGGCTTTTCCTACAATAAAACCGACAGCAAGACCAACTACTCCTTGAGTGCGAATAAAATCTATAAAACTACCAAATTCATTTTTGAGGGTATTCATACCTCTATCCTAGCAAGAGAGAGCCAAAAATCAACTGTACACAATGCATATTTGCTGCCGCACAGTATTATTCGTAGCGTAATGCTTCAATTGGATTAAGTCTTGATGCTCGTCGAGCGGGATAGTAACCAAAAATGATTCCAATAGCCGCTGAAACGCCTGTAGCAAGTACAATTGATTGCATAGAAACACTCGTAGAGAGTATTCCAAAGTATGCCAAAGAGTATGAAGCTCCGGCTCCAAGAATAATACCTGTTATACCACCGAGTGATGTTAATACAATTGCTTCTGCTAAAAATTGTCGTTGTATATTCTTTTCGGTTGCGCCAATTGCTTTGCGTAAACCGATTTCTTTAGTGCGCTCAGTAACGGTGGTGAGCATCATATTCATAATGCCGATTCCGCCCACAAGGAGTGATATTCCCGCAATTGCAGCCAAGAGTAGGGTAAAAGTTTGAGTAATGCTTGATGCTGTAGCTAAAATATCTGCTTGATTAAGAACGGTAAAGTCAGGTTGGCTTGGGTCGCTTATTTTATGCTGTTCAAGCATGACACTAGTAATTGAAGCCTGAAGTTCGGTCATAATTTCTGAGCTCTCTGATTCTATACTCATGCTTGAAATATAGTCATCACCCACAAGAAATTGCTGTGCACTTGTCAGAGGAACAAAAACCATATCGTCTTGATTGGTAAAGCCTGTGCCACCTTTTGCATTGGTTACACCAATGATTTTAAAGTTATTGTTTTTAATGCGAAGGGTTTTTCCAAGAGGGCTTTCTTCGCCAAAAAGTGTTGTCGCCGTTGTGGGGCCAATAACGGCTACACGAGAGCGTGAATTAAGATGTGTATTGGTAATAAATGAACCTTCACGAATGGTTACTTTGCGAACATCTGCATATGCTGGCTCAACTCCAACAACGCTTGTATTGGTATTTGCTCCTGCTGCCACGATTTGATAGCGCTGAGTGAGTTCGGGTGATACTGATTTTACTCCGGCAATCTTTTCAATTTCTCGGGCATCATCAGCTCCCAGAGTTCGAGCTGAACCTTGACCACTACTTACTTGCGAACCTGGTCCACGCTGTGAGCCAGGATATACAAGAATAAGGTTTGATCCGGCAGATTGAATACTGTCAGAAATGCTTTTCTGAGCTCCTTGGCCAATAGAAACCATGGCAATAACCGAGCCAATACCAATAACAATACCTAAAATTGTTAAGCCAGAGCGAACTTTATTTGCTGACAGGGCTGTATATGTTTCTTCAAGAAGATCGTAGTATTTCATAGAGTTTTATGAGTGCTGCACTTGTCGGCGTTTATGTGACTTTGAATCAGAAACTATTGATCCATCGCGAATGGTAATAATACGCTCCGCATGCTCGGCAACATCGAGTTCGTGGGTAATAAGAATAATAGTACAGCCAAAATCTTTATTAAGCCTGCTAAAGGTGCCTAAAACAATTTCACCTGTGCGTGAATCAAGGTTTCCTGTTGGTTCATCGGCAAGAATAAGTGAGGGGTTATTAACAAGAGCTCGGGCAATAGCCACACGCTGGATTTGCCCACCCGAAAGCTGATTTGATTTATGATCAAAGTGTTCTTCGGTAAGGCCGGCAGAAACCAATGCTTTTTTTGCACGACTCTCGCGTTCATCATGCGAAACTCCGCTATATACAAGGGGAAGCATAACATTGCGAAGTGCTGTAGTTCGGGGTAAAAGGTTAAAAGCCTGAAATACAAAGCCGATTTTTTCGCGGCGGATTTGTGCCAATTCATCATCAGACATTTCTGAAACTTTTTTACCATCAAGCTTATAGCCTCCTGAACTTGGTGTATCAAGTGCTCCTAAAATGTGCATGAGCGTCGATTTACCTGAGCCAGAAGGGCCCATAATTGCCACGAATTCACCGTCTTCAATGGTAAAGGTAATACCTTTAAGTGCTTTAAATGGTTCACCACCGCTCGTATACGTTTTGGTTATATTG
>CAZWGR010000023.1:0-9606 GCA_964633555.1 uncultured Candidatus Saccharibacteria bacterium | reverse complement strand
GTTGTTAAAGTCTGAGCTTGTACACCCTGTGTTGCATCAACAAGCAAAATTGAGCCTTCTACAGCCTTAAGCGCTCGAGAAACCTCGTATGAAAAGTCTATATGCCCTGGTGTGTCGATGAGATTCAAAATATACTTTTGACCATCAACCTCATAGTTCATACGCACAGGCTGCATTTTAATGGTAATGCCGCGTTCGCGCTCAAGTTCCATAGAGTCAAGAACTTGTTCTTGCATTTTTCGCTTTTCAATAGTGTTCGTATATTCAAGCATACGATCAGCGAGCGTAGATTTACCATGATCAATATGCGCAATAATACTAAAATTGCGAATAAACTTGGGGTCAACGGTGTTTCCTTGTAGAGCTGTCATGTAAAAGTACACTAACACATTTTTGATACTTTCTCAATTGCGCCCAAAAAGTACCTGCACTGGCGAACAGCGAATGCTTTATTAAAAAACTACAGCTCTGCCCCATTCTTAACAATTTGAGCTTTCCAAATCTTTGCATGGAATGCTTTCCAGATTTCGGCAATTTCCATATTTTTTAAAGCCAACAGTACGCCGATACCAATAACGATACCTGTACTACCAGCAAAGAATCCTTGGAAGAAAACATTAGTTACAGTAGTTAATGGGAATACTTCAGACAATGGGCGCAACATAATATATGTTACATAGCCCATAATAATTGAGGCCGAACTGACATCAAATAATGTTCTGAGTAGTGGTTGAGTAAAAGCTGTAACCTGTCGCTCAAGGGTGAGCCACAAAACGATCATCGTAAGTATCGTTCCTATAGAATACGCAATAGCGAGTGATAAAATTCCTGTACCAGCTATTCCTTGCACTTTCATTAATTCATTTATAACACTTGAGCAAGTCTCGCAAGAAGTATATGTCCTCAGAGCAAAAGCAGAGAGAATAAAAATGAGTGCAGCTCCACCGACATTAATGATGAGCGGTTTAATTGTCTGACCAATTGCATAAAATGCCCGAGTAAATAGCAATATAAGACTTTGTGCAACTGCTGATACTGCAAATAAAGCGAGCATAGCTGCAGTTATACGAGTGTCTGACCAATCAAACTGGCCCGATCCAAGAACTACACGCACAATTTGTGCACGTAATACAATAAACAGAACAGAGATTACCAATGACCAGAAAATAATATGCCGTGCCGATGTTACGAGTTGTTTAACAAAAGCGTTAGTATCCCCCGCTGTATACAAGCGAGCAAGCGTAGGAAAAGCTGCTGATGAATAACTTACTCCAATAATAGTTAATGGTACGGCTTGTAAATTCCATGCAAAAGATAGTGCGGCAACCGCCCCCTTACCTACAAGCGATGCCCCCGCTGTTAAGGTGAGGAGCATGAACTGATTTGCCGAAATTGCAATTGTTCTTGGCACAGATAACATAAGAACACGAGAAACATTTTTAATTGAAACAGGCCACACCGGAAAAGGAATGAGCTTTTGTGAAAAAACAAATGGTAATTGAATGGCCATATGCAAGAATGCTCCGACAACCACTCCCCAGATTAAACCTGTATATCCAAGACGTGGGTACAAAATAATAATGCCGAAAATAATTCCAACATTGTAGAAGATTGGACTCAAAGCAAATAGAGCAAATCTATGGTGCGCTTGAGCAATTGAACCTAGTATATTTGATATACCAAGCAATATCGGCGACAACAGCATGATTCTACTTGCCTGCACAACAAGCTTGAATGAATCGTCAGTAAAGCCTGGCAAAGCAATGTCCACCAAATAAGGCATAGCGAACCATGCAATACCTCCCACCACAATCATGAGTGCACCAAAGAGTGTTGTGATTTCGCGGATAAAAGCATGAAGCTCAGTGTGACCATTTTCAATTTTCTCTACGAGAAACGGAACTATTACTGACGCCGAAACAAGTGTTGCAACGGTAACAAAAACAAAGTCAGGAATTCTAAAGGCGGCATAATACATGTCGACAACCTCGCCCGCACCAAAATTAAATGCCAACAGTTTATCACGCACCAAAGCGAGCACTTGAGAAAGAAAAGCGAATATTGCCAAAAGATACGCAGCCTCATGAAGGCCGCGTATCTCTGTCGTAATAAATGTGAGTATTCGCTTTACCATAACTGCAAACTAGCGTGCCTTTTGCTTTGAGTCAACTGTACTTTTTTCTGGTGTAGGATCTTCGACTCCACCAAAAGGATTCTTTCCTGATCGTAGATTAGCAACTATTTGAGCAAGATCAGTATTCTGAGGGTTTGCATCAGCGAGTGGTGCAAGTACAGCAAGCGCGTCAGTTCTTCGGTTGAGCTGCGCTAGAGTAACTCCCCTGTAATACTGAACATTAGCATCACCAGGAACAAGAGTAGCTGCTTGTTCGAATGCTGCAAGTGCTCCAGAATAATTCTTAAGAGAATACTTAAGAGCGCCGAGTTCAAAAGCTATTCGAGGATTTTGTGGCATTGCTTGAACAGCTCTCTCAACCAATGAAACTGCTTCTCGACTCTTATTCTGAGCAAGATCGATTCGAGCAAGCATCATAATTGCATCAACGTAGTCAGACTTAAGATACAAAGCATTTGTTGCGTATGTTTGCGCCTTCTCGTAATCATTCTTAATAAATTCTGCCATTGCTCGGTTTAAATAGAGAGTTGCTGATGATGGGTTCAAAGCGAGAGCTCGTTCATACCCTGCATTTACAACTTCATAAGCATTTTGTGCTCCAAGTAATAAGCCGGCTTCTGCAACATGAATTTCTGCAAGATTGTTCAAATAATTTGTAGGGTCGCGGCGAATTGCTTCTGCTGCAAAAGCACTTCCACCTTCGAGCAAGTTCTTGAATCGCCCCATTGTCGCATCATCAATCTTTTTTGAATTACCACTCTGTGATACAGATTGAATAAGAGCTTGCATTCCTAGAGCAGCGACTTCGGCTGTTGAACGGTGGTAAATATCGCTCATAGGAGCAATAGCAGCTGCACTTTGAACTTCCACAAGAGCATTCTCAATATTCCCTTCTTGAACACTTATGAAGGCATTACCGAGTTTAATATGTGCGCGGAAATTTTGGATTTGCAAGAGTGACACAGCAATGATCGCAACTATTGTTATTCCAAGAACCACAAGATTAACATAGTGACGCTTACCATTCATGCGAACAAAAGAAACCTCTGTGGTACCGTTCTCTTGTAAAGCCAAGACCAGACCTCCAAACAGTGCCAATACACCAAGAGAAGTGGCGGTAGGATTAATGAAGAGTAGGCTCACCATACTGAGACCTGCACCGAGGACTGCTACTGTTTGAATATGTACTTTAATATTCTCACTTTTCTGCACAAAAATCTGTCGGAATACTTTAAAGGAGAAGATTCCAAAAGTAATAAGGGCAGCAAACATGAGCAAACCGTATGTTGTAACGAGAGTAAATATATAACTAACACCACTTTCAAAATCGATATTCCAGCCTGGTGTGACATTTACATTCGCTGGTCGAGTAAGCACATAAAGAGTCGAGTATCTATTTGGGCCAATTCCTACAAATGGTCGTAGTTTAATACTCTGCGCCAATATATCAACACTTGCCTGCCACGAAGGCCGTATGGTTGTCTCGTTTAAATTGATTCTTTGAGCAATAACTGATGCCGTAAACTTGGGAGCAAAAATGCCGACACAACTCACAACAATAAGAATTATTGCTGCCGGAGTAAACGCTGTTATAGCTCTTACAATAATTCCCGTCTCTGGGCTCGATCGTACATAACGGATTACGAGTACAAGTAAAGATCCTGCAGCTACAAGTACCCAACTAAAAGATACATTTGTTGCAACCAAGAAGACAATTGCGAGAATTTCAAACAGCCAAAGTGCTACTGTTGGTAAGGTTCCCTTTATTGTCTGTAGTATATAAGCAACAACAACAGCAAGGATTGCGACCACCACACTTGCCTCAGAAACAGAACCGAAGAGAGTTTGGTTCAGAGAATTAAAATAGCCAAAAGTAAGAAAGTCAGCGCCGAAAATAAATCTTACGAGTGCATATAAGATCGAAATAAATGAACCTGAAATAAGAGCTATGAGCACATATACTTGATCCGAAGTTTTTCGCACACTAACTGAAGTAAGTAATGTCACCAAGGCAAGAGCTACGAGTGTTGCTACCGTATAAATTTCAAAACCATTTCCTATCAATGACTTCCAAGGGACAGGGCTTACAATGCCCGCAATAAAGGCCACAATAAGTACTCCTAATATAGTGCGAGGCAATACTCCAGCCGGAATGCTTATCTTGCCCTGCACTACTGAAGCAATAAGGTAGGCTAAAAGCGAGATTATTGCTGCACCGAAAACAAAGGCGATTTTTGTTGTCTCAAAGCCAACACTTTGCAAAGGTATAAAAAATAATGGCAAGAAGAAAGCGAGTGCGATAAAAGCTTTTGTGCCCACCTTATCAAATTTTTGAAGTATATTTTTCATAATTAGACTAATTATACATTATTTATTCGGTTACATTACTATCACCGGCACTATCACCTTCCGCCCCACCTGAACTAGATTCTTCTGTTGAGCTTTCTTGAGAAGACTCATCCGCAGCACTCGATGTATCTTCACTATCAACTTCTCCGCCACTATCGCCATCTTGATTTTGACTATCTGCCTGTTCATCGGTGGTTGTATCTGTTGTTTCTGGTGTGTCAGTTATAACTTGATCATCATCGTTTATGGGTTGTTCTTCTGAGTTTTCAACATTTTCATCAACTGGCGTATTACTATTCTCTTCAGTATTTTCCTCATCACTATTATTTTGCTCGCCCCCATCCTGCTCTTGTTCTTGTGACTCATCAGACTCATCTTGCTGATTTTCTTGCTCTGTAGAATCCTGCTCATCTTGATCATCTTGCTGTGGCGTACTTTCACGAGCACCGCTATCACGTATCATTTTAAGGAATTGTTCACGTGTCACGCAGACATCCTCGACACACAATTCTTTTGTTCGTACTGAATCTGCTGTAATTGTTTTTACGACAAGATTCGAAACTTGTGAAATTGCAGCGATGATTCTATCAACAAAAATCTTTGGTAATGGATCTCCTGAATCAAGTATGAGCGATAGTTTTTCAATACTAACATTTTGCTCTTGAATTGCTTTTACAAGGAGTGGTGTTAACTGAGCATATGCAACTGACTTATAGCCACTCGAGTCATTTCGTACAAGCTCAGGGAATATTTCTTCGAGCTCTTGAGCAATAAAACCGACTTGAGTTTGACCTTCTGGATCATACTTCCAGTTAAAGTTTACCGGTCGAAGCTTAAGCACATTCTGTAGAGCTGAAGAATTAATTGTTGCAATATTTGTTTTAAAGCGTTCATCAGATGTACATGAAAAACCTGTACCTGTTACGACAGTACACTGAGTTCCGCCTGTACCAACAAAACGGGCTACATCAGTTAGTGATGCCGCGGTAACATGGAGCGGATATGTCGGTGAAGCTTCACCGATACCGACATTACCTAAATCATCTATTGATATTCCTCCAGCACCGCTATTAGATATTAGTCTATTTCTCAAATATAAGTTACCTACGTCAAATAGATACGAGTCAGTAGCATGTCCGTCATATATATCGCCATTTGCATCTGCTAGTAGTAATCCATTCCCGTAGTTTAGGTTACCTAGTTCGTCTGCCAACTCAGCACCTGATCCGTAATAAAGTCTACTGTTAGCATCAGACATTACGGTAGAGTTGTGGTAATAAATTTGACCAGTTATATCTGTCAACACACTAGTTCCACTTGGATAATACAGAGCCTGTGCATCAACTAGAACGTTGTTGTTCGGATAGTATATTTTTGCTGATACAATACCAGCTCCTTTTGTAGCCAAAACATTTGAGTCACCATAGTAGAGTGTTCCGTCTGCTGTGGCTAGTGGCATGTTATTTGGATAAAACAGTGTACTACTTGCAGTTGAGCCTATTACAAAATTTGTGGTGTCAGTTAAAATCTCCCCGTTAGGATATAATAACCTTCTTACGCCCAAAGGCCCCGCTATTGTACTTGTAGCGGTAGAGTTACTTGTTGTAATAAACGATGAGACAAGCTGACCTTCGACAGATAACTTGGCATATGGTGACGTTGTGCCGATACCCCAATTACCACTTGATGTTATAACTGTACTCAAAAATCCAGAGGGATTATAAATATCTAAAATATTTGCTGTTTGGCCAAGAAACGGTCGCAAAGCCATAGTTGTAGTACTTACGCTACCTCCAGCAACAGATAATTTTGCATATGGAGTAGACGTACTAATGCCGACATTAGCATCGACAGTCATAGTAAATATATCTTGCGTAGGGCCAGTGCCATCACGAATCACAAATGAACCATCACCTGTTATTACTCTAAAATTCCAATCTTGACCCGTAGTTGAATACCCTGAATTTCGCAAGATAAGCTGTGGATCTGCAGATGCTCTTTCACTTATGATTCCACTACCAACAACATGCAGACTGCGCTGCGGTGATGTTGTACCAATACCAACTCGACCAGTACTTGATACAAAGAGATGTGTATCTATACCTGTAGTTGTAGAGCTTGCAATAATAAAGCTCGGTTGCCCACCAGTATCAGTCGTTAGTGAATTAATCGAGAACTTTGCAAATGGAGTTGTGGTGCCAATACCGAGGTTTCCATCGGATGCGATTCGAAGCTTCTCCGACACGACTCCGTTAGTCGCGATAGAAAATGCGAAGTATGAATCCTGCGTTGTGGTATCGCTTGTCCAGAGCTGATCTTTTGCAAGACGGATGGTTCCCGCATTTATCGCGGTCGTAGTCAGGTTGTTGGAAAGACGATACTCGATATCGACGCCATGATTCGTCGTCGCTGTAATATCCCTGTTTTCAAGCGTAAGGATATTCGCCGCCGAATTGTCATCCACTCTAAATATGCTTGAAACCGTTGAGTTGATGTCGAGAAGACTCACATACCGAGTCGGGTTGCTGTATACCTGGAATTTTGTCGAAGGCGTCGTCGTGCCGATTCCGACATTTCCAGCGAAATAATTCTGCGCGGTGCCTCCCAGATACAGATTGTATTTCCCTGTCCCACTAGAGACATTGCCGACGAAGCCTTTTACGGAAGTAGTCGCCGAAGTATCCTGTACCTGATATCCGACGAAGTTGTCCACCTTTCCGGTACCATTCTTCTGGATGAGCGATCCATAGAGATTAGTTATCTCTCCCGTACCCGAGTTGCCGAGCGAAGCAAAAAGGCCGAAGGCATTCGTGATGTTCGCTCCGCCGGTGAGGGTCGTATATGCGTGAAAGTTCGAAACCTTCGTAGCTGTTCCACTCGCGCCGGAGATTGCAAATCCTCCATATGATGCGCGCAGATCTCCAGTCTGATTGAAACCGTTGAGATTCCAATGTACGCCACTGTCGATGCCGAAATGGAAGCTTGAGTTATCAGCTGTCTGAGAGACATTGCGGATAACTTCAATGGCGCTTGATTCGTCTTCAATTCCTGAATGGTCGATGCCGAGGCTTGTGTATGAAGATGGGGTCGTCTGTATTCCCACACTACCTGCAAATGTCGAGGTTCTGGTCGATGAAGCTGCCGTAAAATACGACGACATAGTTTCACCCTCGACTGAAAGCTTCGCAGATGGTGTCGTCGTCCCAATCCCAATATTTCCACCGGTATTAATTCTAAGAGCTTCTGACATCACATTATCTTTTCGAGTATTGAAAGCTAGGTAACCACTCCTATTTGCAGAGCTCATGAAGTCTTCAGTTTTGCCTCCAGTAATACTTGCACCAACGAGATCGTTAAAAGTAAAATTTAAGACTGCCGTTTCAGTAAGTGAGCCAGTTGAAACTGAATTATTGTTAACCCTGATGGCAACATCGGAGCCAGCTGCGTACGACTGAAATGTGGCTACGGTGCCTGATGTCGTATTGTTATCAACTACAAGTTTTCTATTTACTGTCGTCGTCCCAATCCCCACACTTCCTGTCGTATAGTAAATATCCGATCCGTTTGTTGTCCATTGCGAAGAACCACCGCTCGATATTCCAAGCGACGATGTAGCAATAAGTGTATAACCACCAGAACCATCGCCCATGAGAAGTTCACCATAGTTTGGTACTGCAGAGATTCCTGTACCGCCAAGAGCTATGGTTGCAAATGATATTCCTGATGATGTTGTAGTTACTAAATCTACTCTGTCATTAACATCTTGAGTGTTGCTTTTGATTCTGTCATAGATACGATCTATCTGTTTAGAGAAGTAGTTCTTCTGTATGAGAAGTCTTTGCTCTATGTCTTTAGAGTTGATTGTGGTGTAGGTGTTTTCGGGTGTGTAGATTTGAGCTCCGTAGAGGGGTTCGGTTTGAGGGGGGAAGTTTTCGACTGGTGCAATCAGTGTCTGCACAACTGCGAGTTGTTGCATTTGTTCAGGTTTTTTCTGAGCTATAGTTTCATACTCATTAAACAAAACGGGAGGGTTAGAATTGAGAACTGCCGCCACAGGCACCTGTATTTTCAAACTATCTTCAATACGTTCTCTAAGAGCAAGAAACTGTGTCGAAAAAATCTGCGACGATGCAAAAAACATCGAGGCAATGATAGTTAATCCGGCGGTAGCAGTTAAGAAAACTGGCATGCTACAATTATAACCCGATATAGTCTTTTGTATCTCATGTTTATGGGGATAAAAACCCTTACCCACAATGAAAAAACTCGCCTTTAGGGCGAGCCTTCTCATATGTACACCGTAAGCCGAATTCTGTACCTTGCGGTAGCGATCATTTATCTGGGACCAGTGTTACCACTAGCCTCAAGCGGCACTCTCTAACTTTTACATTAGAGCACGGCCTTGCACAGAGGTAAGGATTTTGCCGTTGCACCCCATATGTCGCCATATAGGCTTATCTTCTTGCGAAGATACCCCTTGATTTCTCTTAGGGCGTCTCTGTTCGCACCTCTAGGATTACCCCGACGGGCGTTACCCGCTACCCTGCTGCACGCTTTCGCATGCCTGAGTTCGGACTTTCCTCACTTATGCTTTTACACATAAGCGCGATCGCTCAGTGCACATATATATTATACCACATTATTTAATAAAATAAAAGTCTACTGAGGCTCCTACTGAAAGACCTCGTTCCTGCGCATTTCCTTGAGGTAATTCAAGAACATGGAGTGCCTTATCTTGTGACACATACGTCTTCGGAAAATCTTTTGGCTGAACTGCTGATTCTATGTGCACAATCTTTTTTTGAGCAGAAATCCAAACAATATCTATGGGATAATTCATGTCTTTCATCCAAAACGAATACTGGCCTTCTTCAGGAAAAACAAAAAGCATACCAGCATAAGGTTCGAGCGAACTTGTACCCGATAACCCCCTTTCCCTTTGTTCTGCAGTGTGAGCAACTTTTATTTTGTCCTTACTCTTAAAAGTCTTACCGGGCTCTTGTTCGGTAGCGCAGTTGCCTGTCCAGCATACATACGCTGAATCCGAGATATTTTCTTGCAAAGAATTTACAGTCTCTGGCGACCTTTGCTGAGGCCTTAATAAAGCTCCTTGCGTGGCAATA
>CAZWGR010000022.1:1001-10517 GCA_964633555.1 uncultured Candidatus Saccharibacteria bacterium | reverse complement strand
AGAGACGACGGTTTAGTAAACCGTTGATTTAAACCACTCATCCAATCCTCCGTATTTGCGCACTGTAGCTCTAGTATACGGATTTTTTGAAAAAAGAGGAGGGGTATGCCTAAATAGCTGTTTTGGTATCGGTTATTGCTGCATAAAATTCTTTCCAAGAATTTACTCTTTGTATTGGTGCATACGCCATAATGTGCTTGTTATAATCCCAATTGAGAAGAAAAAGTTGTGGAACAACTGGTGTGAGCGGCTCTAATTTATCAAAATCATCATCGATAAAGATGTCGAGACCTGTGCATGCTTGTGCTTTACTCGAACCCGAGACTCCGGTAAAAGGCAGATCGATATTGTGATTATGCAGCCACTCTTGAGCAATGCTCAGATTTTGTTCTGAGCGGCTCGTAATTACTTGAACTTTGTGGCCGAGCTCTTTGAGCTTTTGAATAGAGGTAAAAGCATCGGTGACAGGTTCTATACGAAAACCATATTCGCGTGTGCCATATATTTTATTTTGTAATTCTGTGTACTGTGAATCTGTGAGTATATTATTACCTACTACGAGCTCGCGCTTAAAATCACTTGCCGAAATTGTTACTCCATAGAGCTCGAGTGCAATTTCAGATTTGAGCTTTCCGCAATCAGCAATTACTCCATCAAAATCGAGACCGATACTGAGAGGGATTTTATGATGGAGGTCAATCATAGTGTAACTATATAACGATACGGAGTCTTTGGGAAAGTTCTACTGTTTGCTATACTCAATCTATGAACGTTGCTCGCTCATGGCTCATACGCTTTTTGAAGGCTTTGGGAATACTTATTACAGCTATTGTTGTGCTTTTTGGTATTGTTGCACTCATAACTCAACCGTCGAATGATCGTGAGTGGAACGATGATCAAACTATTCTTCCTAGGGTAGAAATTAATGGTGATACGGTGTCGATATTTAACATTCGCAGCTTTGAATATGCTTCGACGACGAGTTATACGGCTCGATACTACGACAAGACTTTTGATCTTAAGAAATTACAAAGAGTTTGGTATATTGTTGAACCTTTTGAAGGGATACCAGGTTCAGCGCACACTTTTTTGAGCTTTGAATTTGAGGGGGAACATTTTGTGGCTATATCGGTAGAGATTCGCAAAGAAAAAGGGGAGTCGTATCATCCTTTCAAAGGGCTCTTTAATAGGTATGAGCTTATGTATGTAATTGCTGATGAGAATGATGTTATTAAATTACGCTCAAATCATCGCAAAGATCTTGTATATGTGTATCCAATAAAGACGACGACAGAAAAAGCTCAGCTACTTTTTCTTGATATGGTGCAAAGAGCAAATGATGTTTCAGCTAATCCAGAATTTTATAATACGCTGACGAATACATGTACAACAAATATTGTGCAGCATATTCAAAAGATTTCTCCGCGCATCATGCCATTCTTTGATGTAAGAATTTTATTGCCTGCGAATTCAGACAAGCTTGCATATGATTTAGGCTTGATTGATACAGATTTAACTTTCGAACAAGCTCGTTTGAAGTTCAATATTAATGAAAGGGCAATGTTGTATGCGGATGACCCTGAGTTTTCGAAAAGAATTAGGGGGTGGTGATACTAAAATAAAAAAGCCGCCTCAGTTACGAGGCGGCCTGGCACGAGTTTCTAGCTCACTCGTCGGTGATGGCTTCAAAATGCCCGGTGATGGGATTCTTCCTGCAGTTATCCCACTGGAAGAGATTACCACCCATGGCAATATAGACGCCGGACTGACAAATCCTTGCGGCCATAATGGCACAACCGAGGTTGAACTCGGCGTCGGTGTCTCGTACGCACGCCGGCTGAAGTGATCCGGTAAGGACAATGACATTCGCAGGACAATTCAAGGCAATGAACCTGGCCGTCTGCACCATAGTGTCGGTACCGTGGATGATTACGCATCGCTCATAAGTATGCTGGCTACACCAATTGGCAATGGCGCCGCGGTCCTCGTCTGTCATGTCCAGACTATCCTTCGCTCGGGTGTGGTCATAGTAAACAGTAACATCCTTAATGCTGTGGCGGGCTACGATCGTGGCAGTTGCTGAGGTCTCAGGGAAACTGAGTTCCCGTACTCCTGCGCCCCTGCCATAGACCTTTTCGAGCGTACCTCCTGCAACGAATATTGAAACACGGCTCATTAGTAACTCCGGTTGAATGTTGTATTCCGAGTTTACAATACTGTCTTTATGGCACTTTGTCTACTTTCTTTGAAAATGCTTATTTACCCTGAAGCAAGAGGGAATCCCATTGGGCATATAAATTAAGAATGATTTCGCGAATCTCGGGAATGGGTCTCATTTTGGCAATTGTCGCATTGAGTTCAGCAGCAATGCTTTCAT
Organism: uncultured Candidatus Saccharibacteria bacterium; assembly: GCA_964633555.1. GTDB lineage: Bacteria > Patescibacteriota > Minisyncoccia > Phycocordibacterales > PALSA-1337 > CAZGUZ01. Next base: position 8,140 of record CAZWGR010000022.1, on the reverse strand, counting down.
TAAAGCCAACTCCAAGAATAAAGTTTTTGCGTGAGGTATCCGAAGGAATATCCTTAAAATATTCTTGCATTAAGGATTGCCACATTTTAATTTTATCTACCTGAGAGACGAGCTGAGTCTCATCTTGAAGCACATCACCCAAGTAGGTTTTTACTTGATTCCAATCAGCTATCTTTGAGTATAGAACTTCATCCTCATAGGTTTTTAGGGCTTCTACTGCAAATTTTGATTCTGGAATAAGGGAATATACATTATTATCAACCATGTATTTTTCTCGAACTTCATCAACGAGACTGTGATACTTTAAGCCAGCAGTAAATGAATTGCTTTCATTGAGAATATCTTCGAACGTTAGTCCCTTAAAATGAGTTTTGTCGCGATTGATCACTTTAAGGTATCGAATATCAGGGAAGACTGTTCCAATAAGAAAAGATTTCCGGTCAAATTTATTAAAAAGTTGGTCAGACATTCTTTCTGCGAGAATGATGTGGGTTATTTGATTTGCCATTATGAGACTATTTTAGCAGATTTTGAGGGGTTAAGAATAACATAACCTACAATCTTTCTAATGCCGACAATGAGACTGATGCAAAAGACTATAAAGATTATGAAGAAGTTTTCTTTGTTTGATAGATTATTAATATTAATAATGTGTGGAATTATTAAAGCCAGAACTCCTACAAAGATAGTAGCCCAAAATCTTACCTTGAGAGAAGAAAGATAAACCTTTAGGGGATGGCCACCCTCTACCACTTGAGCAACTTCATAGCTTGATCTAAAAGCTGGAAACCACGTTGTCCAAATGCGATCGTTAATAAGATAGTCTTCGGAATGTTGTACGCCCATCAACTGCTCTCGGTATACTTTTGCAAGATACACATTTATTATTCCTGCGAGACTCCATCCAATAAAAATTAAGAACAATGTGGCAAAAAATACAAAGTAACCATTGATTCCCGAGATCGCCGCAATGATCATTACGAGACTTGCTCCAGGAAAAAAGCTTCCGATAAAATATAAGCCCTCGATAAGTATTGAAATAAAAGCGGCTAAATAAATATATTTTTTGTCGATGGATGATATGAAATCCACTAATTCTCCCATGCCCGGGACTTCTGAATTAAGAAAAAGTAATATTCCATATATAGCAAGAGCGATAGCTGAGACGATCCATATGATTCCCGCGTATAGTTGGCTTTTATCTTTCATGGTTTTATTGTAACGGGTCTAATTTCTAATCTCAAGAAAGGTGTTGAGATTATTTGTTGAGATGAATTCTTTAGCGTAGCAGTCAAGACCGATGTCGTTTGTGGGTTCTGAGAAATAGATCGGTTTATCTTTTGCTATGGCATATCCGAGCTCGAGTTTGCAACTTGTTCCCATGTAGCCGTCAGGGGTCAGTAGGTAGACAATATCTGCCTCGTCGATTGCTTTGTAGTGTTCAAGGGCAAGGCGCTTTTTCTCTTCGATCGTGTTCGCATGATCCCTGTTGTCGCTACCGTAATCGAGGTTTGGAAATAAGGGTGTGATACCGATCTCTTCAAGTGACCTAACGGTCTTCTTGGCAAGGTCTCTGTATTTCATGCTGCAGCCGATTGCTATTTTCATAATAGTTAAGGTTATTATAGCATTTTATCTTGAATTCAGATCTTTCTACGATTGAGTACAACGGGGCGGTCTCGGTCACGGATAATTTTCTGCTGAAAATTTCCGCGACCCCGGCTCGGCGCCGTCGCGCCTCCGCCTTTCGAATCCCGATCGTAATTAAAAATACTGGGTATATAACCCAGTATTTTTAATTACAGCGGAAGGGGCGGGATTCGAACCCGCGAGAGCTGTTAGGCCCTACCTCTTTAGCAAAGAGGCTCATTCGACCACTCTGACACCCCTCCGTATGTGCTCTGTATTCTGTCAGAAAATGTGCTTTATGTCTATTTCGAACTTGTTTTGGTTGTTGCTGCCGATTGTGACCTCTGTACTAATTCTGGGTTGGGCTCTGTATGCCTTATTTGTGTATATGCATAGGTAAGGGCGCAGTATGTGTAATTATGTTCGGGTAAATTTATGTGCTCGTTGGTTTCTTTGCTCTCGCTTTTATATATGTTTTCCAGAGCCGTATTAAGTACTTTAAGTGCGGCGCGCAAAGTTGCTCCTGTTGTCGTTATGTCGTCTATGATGATATAGAGTGCGTGACTTTTGCTTGTATGCAAGTGTTTGCGTAGTGTTTCCACAGTATCTGTATTATATGAAAATGTTTTTGGATCGATATTTGCGCGTTCTTCTCGATTTAATTTTGCTTGTTGCCGCGTATGGCGTGATTTTGTAAGGAGTGGGGCGTAATGGAGTGTTAATCCTTGAGAAGGGTTTTGTTGTTTGAGTAATTCTTGCACGATAAATTCGCACTGATTATAGCCTTTTTGAAGAAGCCGCTTTTTGCTCATAGGCAAAGGAATGAGGTAAATGTCATGTGCTCGCACCGCACGAGCAAGCCAAGTAATTCCTTGTATATATGAGTGAATGCACAATGAAAGGGCATAGGAGTTCTTAAAAAACTTTATTTCATGAATTATGGTGCGAATGTTAGGTGCTAAAGGGTGCATACTTAATATTGATTGATACGGCATCGTGGGAATTTTGCCACTATGAAGATAGGGAATCATGCGCGGAGCAAAACAAGGCTCATAAAAGCGGGGCTGTGGGCCAAAGATTTGATCAAGTGCAGCCTGGAAAATGCTCATAGGAATAATTGTAGAATATGAGGCTCAAGAAAAAATAAAATTATTGTAGTATTACGGTGGTTTTCGATAAACCATTTATGGTATACTCATGTCATGGCTTTATTAGACTCTCTTACACAGCTTTTTAAACCTCGAGAACAGAGTGTTATTGGTATTGATATTGGTTCTTCGGCAATTAAAGTTGTGCAGTTGCGCCGTAAAAAAGGGCGTGCTGTTCTTGAAACCTATGGTGAACTCGCTATTGGCCCTTATGGTGGTGTTGAAATTGGCCGCGTTGCCCAGCTTTCTGGTGAAAAACTCATTGAAGCTTTCAATGATCTATTGCGCGAATCTCATGTAACTACAAAAAGTGGTGGCTTGGCTATTCCGCTGTCTTCAAGTCTTATTACTTTCATTACAGTGCCTTCAGTTAATGAAAAGCAGCTTGCCGAAATGATTACTCTCGAAGCTCGCAAGTATATTCCTGTTCCAATTAACGAAGTAATGCTCGATTGGTCAATCATTCCTAAGGATGAGACTTTGCCTGAGGATACTGATAGTGTTTCGGTTCAAACACAACCAACCCCTGTAACTGTTCGCAATGCCGAGGTTCAGACACCACACCAAGCTCCTTTGCAAACTTCTTTACAAAATCAAGGGCAAGGCCAGGTGCAAACACAGCCACAAGTACAGGCTCAAAGTCAGAGTACCGGCAATACGACCGAGGTTTTGGTGGTAGCAATTCATAATGAATCATTAACGGGCTATCAAACCCTCATGAATCGTATTGGTGTTACAACTTCTTTCTTTGAGATTGAACTTTTTAGCGCTGTTCGTGCCGTACTTGAACGTGGAGTACAGCCACAAATGATCGTTGATATGGGTGCTGGTTCAACCAAACTCTATATTATTGAACGCGGCATTTTGCGTGCTTCACACATAATTAACCGTGGTTCACAAGATATTACTCTTGCTATATCAAAGTCTATGGGTATACCAGTAAATGAGGCCGAAAATCTTAAGCGCGTTTATGGTCTACAGGGTGGCCCTGAATATAAAGAATTGGCCGAGGTTATTACTCTTAATCTTGATTATGTTTTCTACGAAGCTAATCGTGTATTACTTAATTTTCAAAGAAAGCATAATAAAGCAATTTCTAAGGTCTTTTTAACAGGTGGTGGCGTACTCATGAAAGGCTTTGTTGATTTAGCTGCTCAAAGCTTTCAGTCTGAGGTTGTATATGCTAATCCTTTCTCTAAGGTAGAAACTCCTGCATTCTTTGCTGATCAACTTAAAGAAGCTGGCCCAGAATTCGCAATTGCTATTGGCGCTGCGCTTCGCCGACTCTCTGAATCTGCTTAGTATTCCCAAACTCGAAAGATATACACAGTTTTAATCGTCGGTTAGCGGTATGTGCTATATAATTAGTGTATTAGCTCTATGCCTGGCCAGCAATTTCAAACATCTTTCATACCTAAGAAACCGCTCATTGCGGAAAATCCCGGAACCCGAACTCGCGAGCCGGTAAGTATTTTTCTTATTTTGAGCATACTCGTATTTCTAGCATCAATTGCTTCGGTAGGCGGCGTTTATTTGTGGGAGAAAACAGCCCTACAGCAGCAAGCTGTATATAAAGAAACTTTGGCTCAGAACCGCAGTTCATTTGGCGAAGAACAGCTTGAAATATTCAAAAAACTCAATACTAAAATTACGATTGCTCAAGAGCATATTAGTACATTACTTACTCCGCGTGCTTTGTTCGATATTTTGTCAGCAGTTACGGTTCAGAGTATTCGTTATAAAAACTTTACTTTTACACCACCACTTAAAGTGGGTGATCCAATTAAAATTGCTATGACAGGCGAGGGTGCTGGTTTTCAAGCTGTTGCTTATCAGTCTGACGTTTTGGCAGGGCAATCACGTATTAAAAACCCCGTCCTCGCTGACTTTGCTGTTAGTGAGAATGGTTTCGTGAGCTTCTCTTTCTCTGGAGAAATTGATCCAAAGGATGTTTTGTATCGTAGTCAATTTGGTACAACGAATACTTCGGCACAGGCAAATTCTCCTGTTGGCGGTAATGCTTCAGCGTCTTCAGCAACTCAAGCTGCACCAGCATCGCAAGCCCAGGTAGAAGATCCAAGTGCAGTCGACCTTGGTAATATCGATGGTTTAAACTTCTAATTATATGAATAGAAACCTTATTGCTGGAATCCTCATTATTATCTCGGTCGGTATCTTTTTTACAGTGACTGATGGTAAGTATCAAAAAGTAAAAGCAATTCGTGCACAGAACGATCAATACCTTGAGGCTATAGAAAAATCAAAGGAGCTTTTAAAGAAGCGTGATACTTTAGCAGAAGCATATAGTAGTATTCCCGCTCAAGACATTGAGCGACTCAATCGAATGATTCCTGATTCTATTGATAGTGTTCGACTCATTATCGACATGAATGCAATTGGGGCTCGCCTTGGTTTGACGATGAAAAATATTCGTATCGGTGACGTTGCAAAAACTGTTGCTCCAGAATATACACCAAAGGCAGGAACTCAACAAAAGCCTGATTCAGTTAATATTTCATTCTCAGTGACTACTACGTATGACAAGTTTCTTGAATTACTCAAAGAGCTTGAAAAGAGTTTGAGAATTCTTGAAGTTTCAAAGTTTAATTTTACTGCAAACGATCAAGAAACGTACGATTACACCGTCGAATTAACAACCTATTGGCTACGACAATAATTATATGAATGGAGAAGCAAATAACAACAAAATGTATGCCGCACTTGTCGTTCTTGTTATTGTGGCAATTGGTTGGTACCTATACTCGCGTGAAAAGCCAAGTGATGTTGCCGGGGATTCATTTATTATCAACGACCCTATGATGCTTGCTGCAGGTGGTGCTACGGGCGATGTTGGTGTTGAGATTCTTGATTTGCTCGCTAAAATCCAAGGTCTTAAAATTGATGCTGCATTTTTTGCAGACCCTGCATATCGAAGTCTTTCAGATTACACACAACAAGTTGCTCCACAGCCTGTAGGTCGTGATAATCCATTTGCGCCGATTCCAGGGGCAACTCCACAGCGTTCGGCTACTGATCCTAGTTTAGGTGCACGGCAGACAACGGGAACACGTTAATATTTTATGAGCGTACTTGATATTCTTGTACAAAAGAATCTTCTCACTAAGGATGATGTGCGAGAGGTTCAAAAGCAGGTATCTACCGATGGAGCTCAGCTCGATACGGTTCTTATGCAACGAGGGGTGAGCCTTGAAAACATTCTTATTGCTAAGGGTGAGTTTTTAAATATTCCTGTTCGCACAGTTAATGAATCAATTACTTCTGATGTGCTTGATTATATTCCCGAAGAATCGGCTTTACACTATAAGTTTGTGCCACTTGCTCTTAAAGAAGGCGCTCTCGAAGTTGGTGTTGTTGATCCTGATAACCTTGAAGCACGAGATGCTTTAACATTCATTACTTCAAAGAAGAATGTTCCGTATAAGATTTTCTTAATTAGTGCTGACGATTTTCAGAAGGTGCTTGATATGTATAAGGGTTTGTCGGGCGAAGTTTCTAAGGCACTTTCAGAGCTTGAAACAGTTTTGTCGTTTGATCAGGATGCTCCTAAGGATCAAAAAATTGGTGAGCAGGTAAAGGGAACCAATACAATCATTATCGAAGATGCTCCCGTTGTTAAAATTGTGGCGACAATTGTTCGTTATGCTGTAGAAGGTAATGCTTCTGACGTTCATATCGAAGCTATGCGCGATAAAGTTCGAGTTCGATTCCGTGTGGACGGTACTCTTAATACAAGTTTGGTTTTGCCGCTCCAGTTACACGCTGCGGTTGTTGCTCGTATTAAAGTGCTTTCAAATATGAAGCTCGACGAAAAGCGTAAACCTCAAGACGGTCGTTTTACTGCGCGTATTGATGGTCGCAAGGTGGACTTCCGTGTTTCTACATTCCCTGCATACTATGGCGAAAAAGTCGTAATGCGTATTTTGGACTCAGAAAAGGGGGTTCGCAAAATTGACGATATTGGCCTTTCTGCTGAGAATCTTGCTTCAATTAAAGCAGCCATTCAGCGCCCGTACGGTCTCATTTTGATTACAGGTCCTACAGGTTCCGGAAAATCTACAACCCTCTATTCTATGTTGAGCGAAGTTGATCGTGAAGGTTCAAACGTATTGTCGCTTGAAGATCCGGTTGAATACAACATGGAAGGTGTGAGTCAGTCGCAAGTTCGACCTGAAATTGGTTATACCTTTGCGAGTGGTTTGCGTACGACTCTTCGACAAGACCCAGACGTAATCATGGTGGGAGAAATCCGCGATAAAGAAACAGCGCAGCTTGCTGTGCAAGCGGCGCGCACCCGGGCCCGGGTGGTTTGTTAAAGCCACACGAACAAATCGGCGGGGGGGT
>CAZWGR010000022.1:0-991 GCA_964633555.1 uncultured Candidatus Saccharibacteria bacterium | reverse complement strand
CCTCACCGGTCACCTAGTGTTTTCTACACTCCACACTAACAATGCGGCTGGTGTTATTCCTCGCCTTATCGACATGGGAGTAGATCCTTACCTTATTGCTCCGACTTTGATTATGGCCATGGCGCAACGACTTGTAAGTACACTACCAAAACCTGGACAGGGTAAGCCGGTGCCAGTAGATGGAAGTGTTAAAGCTATTATCGATCGAGAATTTGCAGATATTGCTCCTGATGTTTTGGCTAAAATAAAAATTCCTGAGCAAGTGTACGAACCTTTGCCAACACAGGATAATCCACGTGGAACAAAGGGTCGAGCGGCAGTTGTTGAAGTTTTGGTGATGGACAAGGATATTGAGAATGCAATTCTTCATACTCCAACTGAACTTGAAATTTCAAAACTCCTTCGAAAGAAGGGAATGTTTACGATGCGTGAGGATGCAATGCTTAAAGCATTTCAGGGGATAATACCCTTTGAGGAGGTTACAAGGCTCTAGTATACTTTAACTATGACTGAAACGACTAAAACACCGATTATTCTGTTGGTAGATGACGACTCTTTCTTGCTTGATATGTACAAAATCAAGTTTGAAAAAGGGGGCTATACGGTAAAGCTTGCTCTTGGTTCTGAAGAAGCACTTACGTTGCTTCGAGGAGGTTTTGTTCCTGACATTATTATTACTGATGTGGTAATGCCAACAATTGATGGCATTGAAATGATCGCTCTTATTCGCAAAGAACAATTAGCAAATGGAGCAATGGTTGTTACGCTCAGTAATCAAAGCTCAGCACAAGATATTGAGCGAGCAAAAAAGGTTGGGGTAGACGGTTACATTATTAAGGCTACGACAATTCCTTCAGAAGTTTATGAACATATTCATAAAATGTACGAAGGTCATAAGAAGTCATAAAGGATAAAGCAAACACATGAGCACCATGGATTATACAAAAGAACTTGAAGAAATTGTTTCGATGGTTTTGCGTGAAGGCGCTTC
>CAZWGR010000021.1:0-10875 GCA_964633555.1 uncultured Candidatus Saccharibacteria bacterium | reverse complement strand
GAAAAGCGCTATATGCATCATTATAATTTTCCGCCATTTTCTACAGGAAGCACAGGTCGCGTTGGTGGAATTAATCGCCGCATGGTTGGCCATGGTGCCCTTGCTGAAAAAGCACTTTTGCCTGTTTTGCCTTCACAAGAAATATTTCCTTATACGATTCGTGTAGTTTCTGAAGCTCTTTCATCAAACGGCTCTACATCTATGGCTTCTGTTTGTGGATCAACACTTGCTCTTATGGATGGTGGTGTTCCGATTTCGGCACCAGTTGCGGGTATTTCTATTGGCCTTGTTACACAGGGCGATGCGCACGAACTCTTAACTGATATTCAGGGACCCGAAGATCATTATGGCGATATGGATTTTAAGGTTGCGGGTACAAAACAAGGAATCACAGCTATTCAACTTGATATTAAAGTATCGGGTATTAGTGTTGCAATTCTTGAAGAGGCCCTTAAACGAGCACGTATTGCCCGCGAATCTATACTTACAACAATGCTACAGGCTATTGATGCTCCTCGAAAAACTGTTTCGGAGCACGCTCCACATATTGTCTCTACAAAAATCCCCCAGGATAAAATCGGCCTTCTCATTGGACCAAGTGGAAAAACTATTAAAAAGATTATTGCTGACACTGGTTGTATTTCTATTGATATTGATGACGATGGAAAAGTATTTATAACAGGGAAGAGTGGTACAACTGAAAAAGCCCTTGAGGTAATTAAAGAAATGACTCGAGTTTTTGCAGTTGGTGATAGTCTTGAAGGTGAAGTTACAAGGATTACAACCTTTGGAATATTCGTACAGCTCGATCAAAAAAATGAAGGGTTGGTGCATGTATCCGAAATTGCCCCTTTCCAAATCGATACAATTTCTGACTATGTGAATGTTGGCGACAAAGTACCTGTTATAATAAAGGAGATCGATAGTCGAAAACGTCTTAATCTATCTATAAAAGCAGTTCACCCTGAGTTCTTTGATCAAAAGCATGAACAACGATCTGCAAAACAGCGTCAATAGTCAAATTCCACCGAGCGTAACTGGTGGAAATAACTCTGGACTACAGCAAAAATCTGTAGATCCTTTCATGTTTCAAAAGGCCTTAAGAACGTACGAGCTCGACATGGCCGAAAGCCTTAAACGCAAAAAGACTTCTGTTGCATCAATTGCAATTGCAGAAACAGTAAAAAAACAAGAGGAAAAACGTATGGAGAATCCGGGTACAGCCCGAACTGGCACGCAATCTGGCTTTGTCGGTCCAACAAACGACAATGCTGTTTCGGCAACACCACAAACAACTCGATCGACCAATATAATTGGCACTTTGGCTAAAGTTGTTCTTGTATTTGTGCTTTTAGGAGGGGGAGGCTATGTGCTCTATGTATATGGATCAAAGTTTCTTGAAAGTAATCAAATTGTTCTACCGACGCAGACAACAACATTTAAGTTTGCAAGTATTCTGCCGAATGCAGAACAGCGATCATTTGCTACTGAAACTATTTCTACAGGACAATTACGCCCCACATTAGTATCAAACATACAGAATGCACCTCAGACAACAAAAATAGTCGAGATAATACCTACTCGTGGAAAGAATGAGACTCTTGTGCGAATTCCCATTAAAGAACTTTTGGTGAGTCTCGAGCTTCAGATTCCCGAAAATATTGTTCGAAACTTACTGCCTCAGTATTTTATTGGATACACAACAATTAACCAAAAGAATAGTCCTATAATCATTCTTAAGAATAGCTTCTTTCAAAATGCATATGCTGGAATGCTTGCTTGGGAAAGAACCATGTATCGCGACATCGGACCTCTATTTGAAGGTGCAACCCCTGTCCAGATTCCACGAAACACAAACCTAGCACCAATTGCGAGCTCAACTAATTCAATAGCAACGAGCTCAAACCGTGCAACAAGTACAAATAGCGCAACGAGTACACGCAATACTACGGCGACGACAACAAAGCAAGCCACTTCCACAGTTGCAACCACCGTGGTGGCTCCAGTAATTCCATTGCAAAATGCGAACCCTGTACTCTTTAGAGCATTACCAACTTTCAGCGACAAGGTATACAAAAACCTTGATATTCGAGTACTCAGTCGGGCAGGTGAAAACTCTATTCTTATCTATACTTTTATTGATAATGACACAATAATCATCACAAAAGATGAAAATACCCTGCAAAGAGTACTCGAGACGCTCGACAATACGGTGTATACGCGATAACATTATAGGGTAATAGCCATAACCAATATGAATGAAAAAGATCTAGCTTTCTTCAAAGAAAAGCTTCTAAAAGAAAAAGCGCTCCTACAAGAAGAACTTTCAGGTATTGCAAAGCAAAATCCTGACAATCCTTCAGACTGGCAAGCAACTACAGGAGGAATGGAAGTAGATAATGCCGATGAAAATGAAGTAGCAGACCTCATGGAAGAGCTCGACGAAAACGAAGCGGTTACTGAACAACTTCAGGTGCAGCTCAAAGATGTTGAAGATGCTCTAAAAAAGATTGATAATGGTACTTATGGAATCTGCGAAAACTCTGGTCAACCCATTGATAGGGCTCGACTCGAAGCAAATCCTTCAGCTCGAACAGCAATTGTAAAGTAACTCAGAACGGCGAATAAAGTTATTTTCAAAATATGAAGCGATTATTGAATCGCTTTTTATTTTTATTTCATTTTGAATGATTAAACTTTATGCATGGGATACGCTCGTACATATTCAATTCAGCCAGATTATCCATACGGCTCAATTGTTACTATTGAGGTAGATACTCGTCCGGGTCTTTATTCTTTTACTATTGCAGGCTTGGGCGATACATCACTCAATGAAGCTCGTGAAAGAGTAGGTGCAGCAATACAAGCATGCGGACTTACATCGCCACGACATTCAAATGTAAAAACAACTGTACTATTGTCGCCGAGCACCCTTAAAAAAGAAGGGTCACATTACGACCTTGGTATAGCCTATGCTTTTTTATGTGCTTCGCGGCAGATTAAGCCGCACAACCACGATTTTATTTTTCTTGGCGAGGTTAATCTTGATGGGACCATACTACCCATTCAACAACCTTATACCTGTGGCAAAACTCTTAACGAATACGCTCAATTTTCTAAATACTCAATTGTTTGCCACCCTGAAACTGCATCTGTATTTGAAAAGTTTGGTTATACTACAATTTCTGTTACTCATCTGAGTGAGTGTATTAAGAAAATTTCAGGCGAACTTATTTTTACAAGGAATACGCCGAGCCGACCAAAAGCCTTATTCAATAATGAATGTGCTTTTAAAGATATTATTTACCACGAACGAGTAAAGCGGGCTCTTTTTATTGGTTCTGTGGGGCAACACCACACTATTTTATTTGGCCCACCCGGCTCGGGCAAAACACTACTTGCTGATGCTACAGCAAAATTACTGCCACCGCTCACAGAGCAAGAAGAGCTTGTATTTTCTTGCATACAAGAACATAGAGGTAACACTCCGCAAGATAACACTCGCATTAGGCGGCCACACCATAGTATTGGAGTTGCTTCACTTATTGGTGGTAAGCTTCCTGGTGAATTAAGCAAAGCCTATAAAGGAATACTTATTCTTAATGAACTGGGTGAATTTGATAAAAAATGTCTTGAGGCTCTACGCGAACCCCTTGAAGAAGGTCGGGTGCATATAACACGCCACGGCATTGCTCGCACAGACACAACACAATGCTATGTAATTGCGACAATGAATCCATGCGCTTGCGGTTACTTTGGATCAATAACAAAACCCTGCTCGTGTTTGCCGAGCACTCGATCTAAGCACATAAAAAAGATTTCTGAACCGCTTTTTGAGCGCTTTAGTATTTGCTGCAGAGTTGATGTGGTTGATAAAGAACCAACATTAATCGAGACGCGCGACAACAATAGCAGCAACAACAACCACTACTCGCAAAAAGCTGCCCACGAGGCACAACAGTATATGCTCAATAGAAATTTTGAGACTTTTGGATTTAAGATTTGTAACGGTTACTTAAGGCAACCCTCTCTTGATATGCTCAAATTTGAAACACAAGCTCAGCAACTCTTTGTTTCATACACGCAAAAAACAAATGTTTCACATAGAGTTGCACGAAACCTCATGTGTGTAGCCCGAACGATTGCAGATATTAATGAAAGTAAAAAAGTTTTACGCAGCCACGTAATTGAGGCTTTGGGGTATAGAACATCGCTTCCGCGCGATAGTTAACTAGAATGGATTCTTTGCTCCGCGTATTTCAAAGTGCACATGGGGACCAGTAGATCGCCCTGTTGAACCCATTGTTCCGATAGTTTCTGACTGTTCTACAGTGTCACCGGGTGAAACGTATACTTTATTAAGGTGAGCATAGAGAGTCTGTGTACCATTGTCATGAGAAATAACAACGTAGTTACCGTAACCATAATTCCAGCCTGATGTTGCAGCAATGAGAACCTTTCCTGCAGCCGAAGCAACAATTTCAGTTCCAGCAGTACTTGCAAGATCAACTGCATTGTAACCATGCAGACCCTGTGTCCTTACACCATCAATAACAGGTCGAACATAATATCCATGGTATTCAGGAACCTTAGAAGCTGCCGCAAGAGCGCCAGATGGCGATGTCTTTGGTGTTTGGCGAGAAGAGTTTGTCGAAGAATCATCAGTAGCTTTTTCTGGAATTATAAGCTCATCTCCAATCATAAGTTCAGATTCTGAAGAAATCTCGGCATTATATGCCACCAAATCATCTACTGAAACATCAAACTTTTCTGATAGGCCAGAAAGAGTGTCTCCTTTAACAACTGTATATAAAACTCCCGATACCGGCAAAATAATAAGATTTTGGCCTTCGCGGAGCTGACTTGTTACCTTTAGATTATTTGTCCACGCCACAGTTTCAACACTTACATCAAACATTGTTGCGATCTCACTCAAAGTATCACCATCCTGGACTTCATATACATGAATATGATGAGACTCAATACCTTCAATATCAGCAATAGTTCCAGTTGGACCAACGAAAGCCAAAAGGGCAGTATTAGAAACAATAGTAGGCGAAGTCTTTCCTTTTGTAGGATTAGGATCAAAGTGTGCAGCAGCTTTTAAAAGACTCATGTTCTGAGTATTTACTCCTTCAAGCTCTGGTACTTGGTATGCACTCACCTGTGTAACAGCATCTCCCCCAAGAACACTTTCGACAAATGAAAACACCCCTGCATGAGCTGCAATGGGTGATCCAAAGAGTGCACAAACAATTGAACCTCGTAGTAACAAGGTTAAAATTTTCACAGAAACTTTTCGAGATTGTTTGGAATTAAAATTCATGAAATTAAGGCTCAATCGGTGTGGCGGTTTGTCAACAATTACCGCAATCGGAATCAAAGAATTTCTGCTTTTAAATGGCTCTATTAAGCCACTTAATTTATACCTTGCCTTTAAGGTACCCGGATAGGATACGCGAGTCAGAGCAAAGAGTCAATAGGCATTTTAAGGGGTCTGTTTATAGCAATAAATAGTAAAGATTGTCAAAAAAAGTATTGCGCAGATCATCATTTTATTTTTAAATTTATCGTCCATACAAATATGAATGATATAGTTACACTATGAGTTCAATAACCCACGGTCTTAATGCCGCACAAGCACAAGCAGTTAACTCTATTCAAGGACCTCTACTTATCTTGGCTGGTGCTGGGGCAGGAAAAACCAAAACGCTCACCCATCGAATACTTAACTTAGTTATGAATGGTGTTAAGCCTGATTCAATTCTTGCAATTACCTTTACTAACAAAGCGGCCAAAGAAATGCGCGAGCGTGTGCACAACCTACTCGAAAACCACCAGGGCCTCAATACTCCTGTTTCAATGCCTGATCGCCCCTTCGTGAGCACCTTCCACTCTTTAGGAGTGTATATTCTTAAAGAACAACATGTTGCACTGGGTATTCCAAGGCATTTTACGATCTATGACCGCAATGACTCAAAACGGGCAGTAAAGGATGCTCTTGAAAAACTTGGCTTTGATGCAAAGCAGTTTGATCCAATGAAGATTCTTGGGGCGATTTCTCGCGAAAAGGGTGATTATGTATCGCACGAACAATATGTTGCCAAGAGTAAAGACTTCTTTTCCACAATGGTTGGTAGGGTTTGGGAAGAATACACAGCGATTCTTCGCAAAGAACAAGCGCTTGATTTTGATGATTTACTCTATGTAACTGCTCGACTACTTGAAAAGCGCGAGGATATACGTGCAATTTATACTGCACGCTGGAAATATATTCATATTGATGAGTACCAAGATACGAACAGAGTTCAATATGTCATTTCTAAACTTTTGACGGGCGAAAGTCAAAATATTTGCGTAGTGGGTGATATCGACCAAAATATTTATAGCTGGCGCGGCGCAAACATTGAGAATATCCTTAATTTTGAAAAAGACTATCCAAGTGCACAAGTGATTCTTCTTGAGGAAAACTACCGCTCAACACAAACGATTCTTAAAGCCGCCAATGCTGTTATCGAAAAAAACGTCGTTCGTCGCAAAAAAACCTTATTTACCAACAATGGGGAAGGTGAAAGAATTGCTCTTATAGAGGCATACGATGAAAATGATGAGGCTCGCGAAATAGCCGAGGCTGCACGCGAACTTGTTAAAAAAGGTGTAACACCTGGTGAAATTGCTGTACTTTATCGCGCAAATTACCAATCTCGCGTTCTTGAAGAAGCTTTTTTGCACAAAAACGTACCCTATCAGATTCTTGGCACACGATTCTTTGAAAGAAAAGAGGTTAAAGATGTTCTTTCATTTATTCGTGCTGGATTAAACCCCGAAGCAGTTGGTGATGTTGCTCGAATAATTAACATTCCACCACGTGGCATAGGAAAAGTAACCCTTGCTAAGATTGCGGCCGGGGAAGAAGAGACTCTTTCAGGATCTGTTCGCGAAAAAATCCAGTCTTTTAGGCAGCTTTTGGGTAGAATTGGTAATTCATGCACGACACTCGAGCCGAGTGAAGCCGTAAAATACGTTATTAAAGAGACAGGTATTGAATTTATGCTTCGCGATGGTAGTCCTGACGATGTCGAAAAGCTTGAAAACGTGCGCGAACTTGTAACTTTGGCCACTAAATATGACGGCTTGCCAAATGGTGAAGGTATTGAGCTATTTTTAAGTGATGCAGCCCTAGCGTCAGATCAAGATGAATTGACCGAAGAAAGAGAAGGGGTGCGACTCATGACAGTGCACGCTTCAAAGGGTCTTGAATTTGAATATGTCTTTATTTCTGGCCTCGAGCAAGACCTTTTCCCTCATGCACGCTTTGGAGAAGGAGAGATATCTGAATCCGCAGCCGAAGAAGAGCGTCGCCTTTTCTATGTAGCACTAACACGCGCACGAAAGAAGCTCTATTTGTGCTGGGCACAAATTCGAACCATATTCGGATCGCAACGTGTCAACCAAGCCTCGGAATTCATAGAAGACATTGATTCTAGCCTCATCGAGACCTCAGTTCGTGAAACTCCTCGGGGAGTAAAAGCGATCTTTATTGATTTTTAAATAAAAAGCACGTACTGTAGCAATATATGGCTCAAATTAACGCCAAAAAGTCTCTCGGGCAAAATTTCCTTCACAACAATGCAATTGTTGAGAAAATTGCCCAAGCTGGTCTTAGTCACCAACCCCAAACCATACTTGAAATAGGCCCTGGAATGGGTGTTTTAACGCGCGTACTCACCGATAAAAGCCTTAATTCAAGCCATGTATTTGCTGTAGAGAAGGATGATCGATTAATTCCAATTCTCAGCGAAACATTCGAACAAGAAATCAAAAATGGTAAACTAACCTTATTACATAAGGATATTCTTGATTTATCACTCTCTGAGATAGGAATTGGCACCTTGCCGACACAAACGAGTGATTATGCAGTAATTGCCAACATTCCTTACTATATTACTGGTGAAATTCTCAAAAAATTCCTTGAAATAGAGCCGAAACCCAAGGTTTTAATACTTCTTGTTCAAAAAGAAGTGGCTGACCGCATCATGGCGCGTGAAAAACACACTATTTTATCGACAATTACCCACATTTTAGCCAAACCAAAGATTGTAGCTGTTGTTGGGCGACACAACTTTTCGCCACAGCCCAATGTTGATTCAGCGATTCTTGAACTTGTTCCACACATAGATTCTGAAATCAGCGGAATTTCGACCCAAGAATTCAAAAAACTCACCGAATTTATTAAAATCTCTTTCCATAGTCGAAGAAAAACTCTTATTGCCAATCTCCGTGGTCATTTTGATATTATTCAAGTGCAAAAAGCACTTTCAGAACTCAATTTGCCTCTTAATGTTCGGGCTGAAGACATTAAGCCGACCATCTGGTTTTCACTTCATACAAAAATACAAGCAGGGGAAACAAAAGCTGGTGAATAAAAGTAATAATTGTCCACAGAATTAAGGGTTTTTAAAGAATTGACGAGGGATACTCTGCTATAATTAAGCGAGTAACTTACACCCCGTGATCTACCCTGGAAAAAACAATTTGATTCTTATTGCAGGGTCACTAATCCTTGTTGGTGGCGTTTTTTTCCTTGCTGAAATCACTTCTCCAAAAAGCGTTGGTGTATACACACCGGAAATAGTGACCAATCCAACCAACAAGCAACTTGTTGAGGATATACAACTTATCGACTCAGACAGTGACGGTCTTAAGGATTGGGAAGAAGTAATTTGGAATACCAACCCACAAAAAAAAGATAGTGACGGCGATGGAATTCTCGATGGAGTAGAAGTAGAGCAGGGTCGTAATCCAAGCATTGCTGGAGCTGGTCCTAAAGTTGTAACGGCACAAGAAGAATATGCAAAACTTAATCAAACAGAAAAGTTTGGTCGAGATATTTTTGCTAAATATATTGAACTCAAGCAAACAGGTCTCATAGACGATGCAGACAGCCGCGCTGCAGTAATTAATGAACTCATTACTTCAAGTGCATACACAGATATTCCCAAGACATACACATCAAAAGATATTATTGTTATTAGCGGAATCGAAGCGAACGACACATTAACCCTTCGCAATTATACAAATACCGTTGGAGGAATATTTTTGGCAAATGAAACTAAAGTGCGCAATGAAACACTCATAGTTAAAGATGCTCTCGACAAAGAGAATCCTGCAATTCTTAAAGAACTTGATCCTCTTATTGCAAGCTATGAAAAAATTATTCAGGCACTCCTCAAAACTCCTGTTCCACAGAAACTCGGGGCAAATCATATTTTTATGATTAATACGGTCAGCGAACTCCTCTTTATTTCTGAAGCATTTAAGAATGTCTTTACAAATCCGTTGATTGCTTTGCAAGCAATCGGCAGGTATCCAAAAGCTTTTGAAAACTTTGCCGAAAGCAACCTTGTGATTAAGAGACAGTTTCATGCCGCAGGAATTAGTTTTGAACCGACAGAGGGCGGATACTTCTTTGGCCCAGTACTTGAATAATATGAGAAACTTTTTTAAACAATTTATCTCAACAACTCTCATTGCAACGACTCTTGGTGCACAAGTTATTTTTCCTCTATCTACACTTTTAATTGCGCCAAAAACCGCACACGCTCTAGCAGTAGTCGATGCCGGTAACATTGCGCAAAACACAATTACTGCTGCTAACTCATCACTCCAAACTGGACTCATGACGAGTCTTCAAATTAAGGAGCTCACGTTTGACGCGATTGCTTACGGTATTGCTAAACAAATTTTGCGCGGCATTACATCGAGTGTGGTTAACTGGATAAACAATGGTTTTAATGGTAGCCCAGCATTTCTTAGTGACCCTGCTCAGTTTTTTACCAATATCGGAGATGAGATTCTTGGCGAAATGATTTTGGGTAGTGACCTAGCATTCCTTTGTAGTTCATTCTCGATCGATATTCGACTCCAGCTCGCTTTTAAATATCGACCTTTCCAGAAAGACAAGGCTGCATGTACGCTCACTAAAATTATTGGAAACACAACGAATGCCGCACAAGGCGCTTCAATTAACGGCTTTACGGCTGGTGATTTCCGACAGGGTAGAATGCCAGCTTTTGTTTCGATGACTACAGAACCTCAAAATAACTTCATCGGCGCATATGTTACCGCTGATACCGAAGCTACTCTAAGAATCGCCAATGCAAATGCTCGAGCGAACCAAGAACTTTCGCAAGGTAAGGGCTTCTTATCATTTAAAACATGTAAAGACGAACGTGTTATTACTGAATCTGAAGCAAATAAACTTAGTGCACGAAATAGTGAACTTGCAGCAAGTGGTCAATCAGACTCAGAAGAATTTACAAACAACACATCGCAACTTCAGGGCTACTACGAATCAGCATCAAACGAAACAACTCGTAAAAAGTGTGAAACACAAACTCCAGGCTCTGTAATTGCAGGGACACTTGAAACATCTCTCGGCTCACCAGTTCGTGAACTTGAACTTGCCGATGAGTTTAACGAAATTATTAATGCACTCTTTGCTCAACTCGTACAAAAGGTTCTTGTTGGTGGACTTAAGGGTGTAAGCGGAACAGGAGCAAGCGATACAGAAGGAATTGCGCAGCAACTCCAGCAAGAGCAAGTATTTAATTACGAGCAATTACAAGCTTCAAAGAATAATATTCTTGATACCATTGATACTTATACTGCTGATGCTTGGAAATACCGAGATGCAAAAAATGAGAGTCTAAAATATATTTCATCTCTCAGAACTAAGTTTGTTGATGTAAAGACTTGCTACAACACAGCACTCCAAGGAAACTCAAGGAGACTTACACAAAATGCGATCTCTCGAGGTCTTGATAAAATTAAAGATATGGATGCAATCATAGAGGGGCAGCTGGTTCCAAAAAT
>CAZWGR010000020.1:0-10997 GCA_964633555.1 uncultured Candidatus Saccharibacteria bacterium | reverse complement strand
GTTGGAGAGCAATGACATCGGTTCCTGTAGAGCCAAAGCTGAGGTCGCGGGTGAAAATTGCAATGTTAGAACTTGAGGTTGGTGACACAACGAGAGTTGGGAGTGGGGTTGTTGATGTTGGTGTAACCGGTACCGATATACGTGAGCCCCCTCCTCCAAGGCGGGATGGGGTTGATGGTGTTGCTGATGCATCACAAGCAGATGTTGTAAATGATGTTGCTTGAGTTGTTGTGCCGTAGGTGTTTACTGCAAAAGCTTGTACGTAGTATGTGGTGTTGCAGGTAAGGTCGGTCATGTCGTATTCAAACGTACTGAGGCTATAGAGACCTGTAGTTGATGTTCCACTACCATATGCAAGGGTTGTTCCATAGTTGAAGCCTCGTTCGGTTGCTCGGGCAAAGCCGACGTCGGTGATACTTGTAGATACCGTGGCTCCTGTTTTTGAAATGCTTGATGTGGTGATTGAAGAGAGGGTTGTGGTTGGGGTAAGGGACATACGCATAAGTTCGCTACCAATATTACTTGAAGCGGCCATCATATAAAGTTCTGTTTCATTATTTGTCACCAACAATTGATTGGGGGCAGAACTTCCTTCGCCAGGGAAAATATCGAGCACATAGGTTCCTTCTTCGGTACCATCTGTTTTCCAAAGTTCGGCACCATGATCTTCGTCTCTTCCGTGGAAAAATGCAACATCTCCCACAACAACGAGAGGCTGTGTTATTGCATGTCCAGTTAATAACGGTAGTCCATGAGCAACTCCTTGATACGTATCCTGTATCATGTATGTTCCCGTAGCAGTACCATTGGATATCCATAATTCAAAACCTGTATCTGGTTTCTCTACAACAAAATAGACTCTTGAATCACCCGCGGTTGCCATTGCGTACGACTCAAGTGTTTCTTCTCCATCATTGATTGAACTACCCCCATCTAAGTCCTTGATGAATACTGTTCCAGCGGTTGTTCCATCTGATTTCCACAAATCATAATCAGAAATTACCCCATCATACTCATCACCTTGAGCCATAAAAAAGACGGTGTTACCAGCTACGACAATCGAGCGAATTGCTTCCTCCCCAGTATTTAAAAATTCTTTTACTACGAATGTGCCGTCTGGTGTTCCGTCTGTCCTCCATAGTCCAGTTTGAGCTCCTGTGTAGGCGGTGAAAAAGGCTGTTGAACTACCCATTGCATAATTTGACAAGTACGATCTTGAAAGGATGCCTCCGATTGAACCACTGTAAATATCCTTTACCATATATGTACCTTCGGCAGTCCCATCGGTTCTCCATAATTCTTCACCGTTAGTACTGTTACTTGCAAAAAAGAAAAGACTGGATGAAGCTGTCATGAACAGCTTTGGACTTGAGGCGGTTGAGCCACTGTAAATATCCTTGAGTAATACGGTACCCCCTGTTGTACCATCTGATTTCCAAAGCTCGGTACCGTTAGTGCCATCATTTGCAGTAAAAATAAGTGTCGAACCGAGTGCAGTAAGATTTGCTGGTGATGAATTACTGCTACCAGATCGTATATCCTTTACAAGAACTGTTCCGCCTTCAGTTCCATCAGTTTTCCAAAGCTCGATTCCTGTTGTTCCATCATTGGCAACAATATATGTTATGTCACCAACTTTGAGCATTGGATCCGTGGTGCCAGAACCTGTTGAGCCTGGTCGAATATCCCTAACAAATATTGTACCTCCTTGCGTTCCATCAGTTTTCCAAATTTCATAGTTTGTTGATGTTGTCGCCATTCTAAAGATTAAAGAAGAATTATTTGATGCAGCACTCAAAGTTGCGAGCGAACCTTGGTTACCTTCAATATCCTTAATCATGAACGTACCTTCGGTTGTTCCATCAGTGCGCCACAACTCAGTACCATTAACACCATCACTTGCTCTAAAATAAATATAGTTTCCAAACACAAAGAGACTTGTGGGACTTGCTGGTCCACTCGGATTAATATCCTTCACTAATACTGTTCCCTCTGTTGTACCATCTGACTTCCACAGCTCGACCCCTGTAAATCCATCGTCAGCGGTAAAATAGAAATTGGAACTGAGTACAGTAAAATTACTCGGCTGCGAACTCGCCGATCCTGGAAGTATATCTTTTACTAATACTGTTCCCTCTGTTGTACCATCCGTCTTCCATAATTCAAGACCATTTGTACCATCTGTAGCACTAAAATATACGGTTGAACCCATCTTACGTAAACCGGTTGCTGAAGAATTTGCTGTTCCTGGATTAATATCTTTTATCAATACTGTACCGACCTCAGTACCATCAGATTTCCAAAGCTCAGTACCATTTGTTGCATCTGTTGCGGTAAAGTAAAAATTTGTGCCATCAATATTCGTAATACTACTTGGAAATGACATAGTGCTACCCTCATAAATATCTTTAACCATAAAGGTCCCGAGGGCTGTACCGTCAGTACGCCACAATTCTCGGCCGTGTACATCATCCTCACCGTTTGTATAAATATAAGAACCGATCTCGGTAAGATTTGTTGTGAGAGTTGGGTAGGTACCGAGTGACACAGTACCAACTTCGGTACCATCAGATTTAATAATTACCCCACCAGCTCCGTTGTCATTACCAAAAAAGAAAAGTGAGCTGCCAATAGAGCGAATCTGACCAGAAATATAGGCACTGCCTGCTCCATTGTAAAAATCCATTCCAACGGTGCCAACCTCTGTACCGTCTGACTTCCACAACTCCATTCCATTTGTTAAATCATTGGCAATAAAATAAATTGTACTGCCGAGCACTCGCGAAACACTTGATGTAACTCCGTTTGCGACTCCTGGAGCAATATCTTTCACCATGCGAGTCCCCTCCACAGTACCGTCAGTTACCCAAAGCTCTGTTCCATATTCAGGTGTAGTCCCTCTAAAAAATAAGTAGTCTGATGTTGTCGCAATAAAGAGTGGCGTAAAACTACCACCCTTAACAATATCAATAAAAATATGTGTTCCCTCTGCTGTACCATCGGTTACCCAAATTTCACTACCGTACTCTTGAGTACTTATAGCCATATAAGCCTTTCCATTAAAAAGCATTGAACTTGTATACGAGCCACTTTGTACAGTTTGATTCGCATCAAGCACAAGAGATGGGTTCGTTATGGCAAAAGTTTTATCAGAAATAAAACCTCCCAACATTACAAAGAGAGCGAGGAATAACAGGGGCTTAAGATTATCCAGCAATATTTGCCTAGTAAATCTTAGATACTTAAGTAAGTTCATTATACTAATTTTAGCACATAGGATACGTATCCCTATGTTGATAAAATTATTATTACTATCGAATTAAATTATAGGCACTTTCTCACAACCTCTCTATCATCCCACGGTATACTTTTGCCACCAATAATCATTGATTGTTCGGCGCCCTTTCCTGTAATTACAACGATATCACCCTTCTGGGCGTGTTCAATTGCATGTTTAATAGCTTCTTCTCGGTCTTCGATAACAAAAAGGTCAGCATTGCGCTTTTTGCCAAATTTTTCTGCTGTCTGAGCTATATCTTCGAGGATTTTCTGAGGATCATCTTCGTAAGGATCAACATTGGTTACATATACAATGTCTGCTTTGTGAGCAACAACCTCACCCATTTCAAAGCGCTTACGTGGGTCACGGCCACCGCCTTCGGCACCAAGAGCAACAATGATTCTACCAGTAGCTCTAGTGGCTTCTTGTCTATTTCGCTGTCGCTCTGCACGAATTGTATGCATGCTTTCAAGTACAGCATTCATGCTTTGCTTTTCATGAGCGTAATCGACAATGACCATAAAGGGATCATTTGATTTTGTCATGACTTCCATTCTTCCTGGAATTCCTTTGAGATCAGACACTCCT
The DNA here is from genome assembly GCA_964633555.1 of uncultured Candidatus Saccharibacteria bacterium. Lineage (GTDB taxonomy): Bacteria > Patescibacteriota > Minisyncoccia > Phycocordibacterales > PALSA-1337 > CAZGUZ01. The sequence continues at coordinate 7,129 of CAZWGR010000020.1, read as the reverse complement.
TTTGCGATAAGATTTTGTTCTGCACCCAATAAATTACCAACTAAAAGAGCTGGCAAAATATTATATACATTAAACGTTCCGATAATAGGTGTTGAATACTGCATATTACCAACAGTAAATGATGTGCCACCCGAGGTTCCTACGATCTTACTTGCTTGCATATTTCCATCTTTGAAACCATAAGTTATATGTTCATCTGCACCAAAAGAAAGATAGTATGGCGAATGCTCACTGTCTGCATTAGCGATAATTGCCGTAGATATTTTTTTACCCAAAACCGTTTTGCGGTACGCTTGCGCACCTAAACCGCGATTTTGAATTGCTTTAAACAAAAGTCCCTTTGTTTTTTTGTACTCATCAAAACTATTATTGTGTGATGGTAAATGCTCGGGTGTAAGGTTTGTAAATATTGCAATGTCATAGATGATTCCGCGGTGTCGTTGCTGCTTGAGTCCTTCCGAAGTTGTTTCAACAACACATACCGAACAACCTGCTTTAACCATATCTTTCATGAGACCGGGAATTGCAAAACGGCCAGGCATGGTCATATGGTAGTGGTTAAGAGTTTCGGTACCACCAATGCGAATGTTTGCGGTGCTAATAATGCCCGTCTTGATATTGGCAGCATTCAAGACTGACCAAATAAAATTTGCTGTCGATGTTTTACCCTTGGTGCCTGTAACGCCAATTACCACCATTGATTTTGATGGCATACCAGCCATAGCGTGACCAAGATATGACAAAAAAGCATGATATACCACAAGAACAACATCTGGCGCACATGCTCGAACTATTTTTTTAGCCTTTTGAAAAACGGACATATGATCGTAAATAACTAGCAATCTTAAATAATGAGTACAGAGTGTAGTGAATCTTTTTCAGCGAAATATCGTACATGAATGGGTGAACTCTGGCTTCACCGCCAAATTTCATCTTAAAATCTGTAATACCCTTCCAGCCTCGCTTAGGAAAGTTTTCTGTCGATATTCCTCCAAAATTGTACCATATTTTCTTATCTCTTTTTGCCTGCTCGAGCGCTTTCCATTGAGCCAAATATGTAGGCATGAGATTGCGCCCTTCATTAGAAGATGTACCAAATAAATAATAAGCCGAAGTTTCAGTATAAATTATGAGGTTTGAAACAAGTAATTTATTTTCTTTACCCTTACTTTGATACACATGTATAAGAAAACCACCTTTGTGTTGCGCTGCTGTTTTAAAAATAGATGAGTAATAGCCGTGATCATGCATACAAAAATGATCTCTTTGGGCAGTTTCTTTCATGAGTGTTTCGAATTCTTTTTGATGCTTAAGTATTTCTTTACCAGTTATGATTTCGTATTCGATTGAACCGGCGTCGAGCTTTTTCTCGGCAAGCTTAATACTGTATCTTGTTTTGTGGTGCATTGCAGAAAGTATCTGAGCATATGTTTGCTTAAGAGAAATCTGCCATTCTGCTCGTGGTTGAAAATATGAACCTTGCATTTGTGGTAATGACATTAAATGCCCAATTCCCTGTGGCTTTAATTCTGAAAGAATCTTTTTGCCTTGTTGACCGATAGGCAAACCAGTATAGACAGTTGCATCAGTACGAACAAAAAGTGATCGGTGATATTCTTTTTGCTGTGAACGGTGAGAGTCTTCAAAATTCTCTACAGTCTTTTTAAGCGCTCGAGTGAGCTCTTTAATTTCGGTTGATATATTTGTAAAGTGCGGAACCACAATTACTGGTCCATAGGGCATATACCAATAGTGCATATTTATTCGAGGAATATCATACCTCACGGCTAAGCCAATTCCACAAAATGAACCGTTACGACTAATGCGAACCCACAGTACCGATCTGTCATTTTTTATCTGCCACTCTGAATACTCAACTGTTTGTGTGAGAGGTATTTCAATATCAGGAAAAACAGCCTTAATTTGTTCAACTAAGGCTTTTGTTCCAAGTGTTATTTCGTACTTCGGAGTTATATTCATTACGAACGCAGTCTATCAAAAAAACTAGAGATATGACAGTGGGTTCATATATCCTTGTGGATCAGAAACAGGAATCACTGCACCATTACAATTGCGACTTGATGTAAGCTTTGTAATACGAACAGCTTCGGTCAAATATACTCCAAAGTGAAGGTGCGGTCCTGTTGAGTAACCTGTATTACCACTATATGCGATAAGATCACCGCGTGATACTGCTTGCCCTGTTTTTACGAGTGGTGTTGAAAGGTGTGCAAACAAAGTTGAGAGTCCATTAGGATGCTTAATCATTACCCAGCGACCGTATGAATAGCAACCGCGAATTAAACCCGTATCCCCTACTCCGGCAACTATTCCATCGGCTGGCGCAAACACCTTTGTACCAACTGCAGCACGTAGGTCAATACCATTATGACCCTGACCGCCGTATCCTTGTGGATTTTTTGTTGCAAATGGCGTATTACCAAAATATTGAGTAACTGTAACGCTCGCAAGTGGCCAGTTCAAAACTCCAGTTCCTGCTTTAGGTACTGATGAAGGATTAATTACAATTTTAAGTTCTGACTCAAACTTAAATATTTCTTGCTCAAAGAGTGCTTTTTGAGCGACCTTATCGGCAATAATTTTTTTGTAATTTGCTTCAGTGTTCTTTGTAGCAGAAAGAAGTGATGCTTGCTCAGCTTTAGTATCAACCAAAAGCTTGTTTTGATTACTTAATTGCTGTCGCAGCTTTAAGAGTTCAGCACGCTGATTTTCTACAGATCTTTTATTATTCTCGAGAGTCTTTTTGCTTGCTTCAAGTTCTGTTATTGCTTCGCTTACACCTTCTTGAATACGCTCAAGGCTATCAGCTTCAGAGAAAAAGTCTGAGAGTGAAAGATCACCAAGAAGAATTTCAACAAGTGAAACTGAGTCATTCTTGTAAATAGTTTTAATACTTTCTTTAATGGTGTTTTGATTAAAGAGTATTCTTTCATTACGTGCAGTAATATCTTCAGAAAGGTTGCCTATCTTATCATTTGCAGCGTTAATCTTTGCTTGCGTAATTTTAAGATCAGCTTCAATCTTTTTTTGAGAAAGCTCGAGTGAGCGAACAGTATTTTGAAGTGTATTTGCTTCTTTACTTATAGATTCAAGTTCATTCTGGTATTGAGAAATTTCTCGCTCTAGAAGTTCAATACCCGAGTTACGATCATTGATTTGCTGGCGCAAAACATCAGCATTTTGTGCATATGCCGAAACAGGCAGTGTCGCCATGATTACCATGCTTGCGACACCGCCTGTTAATTGTATGAGGTTCGATAGAGAGAATCGAACCATCGTTATTATCCTTTATCGCCCACTGCTAGTGTTGCGCGGAACATCTGCACAACTGGAGAACCTGAAGCGCCAAGTGCTGGAGCATCTGTTGCATCAAATACACCATTTGCATTTGAGTCTACATAAAGAGCAACATAGTATGTCTTACCATCAAGAGTCTTTGTTGAAAGATTTACTTGTCCTGGTCGTACTCCTGCCTTTACGTATGAGCTACCAATAACCTTTCCACCCTGAGCTGGATTACCATCGTATACTACAACAAAACCATCCTTAGCAAGTTCAACTGTTGTAATGTACACAATGTTTCCTGGGAACTGATCGGTAACTGTTACAACATTCTTGTACTGTGGTAACTGAGTTGTATTTACCGCAGAAGGAGTACCTGCTGGCATACTATCTCCTCGAGTAAGCATATACACTCCAAAAACAACGAGAGCTACAACGACAATAGCCATGATGACCCACTGTGTTGTTGAAATACCTGTTCTATTTGGTTCCATAATTAAATTATTGAGTTAGCGAGTAACATACTAAGTATACCATGCCCTTCCACCTCGCAAGTGTATAGAATAATTGACAGTGGGCTATTTCTCGTGTGAAATCCCGATTTCAAGTGCTGCTGTGGCTATTTTATGGGCTGCATCCTTTGGTGCAAAGTTCTTTGTTGCCTGCCTCATTACGTCATACACTCGAGAATCCTGCAATATCGAGTCAATTTGTGTGCACAAAATTGCTGAACTTATATTGTGTTCTTCTATTACCTGACAAGCCCCTGTTTGTGCATAAGCAAAAGCATTCTTAGTTTGATCATGACTTACCTCTTCTCGCAAAGGAATAATGATTGAAGGTTTTTCCCAAGCAGCAATTTCGAAAATGGTTGAACCGGCACGAGAGATAACAAGCGTGGCGACACCAGCAGCCATACGCATTCCTAAATCATTAATATAATCTATTGGATGATATCGAGTAGCATATTTTGATTTTGCCAATACAACTCCACTAATCTGTGTTACATATGCTAAATTGGCGCGCCCTGTTTGGTGAATGATTTGATACTTTTCAAGAAGCTTTGGCAAAGACTCAACAATAACGTCGTTAATGAGCTGAGCACCCTGTGATCCACCCAAAATCAAGAGTGTTGGTATATCTGTTTCGAGATTAAAATGCTCAAATGCTCCGTGAGTAATTGGCTGCAAAATACTCTGTCGCATAGGGTTACCGGTAACTGCAATTTTCTCAAGGTCTTTCTTTTTAAAATACTTAGCCGCTTGTGGGTATGAAATTGCAATTTTCTTTGCAAAAGGAGCTGACCATAAAGTAACTACGCCTGGTGCACTATCTGATTCATGGATAATAACGGGTATACGCAAAATTCTTGCTGCAACAAGCGGTGGAAAGCTTGCATAGCCACCCTTACTAATTACGACATCAGGATAAATTTTATAAAGCTCAATGAGCGAAGAAAAAATGCCGGTTATAGTCTTAAAAATGTCAGTAAAATTGAGTACAGAAAAATATCTTCGATACTTACCTGCTGAAATCGGTATGAACTGAATATTACGATCAAAGAGCGCTCGAGGATTATATGGAGTTGGCGCAATATAGTAAAAAGCTGGAGTAATAATTTTTTGAGCAGCAGAAATATCAATGATTGCATCTGCAATTGCTATGAGGGGGTAAAAATGTCCTCCTGTTGCTCCGCCGGTGAATACTATTTTCATATATTTTAATTTATTTCTTCTGCTGCTACTATATCATTTCCGACTTTTTTCTTATGCCGAGAAATATTTGCTATAAGACCGACTGAGGTCAATATGATTGCCAATGCTGTTCCTCCATGACTCACAAAAAGTAGTGGTTGCCCTGATAGCGGCAATAGGCCGACCATAGAACTGATATTCATGAATGACTCGACAATGATAAGTATAACAATTCCTACGATGATGAGTCCACCGAAAGCGTCGGGTGCCCTTTGTGCAATCTTAAGAGACCTCCATGCCAAGGCTACGTATAAGCCAATAAGTAGCGTACTACCGAAAAATCCGAATTCTTCGGCTTGCACTGCAAATATAGAGTCTCCAATTGGCTCAGGAAGATAATAGAACTTTTGCAGACTCTGCCCAAAGCCTCGGCCAAATATTTGACCTGAACCAACAGCAATGAGCGACTGTTGAATTTGATAACTTGAACCACTTGGATCTCGGCTTGGGTCAAAATAAGTGAGTATTCGCTCTCGAGCATATGGTCGAACAAGAATAATACTCGTTACAACGATAAGACCGAAACCGCAAATAAGCGCAATGTGACGCAATTTTGCTCCAGCTGCTAGGAGCATAGTAATTCCTGTGGCACCGATAACTACGAGTGTGTCGGTATCTGACTGAGCAATTAGCAGTGTGCAGATAATTCCAAGTATTACTAAAAATGGAATGAGTCCCTGTGTCATTGATTCAAGACTATTTTTTCGAGAAGAAAGCCACCCTGCGCAATAAACAATGTACATAATCTTAAGTACTTCAGATGGCTGGAAAGATGTAATACCGATATCAATCCAGCGAATTGCACCTCCGTGTTCAATACCAATTCCCGGAATGAAAAGAATGAGGTTAAGACCGATAGCTCCGAGCAAACCCATAAATGCATAGCTTCTCCAAAAACGATAGTGGATGTGTGACACCACAAAAAAACCAGCAAAACCGAGCAACAAACTGAGTGCTTGAGTTAAAGCAATGCCCGTCATGTCGGGGCCATTTCGAGTTAATAAACCAAGGCTTGCAGAAATAAAAATACCAAAGCCACACACAGCAAGAGCGAGTACGAGGAGTAAAAACGGTCGATCAATGTGTGAATCGTGACTCATATTATTGAATAAATGGTGCAAAGCTTGCTAATTCTTTAATGCCGTTCAAAACAAGTGCCATGTCTTTAGTTCTTGACTGTGACCGTAATACCACAGCAACAATATATGTATCTTTTACCGGGCTTTCGGTAATTAAAAGTAGTGCTTGCCCTGCTCTTGCAGTGGTACCTGTTTTACCACCCACGACTTTCCATGGAATTGTTTCATCGGTAAGACTACCGTTAGTATTTTTAAGAGTCACCTCTTTGCCATCTGAGCGAGTAAATGAGTGTGTGGTAAGGCGAGATAAGGCTAAAATATCTGGGCGATTTTTAATAAGATATGCCCCCAAAATTGCGACATCGCGCGGAGTAGCCATGTTTGATGCCGTAGCTTCATCAAGGCCGGTTGCATTAACAAATTTTGTTCCTGTCATTCCGATTTCTTTTGAGACAGCATTCATAGTATCAACAAAATCTTTTACTCCATGGAGTTCAGCAAGTGCTTCAATAGCTACATTATTTGAAGGTATAACAATCGCAGGAATAAGATCTTCTTTTGTCCAACGATCACCAATATTAAAAAGTGTATCATTTGGATAAACGGCTTTTGTTGATGTACTAATGACTACCGACGTTGTTGCAGGCGCAGTAAGATCTGATGTAACTAAGGCCATCATTTTACTAATACTTGCTATAGGAAAAGCTGTTCGTGCTCGTCGAGAATAAATTGTCTCTACATTATTTGTTTCAGTATTGAGAGTAATTACATATATACCTTCGGCAGTAACTTTTGCAAAAGGATCACTCACAACTGCAATTGTCGCATCCTGTCTTGAGGGCTGAGCTAGGCTTGCACCAATCTGAAGGTCAGAAGGAAAATTTTCTGCAACTACCCTGTCATTAATACTGCGAATTTCGGCAAGAGACTTACGGCGTTCATCACTTGTTGATGGTATTTTTGGGCGCAAATTCATTGGTGGCTGAGTATTTG
>CAZWGR010000019.1:0-11486 GCA_964633555.1 uncultured Candidatus Saccharibacteria bacterium | reverse complement strand
GATGCTTTTAGATCACTCGTTTTTGACTTTCAATATTCAAATCATAAAGGAGTAATTGTGTATGTCCGTGTCATGAACGGTTATGTGTCTCGCCACGACAATCTACTCTTTAAAGTGTCTGATGAAAAATTTTCTTCACTCGAAGTGGGTATATTTTCGCCCGATGATGTTCCATGCGAAAGTCTTGGCCCAGGAGAAATTGGCTACATAGTTACAGGTATTAAGCAACCAGGTATTGCTTCAGTCGGAGACACAGTTTCTTCGGTGCGCGATACATTGCCAGCACTCCCTGGATACATGACACCAAAGCCTGTGGTATGGGCTTCAGTATATCCAGAAAGCCAAGATGATTTTAATAATCTCAAAATGGCTTTGGGAAAGCTTAAACTTTCAGACTCATCACTTACCTATGAAGAAGAAACTTCGGGAATGCTCGGCCGAGGTTTTCGTTGCGGTTGTTTGGGAATGCTCCACCTTGAAATTGTGACAGAACGTTTACGACGTGAACACAACCTTGAACTTGTTGTAACTATTCCAAGTATTACCTATGAAGTTTTACTGACGAGTGGCAAAACTCAAAAGGTATATACGCCGGTAATGTTTCCTGAGGATCATATGATTGATAAGGTGTATGAGCCATTGGTTTCAATGAAGATAATTACTCCACCTGATTATTTAGGCCCACTCATGCAATCGCTTTTTGATCATGAGGGTGAAGTAATTGCTACCGAAAACTTTGGTGAAAATCGTACTTCTATTACGGTAATTATGCCACTCCGCGAGCTCATGCGAAACTTTTTTGATGAAGTTAAAAGTGTTTCATCAGGTTTTGCTTCTATATCATATGAAATTACCGATTCTCGCGAAGCAGATGTTGCACGACTCGATATTCTCGTTGCAGATGATATTGTTCCTGCATTTTCTCGAGTAGTATCACGACGCAGAATTGAAGAAGAAGCTAAACAATCTGTGGAAAAACTTCATAAAATACTTCCGCGACAAATGTTTACCCTCAAAATTCAGGGTAAAGCATTGGGTAGAATCATTGCTTCTGAAACTCTTTCAGGAATGCAAAAAAACGTTACGCAGCATATGTATGGAGGTGATAGAACACGAAAAATGAAATTGTGGGAAAAACAGAAAGAAGGAAAGAAGAAAATGAAGGAATTGGGTAAGGTGAATATTCCCCAGGAGGTATTTCTCAAAATGATGAGAACGGAGTAGAATAAGGGTACACACGGCGTGTCGATCTGCCGTGTGTACACATCAACGGGAAAAGGCGCTTCATACGAAGCGCCTTTTCTTTATACATAACTCTTATAAAAAATTATTTATCTCCAGAATGGTGCGTATGCAGCAATCATACTGATGATTACGAATACTCCAATAACGGTGAAAACAATTTGTGCCTTTCGCTTAAACTGTGGTTCAAAAATCATAGTACGTATACTGTAGCATAATCAGCCTGGGAATTCGAGCATTGCAAATGGTATACTAAAACCATGCTTCTTATTAAAAGATCATATCGACGTATACTCTTTTCTTGGGGAACCCTTGCGATTTTTCTTATAGTCACAATTCTTGGGATAAAAGGTGTATTTGAAATGTATTCTAAAGAATCACTCTCACGAGAGCGACTCGTAGCTGCTCAAAAAGAACAAAGTGATTTTAAAGCGCGTCATAACTCGCTTTCACAATCTGTTTCATTTCTTGAAACTGATGAAGGTGTTGAGTCAGAGCTTCGAAAAAAGTATCGCGTAATAAAACCAGGAGAAGAAGTCGTTTTAGTTGTCGATGATATTCAACGAAGCTCTTCAACAACGACTCAAACTATCCGCAAAGCCTGGTACACTCGTTTCTTTGAATACTTTAAATAGCAAATTGAGTTTTTTGCGAATACAGGTATACTCTTATATATGATTAAAGCATTACATACCAATGAAGTGCTCGCTGAAGCGGGCAAAGAAGTAACTGTGCAAGGTTTTGCCCAGGCTCTTCGTGTTCAATCAAAAATAGTCTTTTTAATGCTCCGCGATAAAGAGGGCCTTATCCAGTGTTTGGCAATGAAGGATAATCCTGCTTTTGAGGTTATTAAGAATCTCTCTACAGAATCAGTGGTGCGTATTACAGGTATGGCAAAGAAGGCTGAGCAGGCTCTTGGTGGTGTTGAAATTGATATTACAAAGATCGATGTGCTATCTGCAGCCGCTCCGGTCCTACCAATTCCTGTAGTAACAATTAAAGGTGGCGAAGAAACCGAAGCCCCAGTTCGCTTTGACTATCGTTGGATCGATCTTCGTAAGCCAGAAAAGGCAAAGATCTTTAAGGTATGGACTGCTCTTGAAAAAGGTTTTCGTACCTATTGGGACAAAGCTGGATACACACAACTTTATACTCCATCATTCATGAGTACTCCTTCAGAAACAGGGGCAGAAGTTTTCGAAGTTAATTATTTCGAAGGCAAAGCATATCTAGCGCAGTCACCACAGTTTTATAAACAAATGGGTATAGCTTCAGGCTTTGAGCGTGTGTTTATGGCTGGTCCCGTGTTCCGAGCCGAAGCATCATTTACAACTCGCCACCTTACAGAATTTACCGGTTGGGACTTTGAAGTAGGCTTCATTGATTCTCATCATGACATCATGGACGAAGAAGAGGGAATGATTGTTTCAGGTTTTGAATCAATAAAAGCAGCATGCCCTGATATTGAAATCACCGTGCCTTCTCGACCTTTCCCACGAATCAGTATGGTTGATGCAAAGAAAATACTCAAAGAGCGCGGCATTGCTTCTCCAGAAGAACATGACCTAGCCCCTGAAGAAGAACGCGCAATCTGTGAATACGTTAAAGAAAAGCATAATCATGATTTCGTATTCATTACTGACTACCACGTTTCAAAGAGTGCTTTCTATCATATGCGACACCCAGAAATGCCTGATAGATCACGTCGTGCAGACTTACTCTTTAAGGGTATAGAAATTACTACCCTAGCTCAGCGTGAACACAGAATTGATATTCTCGAAAAGCAAGCTGTTGAAAAGGGAATGAGCCTTGAAGCACTTAAAGATTACTTAAACTTCTTCAGATACGGTTGTCCTCCACACGGTGGAGCAGGAATTGGCCCAGGTCGCCTTGTCATGAAGCTCCTCGACCTTTCAAATGTTCGCGAAGCTACCTATTTGCCACGCGATGTTAAGCGCTTGAATCCATAATAAGGTCAGGGTAAGTGTGCATAAGCTCTATAGCACATATGCTATAATAAAAATATATGAAAAATGTAACAATTTACTCAACACCAACGTGTGGGTACTGCAATTTAGCAAAAGAATTCATGAAAGCAAAAGGTGTTCAGTATACAGAGCATAACGTAGCTGCAGATCTTGAAAAGCGCAAAGAAATGATTGAGCTTACAGGTCAGATGGGAGTACCAGTACTCAAAATCGACGATGCAATCATGGTTGGTTACGACGAAGCTCGCCTCGCTGAAGTGTTGGGTGTAAAGTAGTTTTATACTCCGCAGGTTTGATATAAATACAAAAAGTAAGTGAAACAAAAAGTGGGCAATAGCCCATTTTTTGTGTTACATTACACACATTGCCCCCATAGCTCAATGGATAGAGCAATCCCGTCCTAAGGGAAAGATGTAAGTTCGATTCCTACTGGGGGCACCTAAATATTAAAAACTGCCACATAACTGTGGCGGTTTTTAATATTTATGAACCGGCCCCCAGTAGGAATCGAACACCGGAGCTATGTGAGCCGAGTACGGCGAACTGCGAGGTGGTGGCCAGCCCGAACCTGTGCGACGGCATAGGTGAGAGGCGAGGCCGATTCCTACTCTATTAAGTTCAACACGGTATAAATTAAAATACAAAGAATCATTTTGTGTTCGCGAGTACACTCATTTGACCATTTCTGTATAATCAGCTACTTTAGTTCTAGACAGAAACAGTCAAAAAAAGGCATAAATGAAAAGAATAATGAAGCCAGCCGAACGACTTGTCGTTGCGGCGGACTTTACTCCGATACCAGGTGAAACAACTCCAGATCACGTAAGAAGGCAAGTACTTAACCTTGCCGATTCGCTTGCAGGAAGCGGTGTATACATCAAGGTCAATTCCGCTTTGCGAATGGTCGGTTATGGTTTGATTCGCAGTATCAAGGAATGTGGGCTCAAAGTATTTGCTGACCTCAAGATTTGTGATGTGCCATGCACTATGGCTACAGATGCAGAGTATATGTGGCAGTGTACGCCTGATATCCTCACTGTTATGTGTGGTGCAGGGCCTCTCGGTATTCGACGTATTAAGGGAGAACTCCCCAGCACGGAGTTGCTCGGTGTTACCGTTTTAACAAGCCTCACACCTCTTGAGGTGAGTGGTCTTTATACGGGTACAATCCTTGAGGTTGTTGAAAGGCTGGCCAGTCAAACCATTGCCTCAGGACTTGATGGTCTCGTTTGCTCCCCATGGGAAGTAGATGTGATTCGTCGTGTTATACCCAAAAGTGAGTATCGAACCATCAATACTCCAAATGTCCGGCCTGCCTGGATATCAGTACACAACGATGATCAGGAGCCATCACGAACAATGACTCCAAAACAAGCGATTCAGGCTGGCGCTGATCGCATCATTGTTGGTCGCCCGATTACACGCCCTCCGGCCGGCTTCAGTTCGAGGGATATTGTAAATTCGATTCTCGATGAGATCGATGGCACATAGCAGAATAGCCCGCACCACAAGTGCTGGCTATTTCTTTTTGTAATGCTTAGTAAGGTGCATAAATCTTAGAGTTTTATAAAGAAAAAATCACAAAGATTTCAGGGTTTGAATAGATCGTTCGCGCGCCGCTACTAAACCTCCCTTAATCTTTGTGATGGTCAACTCGCGTCACTCCCTTGGGAGAAGAGGTTGGTTGACTAGTCTCCAAACTCGAGTAGTTATAATCTACCACCTTTTTATTAAAAAGCGAAGAGGGCAGTGTGATACAGATATTTAACAATACACTTAGACAGTGGATTTCTGCCCAAAAAAGGTGGGGGCTATTCCTCGATGATTTCGGCGAGGAGCAAAATTGACCCACCTACACCCATGAACAACACCATGGCTGTGACGAAGCAGAACGTATCGTACGGGGTTGAGGGCGGAGGTGTTCCAACAAGTTTTGCCGCAACAAACCAACAGTTCGGATCTAGTGGCATAAACAATTCCTTTCTGCTGAAGATACTACTACGCGGCATACTAAATGTCCAACAACACCCCCCCAAAAAAAAATAGCCCCGTCTGGACATATCTGGCTAGGCCAGGGTACCAAACGGGGGTTGCAACCATGACATGTGCTGGCCTACAGCCCTTTCGGTGAATACGACCGATAAGATACACATGTCTACGTTTTCGGCGTGCAACGAGGCCTGCTCATGAGGCGACTCCCACACTAAAGGTATCACCGAGAATAATATCTGTCGAGCACAAATTTCGTGCGTAACAAATACTTATTGACATATATATTGGATATATATAGTATATATACATGAATACACAAGTAATATTTAAGATCAATAAAGAGCTTAAAGAAAAAGCAATGAAGAAAGCGCAAAGCCAAGGCTTAGCTTTCGGCTCGATCCTTAAGCTTGCAACTCAAGCTTATGTCGATGGAAAACTCTCTGTAAGTCTTACAACTGACAGTGCTTTTAACAATGCTACACAAAAAGATATTCAAAAAGCATTGAATGATGTAAAAGCTCGCAAAAACATTTCTCCAGGCTTTAGTGATGCCAAAAGCGCGATAGAGTATCTAAAAAAATAGCTTTTATGGAAATTGTCTTTCATAAGCAATTTCTTAAAAGATTCAGAAAAGTGCCTGTAAAAATACAGGAACAGTTTTATTCGAGGCTTACAATTTTTGAAAAAGATAAAACTAGCCCTATTCTCAATAACCATTCAGTAAATAAGGCGTTTCAAAGTTGTAGAAGTATTAACATTACCGGTGATTATAGAGCGATTTACTATGACAACGGTCCAGCTGTTGTATTTTTAACCCTAGGAACCCATTCAGAGCTCTACAGATAACATGCTACAATAATTCGCATGAAAACTTTCACAAAATACCTACCAGAATTTGTGTATGGAGGAATCGACGGCATTGTAACCACGTTCGCAATCATAGCAAGTGCAGTAGGAGCAGAGCTCAGCACCACCATTATCCTTATTTTAGGCTTTGCAAACCTCTTTGCCGATGGATTCTCTATGGCAGCCTCAAGTTATTTGGCACGATCTTCAGAAATCTACGGTAATGCAGATCATTCAAATGCACAAAAACTACCTTTACCAACGGCAATAACAACATTCATCGCTTTTAATGTCGTCGGCTTTATTCCTCTGGTGTTTTACATACTTGCTCCATACTTTGATTTTCTTAAAGAACATACATTCTTAGTGGCAATTGCCGGCACAGCAATTACTTTTATCCTCATAGGCTTTATTAAAGGCCATATTACAGGTCGCAGTAAGTTTATTGCTTCACTGCAAACACTCCTCATTGGCGGGGCAGCATCAGCAATTGCATATTTTGTCGGAGCATTTCTTAAAAATCTCGCTTAGAGCAAAAGTTTAAAAAATTACTCCAGAAAACAGTGTGCTATAACAGAAATTTCGACATACGATTTTTGTAAATAAAAGTCTGTGTTCTAATGAATAAAAAATAGCTTATCCACAGAACTCTTTAAGCATGAGGGGAATATAATAACAAAGCACAACAATTTGAAATACTCATGGCGTTGCTTTGTGTCCTGAGAAAAATTTCAATACATACTTCGCATACTGCGTACCCATATTTCGAAACATACAACGCAGTACATACCGTTAGCAGCTATTTACTACTAGAGGGAATACCCCGTAATACAACAATCTATGACCCCCATGGAGATTTTTGTCACCAAGAAAAATGGTGATCGTGAGCCACATCGAGCAGATCGAATCAATAAATCGATTGAGCGTGCTTGTCGTGGTCTCATGGATCCTATTTCAATGGTAACTCAGATTGCTACAGAAACTCGCCTTACACTCTACGATGGTATTACCACCGAAGAAATTGATCAGGCAACTATTAGTGCCGCTCTACAGAACGTTAAAGAAGATATTGCCTATGACAAAGTGGCAACACGCCTTTTGCTCAAAACAATATATCGAAACGTGCTCGGTGAATTCAATAAAGATGATCCAGAAGAACTTAAAGCTAAGCATGAACAGGGCTTTATTGAATACATAACAAAGGGTGTAGAGCTTGGAAAGCTTGATAAACGCATGCAAGAAAAGTTTAATTTGCATGAACTTGCTTCAGCAATGCGCATTGAAAGAGACGAACTCTTTCAGTATGCCGGTTTATCATCACTCCTTAATCGCTATGCTATTAAGGATATAGAGCAGAATCCTCTTGAAACTCCCCAGTTTTTCTTTATGCGAGTGGCTATGGGCCTTTCGTATAATGAACAAAACCCAACTCTTTGGGCAAAGCGTTTTTACGAAAAAATGTCTCGTTTTGAGTACATAGCAGGAGGTTCAACAAACCTTGGAGCAGGTACAAATCACCCAGCACTTTCAAACTGCTTCTTGCTCGAAATTCAAGATGACATGAATCACATTGCTAAATCAGTGTCTGACGTCATGCTTTTATCGAAGAGTTCAGGAGGAATTGGTGCTTCAGTTACAAAGCTTCGCGCTGCAGGTTCACCATTAAAATCAAATAATGGAGTTTCAACAGGTCCAACACCATTTGCCAAGATTATCGACACGGCAATTCGCGCTATTCAGCGTGGTGGAAAAAAGAAAGGAGCCCTCTGCTTCTATATGGAAAACTGGCACATTGATTTTCCTGAATTTATTGATTGGAAGCACAATGCCGGAGACGACTATATGCGCATGCGAACAGCAAATACAGCTGCGTATATTTCAGATGAATTCATGAAGCGTGTAAAGAACAATGAAGATTGGTATTTGTTTGACCCTGTAGAAACACCTGATCTTTGCGAACTTTACGGCGCAGCTTTCAGTGCTCGCTATGCAGAATACGTAGAAATGGCAGAAAATCGCCAGCTACGCGCATTTAAGAAAATGCCTGCTACAGAATTGTTCCGCAATATGCTCGTTGCTTTGCAAACAACATCACACCCATGGCTTACATGGAAAGATGCTATTAACGTTCGAGCACTCAACAACAATACAGGCACAATTCATATGTCGAACTTGTGTACAGAAATCTGTCTTCCACAAGATAAAGACAATATTGCTGTATGTAACTTGGCATCACTTAACCTTGCAGTTCATGTAAGTAATAAAGAAGTGCAGTGGGGACGACTCGAAGAATCAGTACGCTTGGCAATTCGACAGCTCGATAACCTTATCGACATTAACGTTCTACCAGTTCCTGAAGCAGCTCGCTCAGATTCAGAAAACCGAGCAGTTGGTCTTGGTGTCATGGGTCTTGCAGATGCTTTCGAAAAGGTGGGCCTAGCATACGATAGTGAAGCGGCATATGACTTTACCGACAGAGTATTTGAATTCGTAAGCTATATTGCTATTGACGAAAGTGCAAATCTTGCGCAAGAACGCGGTAGTTACAAACATTTCCCAGGATCAGAATGGTCAAAGGGTCATGTTCCTATGGATACCTTGGTTCGCTTAAGTACTGATCGAGGAATTCCTCTAACTGTTTCAACAATGCGCAAACATCGAGGGCTTGATTGGGATGCTCTTCGTGCTCGAGTTGCACAAGGAATGCGCAATGCCACACTTATGGCAACAGCTCCTAATGCAAATATCGGCCTTGTAGCCGCTACAACACCAGGAATGGATCCTCGCTTTGCTCAGGTGTTCTCAAGAAATAAGATTTCAGGAAAGTATCTTGATATTAACCATAACCTTGTAAAAGATTTGATGAACCTTGGCCTTTGGGAAAAGGTTAAAGATCGAATCGTTGAACTTCAGGGCGATATTTCAAGTGTTACTGAAATTCCAGAGCATATTCGAAATATCTATAAGACTTCGTTCACTACATCGCCATATGCATTTATCGAGGTAGCCGCTCGTGCACAAAAGTGGATTGATCAAGGAATTTCTCGTAATATGTACCTTGATACTCGCGATATCGACGAAGTAATGCGCATCTATATGTCAGCCTGGGAAAAGGGTCTTAAAACAACCTATTACCTTCATATGAAGCCACGCCACACGGCAGAGCAGAGTACGGTTGCGGTTAATAAGGCTGCTAAGCTCGGCAAGGTTGGATTCGGTGCAATTCGTAAAGCAGCAGAGCATGAGGCACCTGTAGTAATTCCAGCTTCTGCTTTGGCTACTGAACCAGTTCACTCTATAGAAATTGATGTACCTATTGCCACACCGATAGCCGATAGAATGACTTCTTCAACGATGTCATCTTCTGCAGCTACAGCAATGACGACAGCAACTGCAACCTTAACTCAAACTATGCCTCAGGTTAAAATTGCAACTCAAGTTGCACCTCAACCAGTAGCTTCATCAAGTACAGAAAAAAAAGGTTTTTCTTCAATATCGTCACTTGCTCAGCGAGCACAAACAGTTCGAGGCGGCTTCGGATCAGTTCCTAAAGCTCATACACCAGCAGCAACAATTCCTGCAACAACAGCACCTGTATCTACAGCAGTACAAGCCGGATCAGAAGTTAAACCTAAAATGAGTATTAAGCCTGGAGTTATGGTGGTTGGAGCAAAAACTTGCCCTACAGACCCTGCGGAACTTGCACAATGCGACAGTTGTCAGTAATATCTACTCATTCATTAAATAAAATTTATGTCACTTATTGGAAAAGCATCACCTGAGGATGTGAATCTTCATCCTCTCCGTTATCCTTGGGCCTATGATTTGTATAACCAGGCTGTTCGCAACACATGGTTTCCTCATGAAATTGCCCTTAAAGAAGACCTCGAAGACTGGGAAAAGATGACCGATGATGAACGCCATGCAGTTAGTTTCCTTATGGCTTTCTTTAATCCAGCAGAGCTCATTGTAAACCGATCAATTGCTCTTGGAATATACCCATACCTTAAATCACCAGAGTGTCACCTTTACCTCGCAAAGCAAATGTGGGAAGAAGCAAATCACTGTGTAGCATTTGAGTATGTTCTTCAGACATTCCCCCTTGATCGCGAGAAAATCTTTAGTATTCACCTCGAAGTGCCTTCGATGCAGGCAAAGGAAGAATACATTTTCCGCTACCTTAAGCGAATGACCGAAGAAAAGCTTGATATTAGTACTGTAGAAGGCAAGAAAGACTTTATCCGAAACCTTGTAGCAACTAACATTGTTATGGAGGGTATTTGGTTCTACTCAGGCTTTATGGTTGCTCTGTCTTTCCGTCAGCGAAACCAACTTCGAAACTTCGGCTCACTCATTAACTGGGTAATTCGCGATGAAAGTCTACACCTTAAGTTTGGAATTAACCTCGTACACAATGTTCTCGAAGAGAATGCCGAGCTTTTGACCGAAGAATTTGCCAATGAAATCCGCAGTATTATTGTTGAAGGTGTAAGTCTTGAGGTTGAATACAATAAGGATCTTTTCCCAAATGGTATTCTTGGCCTTAACGCTGACTATGTTAATCAGTACGTGCAGTATGTTGCTGATCGACGACTTGAAGAGCTTGGTCTTGAAAAGCATTTCAATGTTTCAAACCCAGCTAAGTGGATGAGTACAGCAACTGATGTTCTTGAGCTTGTGAACTTCTTTGAGGCTCAGAATACGAGTTATGAGGTGGATGCGAGTGGCTCTGGAAGTAAAAAACATTAATTAAAGTTAAAGCATACTAAAACTGTGAGGCACGTACTTGTTCTCTGCTGAGAACAGTACTTCGCTCTCGGCGCCTACGCGCCTCCGAGAGTTCCTCACAGTTTTAGTATGCTTTTCTTTAAAGAAAAATGTTTTTTACATTCCTCGACCATTGCTGCCTGCTCGTTCTCGGACACCTTCGTGTCCTCCGAAAGCCCACTCGCTTTTATATTACCTAATTCTTTGGGGTCGGTTTTTTTGCATATCGGTATGTTTTTTGGTATACTCGTTTTATGACTCCTGAAGAAAAGTCACTTCTTGAAAGAACCTATAAATTAGCTGAAGAGAATTCTAAAATGCTCAAAAGCCTTTACAGAGCCTCGCTCTGGAGTCGAGCAACGACAGCTTTTTATTGGCTTTTCATTATCGGTGCAACTTTCGGAGCATATTATGTTATTGAGCCGTACATAAAGATCATGACAGATCTTACCGGTAGCGCATCTGGTGGTTTGCAGAATATAAGTGATCTCAGTGATTTGCTTAAATAGACTTTTTGTTTAGTTTGAGTAGTATGCCGAGGTAGCTGTTTTGGTAGATAACATAAGAGTTTGCAAGCAATGTGAAGTTGAAAGTGAATGCCGAGGTAGCTCAGTTGGTAGAGCATTCCCCTGAAGAGGGAAGGGTCACCAG
>CAZWGR010000018.1:1876-11645 GCA_964633555.1 uncultured Candidatus Saccharibacteria bacterium | reverse complement strand
CATTTGCCCCAAAAGTACGAACACCTACAATAATATGAGTTTGATCAGTCTCGCGTACATCTGTGACGATGGTAGGCTCGGTTGGATTCTCATTAACTGAAACCTTTTCTGGCGCTTTACCTTGTGGAATTGCACTAAAATATTTTTCTGCCAAAGTACGAGCTTCATCTTCAGAAACTCCGCCACTAATAACAACAAGTGACGAGTCACTCGTATAACCTTTTGCAAAATATCGTTTAAAATCCGCATCTGTGAAAGATCTTACTGATTCAACGGTTCCTGCTATGCTTCTACCTGCGGGTATATCACCATAAAGTGCCTCCATATAGACATACCAGACATGGCGATCGGGTATATCGCGGTACATGCGAATTTCTTCGACAATTACACCCTTCTCTTTTTCGATTTCAGCAGAGTTAAAAAGCGGCGTAGTATACATGCTACTAATTACATCCATAGCAAGCTCTGTGTGAGTACGAGCAACTTTTGCATAGTAGCCCGTGTATTCATGACTGGTAAAAGCATTGTAGTGTGCACCTACCCCTTCAAGCTTTTCTGTAATAATTGCAGATGTCGGATACTTTTGTGAACCTTTAAAAAGCATATGCTCAAGAAAGTGCGACAAACCACGTTCATTATCACTTTCATACTTTGAACCAATGCGAGCCATTGCCATAACCGTTACCGATGGACTGTCTTCTGAAGGTATAACAATACACTGTGCCCCATTACTTAACTTAAACTGGGATATTTTCATACTATATTATCGTTAACTGTTAAGTTCTTAAGCAAGAGACTTCCTAAGGAAAACAATGAGATCTTCAACACTCATGCGCTCTTGTGTACCTGTATCACGATTTCGAACAGTAACTCCCGCGGCTTTCTCTACCGTGTCAAAATCAACTGTTATGCAGAATGGTGTACCAATTTCATCTTGTCGGCGGTAACGCTTACCAATGTTTCCATTGTCATCGAAAGAAATCTTTGCGCCGAATTCTTTTCGCAAAAGACTATAAACTTTTCGTGCTTCTTCAATAAGTTGAGGCTTATTCTTAAGGAGTGGAAATACAGCAGCAAGAACTGGTGCAATTTTTGGAGCAAAAGCCAAATAGGTTCGAGTCTCACCGCCAAGAGTATCTTCGGTATAAGCGTTAGAAATTACAGCAAGAACGAGGCGATCAACACCGAATGTTGGCTCAATACAGTGTGGAACAAAACGCTCTTTTGTTGCTTCATCAAAGTATGATAAATCAACACCACTCGCTTCAATGTGTGCCTTAAGATCGTAGTCTGTTCGGTATGCAAGGCCGAGCAATTCTTTTTTACCAAAAGGAAAATCGAATTCGGTGTCGACACTGCGCTTTGAATAATGTGCACGATCTGCGGCAGGAACCTCAAGAGTGTGTACTTTTGCTTGTGGTAAACCTAAATCATTTAAGAAAGCGAGCTGTTCAGCATAGAGTTCATCAAACACTTTCATTACCCCTTCTTCTGATCGAGGGTCAACAAAGTATTCAATTTCCATTTGCTCAAACTCTCGAGATCTAAAGTTAAAATCTCGTGGAGCAATTTCATTACGAAAAGCTTTTCCGATCTGTGCCATACCAAATGGCAATGATGGGTGGAAAGAATCGATAATATTCTTAAAGTTTACAAACATACCCTGAGCAGTTTCGGGGCGAAGGTATGAAATAGATGTTTCATCTTGAAGAGCGCCAACATGAGTCTTAAACATCATATTAAATTGGCGAACTTCACCTAGAGGATTTCCATCAGGGCTCTTAACTTTCTTTTCTTTAATAAGAGCATCCATTTGAGCCGGAGTCATTCCTGCTGGATTAATTCCCATGTCTTCGAGCAAATGATCGGCTCGATAGCGCTTTTTTGTAACAAGGTCATCAACCAAAGGATCAGAGAATCCTCCAACGTGACCGCTTGCTTTCCACACATTTTGATTCATGAGAATAGCAGCGTCTACGCCGTACATGTCTTCTCGAGAATCAACAAAACGCTTCCACCACAGTGATTTAATAGTATTTTTGAGGGCAAGACCAAGAGGGCCGTAATCCCATGTACCGGCCAAACCGCCATAAATTTCAGAACCTTGGTAAATAAAACCCTTTCGTTTGCTCAAGGAAACGATCTTTTCCATGAGTGTTTCTGTATCGTGTGCCATGGAGCAATTTTACTCTTTTTACGCCAAAAAACAAACTATTGCTGGATTTTACTATCAGCTTCGC
This sequence comes from uncultured Candidatus Saccharibacteria bacterium, assembly GCA_964633555.1. Lineage (GTDB taxonomy): Bacteria > Patescibacteriota > Minisyncoccia > Phycocordibacterales > PALSA-1337 > CAZGUZ01. The sequence continues at coordinate 9,405 of CAZWGR010000018.1, read as the reverse complement.
GAGCATTACTATCAGAAATCAATGTAGTTACCGGTGCCCTTTCTAGTGATATTTCAGCCCCTGTAAATGAGTCACGACCTGAAATTGCAATATCTTGTACAAGGTTTGCTGCTACTCCAATTTGATTAATTGTTGGTTCAAGGGCAACTTGGAAAGCAATTTCGCGAGGAGGTTGTGATGTTCCTGTATATGCTGGCACAGAACCAATATTCCATACGAGTTTTCCATCGAGCTTTGAATAAGTAATTGAATCAGTGGCTGGAGCAACTTTTCCTAGCCAAGAAACATACGGTGGCAATGTAGCTGTAAGTGTTGTGCCTGAAAGTGCATTCGCAGTATTGTAAATCTTAAAGACAATTGTATAAGTACTTACCTGTTCTGCCTTTGGAGGAAAAGGTCCTGTATTAGTAAATGGACCTTCTTTGCGATATGAACCCGTTGCCAAAGAAAGATTCGAAGAAACCTTTATTACTCGGCGAGCAGTAGATTCAAGTGAGCTTACAACATTTGTTTCTGAATTTCTATTTCCCTTTGCACTTGCTGACAATGTAATTTGAGGATTTGCAACCGGAGCATTGAGCTTTGAAAGATCGCGAGGAATAATTCTAAATGTTACGCGACCACCTTCGCCTGCCCCAATATTAGTGAGTTCACGATTTGTTTGAGTATTCCACACGATTTCATTTGTTTCAGACTTGAACAAGCCTTGATCTGGTGAAATTGAGTATTTATCAAAAGCATTACCCACAAGCTTGAGTCGGATTTCTCCCTGAGAAACAGCAGTATCAAGATTATTAAACCAGTTGATTTCGCCTGAAATAGAATCGTTGATAATACCGATATAATCTGCGCCTGAACGATCGCCTTCGAGGCTAATATCAAGAGCAAGGAAAGGCTTAGAAATCTGAATAGCATACTGTGTGCCGACAAATTCTGTGCCGATTTGTCTATCACTCTTTGTGCTTTGTGTTCCTATGCTTGCTTTAATTACACGCTCGTCTTCATTTTGACCTTGCCATACACCCTTAATTTTAACCACACGGCGGCTTCCTGGAGTCATATCGCCAATTTTCCATGTAGCATTATCGTACACAGGTTTAACATCTGAAGTTGTGTATGAGAACCCTGTTGGATATGAAAGCTTAAGTAAAAGATTTTTTAATGGCTGTCGAGAGTTCGATGTAATGAGGAAAGCATATTCAACCTCTTGCCCTGCATACACTTCTTGTGGACCATTTACCTGAAGGCTGAGTGGCGATGAAGTAAGCAAAAGTGCATATGTCTTTTCTTTTCTAAAGACAGCATTTGAACCCTTTACCCGATACTCTACACGCACATTAATATCCTTTGATGTGTTTTCTTGGCCATAGACCACTGCTTGCACTGAATGTTCTGCGCTGCGACCGGGTTCAATATCAGGAAGAATCTTTCGGTATTCTTTAAGTTCTTTAGTTGTAGTCACAGGATCAGCTACACCCGATGGAAATGTCACAATTAAATCAACTGCTTCAAGGAGTACATTATTGCGATTGATAACATTAACATCCATAGTAACAACATCTCCTCCGTTAATTGATATTGGAGCAGTAATTGCTATATCAACGTTTTCAGCAGAAACTATATTGCCACCTTGGAAAAATATAAAAGCTCCAATGCCGAGTGAAGCGATGAAAAAGACGGCTGCGGCAATAAGTAATTTAGTAAGGAATGACATATGAGTTGTATATCTTGAATTATCTTGCTCTGGAGTTTGTGCTAGTGGTTCTTCATGCTGCCAGTCCTGCGGAACACTTTCAGAGTTTTCTTTATGAATTGATGTTATTCTTTTGCGCGCAATAGGAGCACCCGTTCGTGAATACAGGCTTTCACGAATTTTATCCATACGAGAACCATTTTCACGAGAATTTGGCGGCAACATTTTTATTAGTATACCACACCCTTTCCTTGTCTATATTGCATATACTAAAGATGCGCAATTTTAAGGGCGGCATTAATTTCATTGAGCATGTATTGCATATCAGCTTTTGAAGCTTCAACTGCTTCGCCGAGCGGCTTTGTAAGGCGATAATCATATTCTTTAGACAGTTGAATATAACCTAGATGGTACAGCATGCGATAAACAGCCATGCGTTCGTAGAGGTGTACTATCTGCACATCGTCGATAGAACTAATTACGTGCAAATCTTGATCGAGTAGGTCGAACAGAACTGGCTGGGCTTCTTCACCCTGCACGAGCCGTCGTAGTAAAGCAAGTATTTGTGCTGTGGTGGGCGTGGCGACATAGCGCGTGTCCGGAACCTCGGCGCCCGTAAGTCGCCACGCCTCCTTTCCTCGAACAACAGAAAAACTACCGTATGCATAATCTTGCACAGCATATCGTAGTTTAGATTTTTCGAGTCGAACCCCTTTTGCAATTACCCCAATCATACCTAGGTCGCGTGTAAACAAATAAATATATTTATCTGCTTCACCCCGACTAAAACTTGAAACCACAAAACCTGGAGTTGTATGAATGTGGTATGCCATAAACTACACAACTCTGAGTGTAAGAGTAGTGCCTTCAATTACAAGTTCTTTACCAGCGACTCCTTCAATAAACTTTACTTCGCTTATTTGAGCAGTCTTTTGGAGCATTGAATAATGCTTTTTAACAAGAGCGGCTATATCAAATTCTTGAGTCTTAAGAGTAATTTCAAGAACAGCACTATCACCCGTAGTAAGACCAGCATCTTTACGAGCGTCTTGCACCGCTCGAATGATCTCGCGCATAATTCCCTCTTCTTTGAGCTCAGGAGTAAGATTTGTATCGAGCGCAATTTCTGAAGTTTCTGAATCGAGCTTTTCAACAACAATTATTTCTTTCACATTCAATTCATCTTTGAGTACATCAAGGTAAGGTTCAGGTAAATCCTGAACAGCAACCGTAGCACTTGCCAAAGGCTGTCGAACTTTACTATTTGCTTTCATACGTAATTCAAGGCCAGCTGTTACCAACTTTCGAACATGTGCCATTCGTTTAAGAACAGCCTGCTCTGTATCAGTAACTTTTGTAACCTTACTCCATTCAGCCAAATGAACACTTTCAGCCATATCACCGGAATCCTTACTATCTTTCATTGCTCGAGCATAAATATCTTCGGCAAAGAATGGCATAAATGGAGCTAATAATTTTGCAGTTTCAGCAAAAACATAACGAGATGTTTCAAGAGCTTGTGTCTTATCAGCAGAAGCCTCTGCCTTAAAGCGATCGCGTGATCGGCGAATATACCACACCGAAAGATCTTCAATAAGATCACCAATTGGTCGTACCGCTGTATTTATTTCATGCTTCTCAAGAGCATCTGTTACCGCAACAGTGGCTTCATGAACACGAGCAACTGCCCAAGCATCCAGAACATTTTGAGTATGAGCGTGCATGCCATGCTTTTCTCCGGCATACATTTCATAAAATGCCATCGTATTATCAAGACGATTTACAATTTTCTTTGAAACCTCATCTACCCCTTTATCAGAAAAGGCAACGTCTTCACCTTGAACAATTGGCGAAGCGAGCATGTAGTATCGCAATGAATCAGCTCCATACTTATTCACCAAATCCATTGGATCAGTGTAATTCTTAAGGCTCTTAGACATTTTGCGACCATCTTCGGCCAAAGCCAAACCGTTTACGATTACCGACTCATATGGACTCTTTCCAAAGAGTGCAACACCGAGAACAAGCATTGAATAGAACCAGCCTCGAGTTTGATCAAGACCTTCGGCAATAAAGTCAGCTGGGAAACCATGGCGGCGTGAGAACAAACCACCCTTAGGATCAAAGTGATACTCTACCCCATCGTATATACCGCAGGTTGATTTACCAACGTAGCCTGCTTCTCCGTATGGCATTGAACCAGACTCAAACCAACAATCAAAGACATCGACAATTCTCTTTAGTTTTCTTCCTGTTGTTGGGTGCACCAAAACCACATCATCAATAAATGGTCGATGAAGATCGATTTCAAAACTTTCATTGCGTGGCAGTTTTACTGTAGAAACCTCGCGGAACTCTGCATTAGTAAAGAATTCATGCTGAGCATCAATATCATCTCCAGTTGTCAGTGCCTCCATTATTCGTAGCGGAGTTCCATGACTTACAATAAGAATCTTTTTGCCTTTATGCTTCTCAAGAATTTCTTCAAGGGCACTGCCGACTCTTGTACGAACATCTACGAGTGATTCAATACCATCAACTTTCTTTGTAAAATATTCTTCGCGAGAACTATAGTTTGCATGAATCTTTTCCCAAGAATCATTATTAAAGCGAGTAGTCTTTACTTCAACAAGGCGATCATCAGTAACTATTTTGTCTGTATAGCCCAAAGTCTCAGCAACAATTTTTGCTGTATTTTGTGTACGAATAAACGGCGAAGCAACAATAACATCAAAGTTGCCGTATTTATTTTTAAGCATTTGTGCAGAAGCAGCAACTTGTTGTTTACCATTCTCTGTCAAAACATCGGCCGTATTCTTAACATCAGAACTTACTTTTCCTTCAAGATTGAATACGGTCTCACCGTGACGCATAATAACAAGCTGACCTCGCTTTTCTCCATACTTAAGTAGCTCATCGAATGTTGAAGCAACGAGCACATCCCCTTCTTTATTTTTCCATACAGGTAAAGGAGCTCCCCAATAGCGAGTTCTTGAAATTGCCCAATCACGTGCACCAGCAAGCCAATTACCGAAACGATTCTGACCAACTGCTTGTGGTACCCATTCAATCTTATTGTTTTCTTTAACTAAAGAATCTTTAATATCTGTCACGCGAACAAACCAACTCGAAGCGGCATAGTTCAAAAGCGGAGTCTCACAGCGCCAACAATGTGGGTATGAATGCACGATCTTTTCCTTATTCACCAAAAGACCCTTTGCAGCAAGGAATTTAATTACTTCAATATCAGTTTTCTGATGACCATCTTTTTCGGCAACTCCCTGCTCATTTTTTGCAGGTTTTGGTTTTGCTTGTAAGCCAGCAAAATCAGTAACTTCGGCAGTAAAATAACCGTCAGTTCCAACATGTTGAATCATTGGAATGCCCTGTGCTTCGCCAAGTTCCATGTCTTCGGCACCAAAAGCTGGAGCAATATGAACAATACCTGTTCCCTTTTCAAGAGTTACAAAGTCAGCATGATATACCTTCCATACTGTTTTTGAATCTTTATACTTTTCAGCAAAATAATTAAAGGCCGGCACATATGACATTCCAACAAGCTTTTGAGCATCAATGTCGCGCACCACAAGATTATCTACATCTTTAAATGCTTTCGGTAGTGAATCTTTTGCAAGAATATATGTAGAACCCTCATGATCAACTTCTGCATATGAAAGTTGCGTATTAATTGCAAGCGCAGCATTACCAGGAAGAGTCCATGGCGTTGTAGTCCAAGCTATGAAATAAGTTTTCTCTTTGCCAACAACTGGAAACTTAACGTATACAGAAATATCAGTAATGTCTTTATATCCCTGATTAACTTCAAAGTTCGACAATGTAGTTCCACAGCGAGGGCACAATTGCATACTCTTATACCCTTCATAGATAAGTCCTTTATCAAATAGAGAACGGAAAACCCACCATACAGATTTTGTATATGATGTATCCATTGTTCGATAGCTATTCTTCATGTCGACCCAGCGGCCCACTCGAGGAATTACTTGCTCCCAAATATGAGCATAGCGAAGCACAGCTGCTTTTGCTGCAGCATTAAATTTACCCACACCCAGTTCTTCAATCTCTCGCTTAGTTGAAATGCCGAGTTCTTTTTCAATAATATTTTCAAGAGGAAGACCATGGCAATCCCAGCCCCAGCGGCGTGGAACATAGTAGCCCTGCATAGTCTTAAAACGTGGGAGTACGTCTTTAATTGAGCCAGCCAAAATATGCCCTGTATGAGGAGTTCCTGTAGCAAAAGGTGGGCCGTCGTAAAAAACGTATTCTCCTCGTGGAGCCTTCTTTTGGAGTGATTTCTGAAAGATTTCATTATCTTTCCAGAACTTAAGCACTCTTTCTTCACGCAAAGCTAGAGGTGATTTTGTTTCTGCTCCTTGCACTTGCTCTTGTTGTGTTTTTTTCGCTTCGGTATTCATATGAATAAATAAAAAACCAGATGTGGTCTGGTTTTTTACGTATAGCGCCAGACCACTATCAGTTTAACTGATGTTAATGGCAATAATGGCTGTTCGTGTTGCACGAATCATATTTGGAGTATAGCACACCCCATATATTTTGCGAACTACATTTTAAGAGGAATGCGGATGCCGAGAATATACAAGCCGCTCGACATAATTTCGTAAAAGGCTTTTGTCACCAACACTCTGTATGCTGACTGTGGATCATCTGCTTTAACAATTTGTGATTGAGCGTAGAAAGCATTAAATGCCCCTGCCAATTCGAGCAAATATGTTGCAATAAGATGTGGCTCCATTTCTTCTAGAGCAAAATCAATGACCGAAGGAAAACGGTGCATAATTTTTTCGAGGTATGTCGGAGCTTCTTTGCTTACCACCAAATCATTGATCTTAATGTGTGCATCTTCAGCCTTCTGAAGAATTGCTCGCGCACGCACTGCTGAGTACTGCAAATATGGACCCGAATCACCTTCAAAAGAAATTGATTGCTCAGGATCATAAATAATGTCACTACCTGTTGCTTGCTTAAGAATTGATAGCTTAATAGCCGCAACACCGACATCATCGGCTACTTTATTTTTCTCTTCTGGAGTAAGTTCCCTGTCGGCAATGGTTGTGCGCACCATTTTTCGAACATCTTCAAGGAGTGATTCACCAGTAATAACATTACCTGTTCGTGATGACATTTTGCCCGAAGCAAAACGAAGCATTCCATGACTAATATGCTGAGTCTTTGCAGCCATCTCATCATTCACTAATGATAGAGCCTTAAGTACAACTTTGAAATAATCATTCTGCTCATTAGCGGTAACTACAATAGAGAGATCGGGATTAATTTCGGCAAACTTCGTATGGGTAAGGCCGATTTCTTTTGCATCGTATGTTGGCAAGCCTTGTGAGGTAATGAATACGCGCGTATGTAGACCATGCTTTTCTCCAGGAAAAACTACAGCACCTTCACTCTCTTCAAAAATTGCAGGCGTATTACTACGCACAATTTGCAAGCCTTTTTGAGCAACTTCACTCTCAAAAAAGTAACGGTCAAAATGAGTGCCGACAAGTTTGTAGATTTCTTCAAAGTTAAGAAGCGTCACTGAGCGACCCCAATCATACAAATCATTAATAGCAGCATCAGACTTATCAAAAACCTTTTTATTAATTGCAGCAATTTCAGCTTTGGCTTGTGGGTCGTTTTCTTCGGCAGCACTTCCCTTTACATAGGCAGTACCAATGAAGTCAGAGATTTCTTTAACAGAAGCAGAACGCGGCGGCATTGAGTCTTTAAGAGCCATCATTCCCCAAATTGCTTTTGCAACATGCAGGCCAACATCACCTTGATAATTTGCTCGCACTACATGTGC
>CAZWGR010000018.1:0-1776 GCA_964633555.1 uncultured Candidatus Saccharibacteria bacterium | reverse complement strand
GTACGAGCAAGTACCTGCGGTGCACAGCCAAGTTTTTTTGCAAAAGCGAGAGCGGTATTTGTAGCAAAATCACCATGCTCAATAATAGCTGGATATTCGAGTTTAATTGAAGCAGCAACTGAATCTTCAGTGCCAAGATCAATTGATTTTGTTGCTGCAAATGTGCACAAAGCCCGTGCCAAAGCTCGAGCAAGAGTATGACGCACAAAATCACTCGCAAAGTCTACTTGTGGTTCTTGAGTCTTTAAAATGAGATTCATGAGCTCATTCTGTCATATTAACAGCAAAAATCAAAGTATAGACCAGACAAAACACTATGCCGTCTTGCCCATATGCTTTTTGAGGACAGCGTCGATTCTGAGAGCTATCTTTACAAAATCTTTTGCTTTCTTGCCACGAGTAGTTTCGGCAGCAGATCCAAGGCGAATTCCTGATGGATCAGTTGGTGGGCGCTTATCAAAAGGAATAGCATTTTTATTAACAATGATTCCCTCTGCTTCGAGCATATCGCTCGCAACTTTACCTGAAACCCCTGAACCACCCATCCATGTATCAATAAGTACAAGGTGTGTATCGGTACCCCCTGATACAATTCTCCAACCTTTAGATTCAAGCGTCTTTGCAAGAATTGCAGCATTTTCAACAACGCTCTTTGCATATTTTTTAAAAGCAGGAGTACTTGCTTCTTTAAGAGCAACAGCAACTGCGGCAATCTGATTATCATGCGGACCACCCTGCATACCTGGGAACACTGCTTTATCAATCTTTTTATCAAGATCACGAGAATCCTTTTTAGCAAAAATCATTGCACTGCGTGGACCACGAAGAGTCTTATGAACCGTAGTTGTAACAATGTCGGCATATTCAAAAGGAGAACTGTGTGGCTTACCGTAGCAACCACCAGCAACGAGCCCTGCAATGTGTGACATATCAACCATTAAAAGTGCTCCGCAGGCATCAGCGATTTCACGAAACTTTTTCCAGTTAACAATTCGAGGGTAAGCAGTAAAACCAGCAACAATAATATCTGGCTTATGTTCAAGAGCTATTTTCTTAACTTCGTCGTAATTAAGAACCTCAGTTTTTTGATCAACGCCATATGGAACTTGATTCCACACTTTTCCTGTAATTGAAACTTTAAAACCGTGCGTAAGGTGACCACCCTGATCAAGAGACATACCCATGATTTTTCCTCCAATGGGAACCACACCTAAAAACACAGCGACATTTGCCGGTGAGCCAGAGAGCGGCTGAACATTCACATTCCACTCAACAGGATTTAACCCAAAAACTTTACATGCTCTTTCTTGAGCCAAGACTTCAACCTTATCAACTAAAATATTGCCACCATAGTATCGCTTTCCTGGATACCCTTCTGAATATTTATTTACAAATTCAGAACCAAGAGCCTTGAGCACATCTGCAGAAACATAGTTCTCTGACGCAATGAGATTAATTACACTTTTTTGTCGCTTCTTTTCAGCCTGTATGAGTTTGTGTATTTGTGTGTCTTTCATACAAAAATTATATCAATTTGTAAGCATTAAAAAAGACAAATTCTGTAATACAACCCAAAAGAAAGCCTGCGTGAAGCCTTTCTGGAGCAAAACTCTATTTACCCAATTCTTGAGCCATAATTTGCTCTACATCTTTCCAAACATCTTCGATAGGTTGACGTGCATCAATTGTCTTGTGTGGTACTTTTTTCAAGAACTCCTTATATCCAGCATATATAGCCTCATGAAAAGGCAGTTTCTTTTCATCAAAAAAGTTATT
>CAZWGR010000017.1:0-11757 GCA_964633555.1 uncultured Candidatus Saccharibacteria bacterium | reverse complement strand
TAATGTTGCGGAAGCTCGACGTCAGATCGAAGAAATAACCGTAGAGATGGTACTTGATGCCATAGCTGATTTAAAACTATAGTATGAATACATATTTACAGACAACTCGTGATGTAGTTAATTACACGACTCAGTTCATTAAGGGTCGCACTCTTGATTTAGGTGCTGGATCCGCTAAGTATCGAAACATCATCAAACCTCATACAACCATATATACCACATTTGATATGGTTGCAGCCCCACACATTGATGTTGTTGGTGATATCCTTAATTTACCACTCGAAGACGGCTCTTTTGACTCAGTTATATCAACTCAGGTACTTGAACATGTAGAAAAACCCTGGGTAATGATACAGCAGATACGAAGAGTTTTGGCAAAAGGGGGTACCTGTATACTGTCAGCACCTTTCCTAATTCCTTACCACGCAGATCCACATGATTACTTTAGATATACGGTTACCGGTTTATCATCATTATTCAAGAATGAAGGTTTCGAGATAGTAGAGTGTAAGCCGTATGGGCGCATCTTTTCTACAGTTACTGAGTTCATCCATTTTTTCTTCTTTAATCACTATGAGAATCCTGCGCGACATAAGCGCTTCGAAAAGTTTATAAGTCTTATTCAGAAAATTGCTCGAAAGTTAGATGTATATATGAAAGATTCAAATATCTATGCAAATGTATATATTGTTGCGCGCAAAAAATAGTTTATGACTTATATATTTCAACCAGACAGATTCATTCTACAGGAGCAAGTTAAGAAGTTTTCTCATTATATACAAGGCGAGTGTCTCGATGTTGGCGCAGGTCACTACAATCGCTACGGTAAGTTTTTTAGTGCCTCAAAGATCATTCGTATGGATATCGCCCATGCGGACACAGTTGATATTGTAGGTAGTGTCGATAAGATTCCTCTTAAAGATGCTAGTGTCGACTCAGTTATTTGTACCCAAGTTTTTGAGCATATAAAGTATCCCGATGCTGGCGCTCGCGAAATTGCTCGTGTTCTTAAGGTTGGTGGTTATGCTCTTATCACAGTTCCACAAATGAATGAATTGCACGAAGAGCCGCATGATTACTTCAGGTATACATCTTTCGGCCTCAAAAGAATTTTTGAAGATGCAGGCTTTAAAATAGTCGAAATTGACCAGAGAGGCGGTTTCTTTGCCCTTATGCAGCAAATGCTTGTGCGGTACATTATAGATTCACTCAAGCTTCATCAGCGACCAATGGTTGCCCGCCTTTTTGGTAAATTAGCTTTGATTACTGGAAAGATAGCTTTGAAACTGGATTCAATAAATACGAGCGTTGCAAATAGAAAGCATGCAATTGGTTGGGCCTGTGTGGTACAAAAGAAATAATATGAATAAGATATGTATTATTAGTGATGAGTATCCTCCAATAGTTGCAGGGGGTGCTGGAGCAATTGCTGCCGAACAGGCTGAAGGTCTTGTAGCTCAAGGATATACAGTCACCGTTATAACTCGATGCGCTCAGGTGCAAGATGAAGGGGTGATTCACCACAATGGGGTAAAAGTCATTAGAATTCATAGTTCATACCCAAATATGTTTCGACAGTGGGTCGGTGTTTTTAATTTAAATATGCTCATAAAGGCGAATAATGTTTTAAGAAAAGAGGCTCCCGACCTAATACATATTCATAATATTCACACATATTTTTCTTTTGCTATTTGCTATCTATCACAAAAAATAGCTCCTACTTTTTTTACAGCACATGATGCTATGACGGTTTCTTCAACAAAAGTTTCTCATGCACACAAAATAACTGTGCGAGAAAAAAAGTCATTTGCTCGCTTCTCATGGAATCCATTCAGAGAATCATTTATTCGCTGCCTTATTCGTAATGTTAAAATCTCAACAGTGAGTAATGCACTCAAGCAGGTTCTGGAAATGAACAATGTTGTCGTTGATACAGTCATTCACAATGGAATAGATGTAAATAAGTTTAATCAAGTAAATATCAATTTGGAATTAGTTAAGGATCTTAATAAAGAATTTTTACTGTCAGAAGATACTCGCTATATATTATTTGGAGGAAGAGCGTCTGCAGCAAAAGGGGTGTATGTTGCAATGCAGGCTATGCCAGAAATACGTAGGAAATTTCCCCAAACCCAGTTACTTTTAGTTGGGGTGCCATTGGCTGAACAGGAAAAGCTTAATAGTTTCGCTCAAAGCAATTCACTTGCAGGTACATTCAAATGTATTAACTGGCTTCCACGAGAAAGAATGCCTTTAGTTTATGCCCGCTCATCATGTGTAGTTGTTCCTTCACAGTATATTGATCCATTACCAACCGTTATCATTGAGGCAATGGTATCGGGTGTTCCAGTCGTTGCAACAAATCGCGGTGGAGCAGCTGAACTTGTGAGGGATGAATTTGGGTATGTTGGAAACCCAGATTCTACTTTTATCGCTCAATCGATTATCGAAATACTCAACAATCCAGTAGGAGCCGAACAAAAAGTTCACAGAGCCCAAGAAAGAGCCTTGAGGTTATTTTCTCGAGGCGCATTTATACAAAGGGTAGTTTCTTGGTATGATAAGTATAAATAATTATATGCAAAGAGATATACCCGGGTATTACACAAAAGAAAGTTCTCAGTATTCGCAAAAGCGCTATGAAGGAAAGCTCGTTTCTTATCCGCAGTATATTTTTAGAACCCGCAGAGCTATTGTCGAGAATATTTTTGAGAACCTTGTACCACAACTTAAGCAGCGTGGCGAAGTAAAACTATTCGATATCGGTTGTGCTGATGGTTCAGTTGTTCGTCGCCTCGACGAAATTACGGGGAAGATTCTTACGAAAATTGATGCTGTTGATATTGCTCCAGGAATGATCGAAGAGTCTCGCAAACAAACAAGTGATAAACGCTTCTCATTTTATTTGCGTGGTGAGGAAGGTTCTGGCCAAAAATACCAAATAGTTACTGAGCTCGGAGTTTACACTAAAGACGTTTCTGCTGAATTAAAGTATGTTGCAGAAAGACTCGCCCCTAATGGATACTTTGTCTACGGTGTCGCGCCAAAATATTCTATAGAGGCACGTGTTCGCAAGCTACGACAAGATGGAGTAGATTTTCTTGATACGTATCCAACAATTCGGCAAATTAAAAAAGCCGCTCTGGAGGCTGGTTTTTCAATTGAATCAGCGCATTCGTATGGAATCTTTGTTCCAAAACTGTGGAGCCTACCACCTATCGCCCCCTTTGTTCAAAAAATTACTGATGCTTGCCTTAACTTAATTCCAGGTACTCGAGGGATATTCCACGAAACAGTTTTTGTCTTTAAGAAAAAGTAGCTAGACTTTTTTGATTTTGTAGCCGCGCTGTATAAAGAATATTAGGTTAACAAGCAAGATCACACTCCAAGAAAGTGTATTCTCGAGTACTGCACCGAGCGTGCCGTATCTTGCAATAAGCACTACTCCAAGAACAATAGTAACTACGTTTCCAATAATACTGAGTTTATATTGTACCGCCGTTTGCTGCATAAGTTGGAAGTACAATGCAAAAAGTGAAATTCCAGGGAAGAATATGAGCCCAATCATATAAAGTTGCGAGTAGAAAACAGCATTCATATATGCTGGGAAAAGTATTGCAAAAATGTACGGCGCAGCAATCCAATAAAGTACTACGATCGCAGTGCACACCACCGTAAGGCGAAGTGTTTTATCGATGATGCTTTTACGTAAATGATCCTCGCCAAGTTCTGCAAGCCTTGGAACGCCAACAGTTACAAGGTTTTTAAGCGATGCCTTTATTTGTTCTGGAATTGCAAAAGCAAAAGAGTAGGCAGCGAGCGGGGCAGCACCAACAAAATGGAATACAAGTATTTTGTCGAGTTGATTTGCTATTGTTCCAAAGATATTTATTGCGCTTAAGTGAGAGCCGTACGTAATCATTTCTGGATCATTATTATTTTTATCAGGGCTATAAATAGAAATCGTCCTGCGATAAAAAATAATAGTCATAATGAGCTGCGATACGAAGTATCCAGAAACAAGATAAACAACACTCTGAGTTGTTATTGCAATAAGAGCAATAACAGAAACGTTCACAATGTGACTAATTATCCAGTAGAGTGTGGATCGTTTAAAATCTTTCTTTCCATTTAAGAAAGAGCCGTACATTCCAAAGCAATTTACAAAAGGAGTAGTGGCACCGGCAATAAGTAATGAGGTAGCAATAGTGTAATTTCCGTTTAAGCCATAATAGCCTGCCGCCAAAAGAAATGTTACACCAAGGACACTTGTCCAAATTAATTGTGTGCGGATAGCAAGAAAGAGGGTGCCATCTTTGCCGCGCGCAACTGACTGTAGTAACGCTGTTCCAAGTCCAGATAACGATAGTCCGCTAATGATACTCGTAATAGACAAAATAAATTTATATGTTCCAAATGTTTCCTGAGGAAGAGCTCGGGCGAGAAGTACTGATAGGGCAAAAGAAGAAATCATAGCCATTCCTTGGCCAACACTCAGCCAAAAACCACCCTTAGCAAGGTAAACCATATCGGTTTTGGTGTATTTTTCGAGGTAACGCAAGAATTTAACCCCAAGTACTTGTACTTTCATATGATTCTACTCTAGCATAGACTCGCTCGATTTGTTACTATTCATACATATGAATTCTACAAATACAATTTTAAAATGGATTGCTACGGTTGCTTTGATTGGTGTTCTGTTTACTCCTTTATTTGTAGCAAATAGTTTATTTTTCCCATTTATTGTAGGGAAGGCATTGTGGCTCAGATTGTGTATATCAATTGGTTTTGGTGCTTGGGCCTTACTTGCTGTTCGTGATAATTCTTATTTACCAAAAAAGAATTCAATACTTTTTGCAACAACAGCACTTGTCATTGTTACACTCATTTCTTCATTTGTTGCTGAAAATTCATCTAAAGCGTTCTTTTCAAACTTTGAGCGAATGGAAGGTTTCTTTACGATCCTTCATTTGTATTTGTACTATGTCGCACTGAGTTCACTCTTTAAGACAGCTGCTGAGTGGCGCAGATACATAGCTTTTTCACTCGGTGCAGCAGCCATGGTTTGTTACAAAGGACTTATGCAATTAGGAGGCCTTTCAGAAATTCATCAAAGTGATACTCGTTTGGATGCAACCCTCGGTAACGCTGCTTACTTGGCAGTGTACATGCTTGTGCATATATTCTTGGTGATCTATATGTTTGTGGGCAGTTCTGTAAAAAATATTTGGGCATACTTCGGTTACGCTTTTCTTTTAGTAAACTTCGGCATTGTGCTGTTCTTTACGGCAACACGTGGTTCAATGATTGGATTAGTAGTAGCGGCATGTATTGCTGGTATTGCGTATGTTTGGTTTGATCGCAATCAGGAAGAATCATCTTTGTATCGATATATAATTCTCGGCGTTGTAGGTGTTATATTCTTTGGTGTAGCATCTTTGTTTACTATTCGTGCAACAGGTATAGTTCAGCTACCTCCTATTCTTGAGCGCTACACTTCTATTTCATGGAATGAGAACAAGACTCAAGCTCGCGGATACATTTGGCCAATTGCTATTACTGGAGCACTTGAACGACCTCTATTTGGTTGGGGCCAAGAAGGTTTTAATTACGTGTTCAATGCTCACTATGTTAAGGATATGTGGCGTCACGAGCAGTGGTTCGATCGCGCTCACAGCGTTTTCCTTGATTGGCTTGTGGCGGGTGGATTCTTAGGTTTTCTTGCGTATGTCTCACTGTACTTCTTTGTTGTGCGCAGTGTTGTTAAGGATCAAACACTTAAGTCTGCAGAAAAAGCTGCACTCATTGGTTTTCTCATTGCCTACGCCGTTCACAATGTCTTCGTATTTGATAACAATTCAAGTTACCTCATGTTCTTCATGATGATAGCGCTTGCAAGTTACTTAGCTGGTGGTGAAGAGCTATCAGAGCTTGCAATTCTTTCTCAGCAGAAAGATGTACGAGAGCTCATTGTAATGCCGGCAGTCATTGTTGCACTATGCATACTTGGTTATGTAACTATTATTAATCCACTCCGCGCAAATCAGTCACTCATTCGTGGTTTGTATTCTTGCCAAGCGGGACAGCCAAATGCTGAACATTTCACTCAAGCAGCAAAGCTGAGTCCTGTTGCTCGCCAGGAAGCACGAGAACAGTTTCTTGTATGTGCTACAGGAATTGTGGGCGCACCAACAATACCAGCCGACAAACAGCGTGAAATAGTACAAGCAGCAGTTGATGGAATGTACGAACAAATTAAAGATACGCCAGGAGATGCTCGTCCTTATTTAATACTCGCTTCAAGTCTTAATCGTCTTGGTCAAGCTGAAAGGGCATTAGATTTGCTCGCAACAGCAGAAAAGCTTACTCCTCAAAAGCATACGGTGTATCTTGAAAAAGCAATTTCATTTATGACTCTTGGTCAAGAGAATCTTGGAGTAGCTGAAGCAAAAAAGGCATATGATATGTCACCAGAATATCCAGAGGCACGAGTAATGTATACACTTACATTATTGTTATCAGACAAAGTTGATCAAGCAGTATCACTTGTAAAAGAGTATGGTGATGTTCGAGCTGATCGACGAGTCATTGGTGCTCTTATTTCAAAATCACAGTATAAACTCGCTGAACAAGGTCTTGATGAGGCAATCCTTTCACAGCCACAAAATAGTGAGTACAGATTTATACTTGCAGGTGTTGCTATAACACTTAAGAATCCAACTAAGGCATTGGCACAGGCAACATACGTACTCGAGAACGGATCAGCAGAGGATAAGGTAAAAGCCGACAATATTATTAAAGAAATTAAGCTCGGTCGAAACCCAATTCAACTTAAGTAAAATGTTACCGACCTCTCAGAATAAAATACTCATTGCTATCGTACTCGTTGCAATTTGTGTAACTGGCTGGTTTGTATTGAGCGGTAATACGATAGCAAATACTCCTCCTAAAAATACTCGAATCGTTGCCTTTGGTGATAGTCTCATAAATGGTGTTGGCGCAACTGCAGGTAACAATTTTGTTTCTCAGACTTCAAGAGCAATAAAGATTCCTATAAAAAATTTAGGTATCCCTGGCAATACAACTGCAGATGGAGTTGCACGATTAGGTGAGGTTTATGCAGAGGATCCTGGAATAGTTCTTGTTTTATTGGGAGGTAATGACTACTTACGTAAGGTACCGTCAGAAGAAACTTGGAAAAATCTTGACTACATAGTTAAGAGTCTTACCGACAGGGGAATTGTTGTGGTTCTACTTGGTGTTAGGGGCGGGCTTCTCCGTGATAATTTCGAAGAAAAGTACGAAGCCCTTTCAAAGAAATATCGCTCCGCATATGTACCAGATGTTCTCGATGGCATCCTTCTTAATAAAGAACTTATGTATGATGCCGTGCACCCAAACGATCTTGGCTATGAAAAAATTGCAAAGAGGGTAATTCCAGTTCTTAAGGATATTTTAGATCGCTAAACAAACAATAGTCGAGCTACAAAACAACCATGGCTTTTTCAAATGATAAATTTAGTGCGGTGTGGGTCTCGCACTCATCAATGGGTGATTTTTTGAAGTGCCCACGATTGTATTATTTGCACAATGTTTATAAAAACCCAAAAACACGACGAAAGGTTGGCACTGTTGCTCCCGCAATGTCACTAGGGCAGGCTGTGCACGGAGTTCTTGAACCACTTGCAAATATAAAGTCAGAAGAAAGAATGAGTGTCGACCTTGATAAAAAGTTTTCAGAAGAGTGGGCAAAAATCTCAGGAAAAATCGGCGGGTTTACTTCTCCAGAAGAAGAAAAAGATTTTTATGAACGAGGTCGAGCAATGATTGAAAGAGTCAAGAATCATCCTCAACCATTACTTAAAAAAGCTTTTAAGAATAAAGGTGACCTACCACACTTTTATCTATCACCCGAAGATAATCTTATTTTGTGTGGCAAAGTTGATTGGCTCCAGTATGCCGAAGAAACTGATCAGGTACATATCCTCGATTTTAAGACCGGTAAGTATGATGAAAAAGATGATTCACTGCAGCTACCTATATACCACCTCATTGTCGATGCAATTCAAAAGCGAAAAGTTGAAGGTGCAAGCTATTGGTATATCGATCGTGACGACACACCGGTCTCGGTAGAATTGCCTGACTTGGTAAGTGCTCGCGAAAGGGTAATGAAGGTTGCAGTTCAAGTTAAAAAAGCTCGCGACGCAAAAGAGTTTATTTGCCCACAAGGAGAACTCGGATGCCGCCATTGCCAACCGTATGAACTTATCATGCAAGGAAAGGCAGAATATATCGGTATTGGTGGCTATAATCAAGATCTGTATTTAGTGCCTAAAATATAGTACAATCAACGTATAATTTACACATATGAAAAATTTATTGAATAAAGTTTGCTGCAATAATGATATTGCTTTAGTAATTATCCGAATAGCCCTAGGCTCAGTTTTCATTGTCCATGGTTGGGCAAAGGTTGCTGACCTTGCAGGAACAGCTGGCTTTTTTACAAGTATCGGCCTACCAGCATATCTAGCATATGTTGTTGCTTTCATTGAGCTTATTGGAGGTATTATGATCGTCCTCGGTATTTACGCTCGAATCGCTGCAATTTTAGTTGCTGCAGTTATGGTGGGAGCAATCGTTTCGCTCAAGTGGGCAAAAGGATTTTCTGGAGGATGGGAGTTTGATTTCGTTCTCTTGCTTAACGCTCTCGCTTTGATTGTAGCAGGAAGCGGATGTTTTTCTCTACTTAGAAAAGATGTTTGCAGTTGTGCTTCAAATACATGTATTAAGGGTTGTGATACTGATTCAGCAGCAAATACACCTAAGGTTTAATAAAAGGTATTTATAAAAAGGTGGTAATAAGAAAGCGGTGGCATAGCCACCGTTTTCTTATTCTCTATATTATTATCTATAAAGCACTGTGCAGATCTTAACCATCTACACATAGAGTCCTGCAAAAGCTTTTGCGAGGACAGTAAAACTCGCCGAAGCGAGCCTTTTGAAAAAAACGAAAGACCAAACTCTTCATACACTATAGCAGACTTTCACACCACTATCAATATTAACTTCTGTGGGTAATTTACTCTGATAATAAAGCTCATATTTTTCTGAGAGATTCTCTAGGTAATGAAATGCGGGGCTCAGAATCGTTTGGATACGACCAATATCATCACTTGAAAATTTATCAATTTTAATTTCTTCCATGTACTCGCTGTGGGTGTGTATGATTTCATCAATTAAGCGAGGAATAACTTTCTGATGAATTGTTTCTTTAATGATCTGAGTATCATTCTTGAGATCGAGACAGAGGTGGGTCGTGCGACTGTGTTCAGTGTGAGAGAGAATCTTTATACATTGAACGTGAATACAAGTTAAATACCCTTGTTGTAAATCATTTTTCCAGTCTTTAATATCATCGATGATTGCTCGCGCGCGAACAAAATATCTCATATATCGCGAACAAAAAGTTATTATTTCTTTACTAAGACCAGAATGCTTGAGCGCAATAAGAGTGGGTATGGCCAATAAGTCACCTTTTGATCCAAAGAATACACCAAGCAGGGGTAAGTTTAATAGGGTGAGTTCATTAAGCTGACCTGGTACACCACACTCCCGTAAGCTTCTTTTAATAAAAATATTCTTGAATTGAGTATGCTGATCAAGCATCTCTTCTCGGTATTCATCTGGGAGCCCATCTATCTTATCCAAAATCATTTTTTCTGCAGCAATGAGTGAGTCAGGTTCGGTAAAACTGCTATGCGCACTACTATCGAGGTATGTGTCTAGCTTGTAATAATATGACCAGAGACATTCAGAAATATCTACAAGTTTTTTTGCTATTTGTGCAGCATAACCCTGTTGGTTGTTAGGTGCGTAGTGCGCTATGCGTGTAGGAGTTTCAATTACATGCTTGATGTGATAGGGGTTTAAGAGACTACTTGATTGTTTATGTGCCATAAAAATAATATTTCAGTTTCAATTGCTAAAGCAATAAGAGGCGAATGGGCTATTGATAGTTGTGTATGAGTAATTTTTTCATAATATATGCTATTGGAATGCACTCGGTCTTTTTGCGGTGTCGTGATTCTAAGATATACATCGTGCACTATTCTACTGTTGATTTCTGACATGATTCCACGTTGCTTGAGTTTAAGGAAACATAATATTCTTATGATAGACCCCTGAGCTTCTTTTTCCTTTGAAATGCATGAATTATAGAATTTACGCAAACATTCAGTGTCATTCAACCAATCAGAAAGAGCATACAGTGCCCACCAATTATTTACGTAGAATATAGATTTCTTTTCTTGTTCTATGTGGTACCGAATCCTGCTGATTAGAGGGTCATGAATGATTTTGCATAAGTTGCACAAACGCCCAAAGTGAGCAAGGACCGTAATGTCTTCGTGGAACCAAACTAAGTCACTACTATGATTTAGCCAGGTATTGATTCTATGAGCACCTTGAGTTGAAGTAGAAGCAGATTGCTCTATGAGCTTGTGGCAAAGACTTCGAATGTCCACATCATTTATGAACGATGATAAAGAGTACAGAGCTAGTGAGGTGTCATCCAAATCATTAGGTACTCGGGCCCTAGTATCGATCGGATAATAGTTCCATACGAGCCCATGCCGAACGTGACGGAGAAGGTAGTCTTTAGAGTAATTTTGTATCCTTAGTATTCTTGCATAAATCCACTTATTCTGCGGGTAATGAATAGCCTGACTATTAAGTATGTTTTGTAAGATGCTTCCGAGTAAACCAGCTATGCATGTATTTTGAATAGGATTGACTGAGTATTCAGCAGCTGACACGCCTGTGTCTGTGTGTACGAACGCATATTCGTGTTCATACCGAATACAAGCATTTTCTATTTGATCAAGATGATTAAGAAGTGCTTTCGTGAGTGTCTTCTGATCGAATTTGTAATTTATCGTTTGGTTGTTTCGCTGCATCTAGGGGGATATTGCAAGTTACCGTTGTTCCTTTACCAAGCTCGCTATTAATAGAGACCGATCCCTTAAAGAACTTTTCGATAGTTTCTTTTGCTGCAGATAGACCAAAGCCATTGCCGTTTTCTTTTGTGGTAAAGAATGAGTTAAAGATTTTTGATAGAGTTTCAGAGCTCATACCGCTGGCATTATCTTTGACTGAAAGTGTTATGTTTCGTGGTCGAATCTTCCAATGAATAATAATTTTCTTATTCTCGCGCTCAATACCCTCGAAGGCGTCGAGTGAGTTTGACACAAAGGTAGAGATAACTTGTCCAAGCTGTATTGGATCACCATAGAGGGTGAAGGGTTCACCGTGTACGACAAGTTCTACATCATTACGACGCGCTCTGAATTCATGGAGGGCGAGAGCCGACAGGGTCTCTTCCTTAAGATCAAAATCACCAGCAAGACTTGGCTTACCCAAGTTATTTTTAACTGCTGCAAGATATCTTTGGGTTCTTGATATCGCTCGGCGTAAGCTCTCTGAGTGCAGGTAAGCATCATGAGCATTAATACGCCCCGATCTAACACCCTCAATAGTAAGTGTTAACGTATTGATTGGATTAATCATGTCATGAAATAGGCCTTGTGCAATTTTTCCAAAATCAGCTCGGTGTTGTGTTTCGTGTATTTCTTTTTTGAAGCCTTCTTCAATTTTTTGCACTTTTTGTGCAACTGCGTGAGTAAGGTTTTGTCGTTCCTGTCTAAGAACCATTTCGGCAGAGCTTGCTTTGTTAAGTGCTTGAGCAATTTGTTTTTGAGC
>CAZWGR010000016.1:5124-11932 GCA_964633555.1 uncultured Candidatus Saccharibacteria bacterium | reverse complement strand
CCGAACGTGTCAAAACACCAGATTCAGTAAAAGCAATTTATATGACAAGTTGGGTGGCGGGAAATCCAGCTTTGCGCAATAAACTCATTCAACTTATTGATGATACAGAAATAAATACTGTCGTTATCGATATTAAAGACTACACAGGAAAAATCAGTTTTGAACCAAATAATGAAAAGCTTAAAGCGTTCAATTCTTGGGAAAATCGTATTTCTGACATTGATGCCCTTATCGACGAACTCCACTCTAAAAATGTGTATGTAATTGGGCGCGTCTCGATTTTTCAGGATTCATATATGGTAACGCATCATCCTGAATGGGCTGTGCGCCGCAAGAATGACAATCAGATTTGGAAAGATTTTAAAGGCGTAAGTTGGATCGATGCTGCCGCTGAACCATACTGGCACTATATTTCTATGATTGCGCGCGAAGCACATGATAGAGGTTTTGGCGAAATTAATTTTGATTATATTCGTTTTCCTTCGGACGGTGACATGACAAACATTGTATACCCTCATGCAGGCAAAAGGGTACGCTCAGAAGTTCTTACTTCATACTTTAAATTTGTACGTGAAGACCTCGGTGATTTAGGTGTGCCACTATCTGCTGACCTCTTTGGTATGACAACATCAAATACAGATGATTTGGGTATAGGCCAACTTCTTGAACCAGCACTTACATATTTCGACTATGTATATCCAATGGTGTATCCATCGCACTACCCACCAAATTTTAATGGATATAAAAAGCCAGCAGAGAAGCCGTATGAAATTATTCAGTATGCAATGTCAAAAGCAGTAGAAAGAGCAATTGCAGCAAGTACGTCGCCGCAAAAACTGCGACCGTGGATACAAGATTTTAGTATTGGCGGAACAACATATACTCCCGAAATGATTCGAGCACAGATTCAAGCTACGTACGATGTTGGTCTTACTGGTTGGCTCGTGTGGAATGCTTCTAATCGTTATACAACGAGTGCATATTTGACTGAAGAATAAAAGAGTTATAAACACTTTACAAGTAAAGGTGGCGGGTGTAATGTGTTTGTAGCAATGAAACCTTCAGATCAAGAAGTTGGTGGTACCTTACAGGGTACTGATCGTCCCGATCGTTCCAAGCAAGGACGTGTCAGGCGTATTCACGGTCCCGCAAGTGTTCGTGATGTGATCGGGCGAGCGCCCGGTACCAACGCGCCATCGCCGAGCGAAATTTTTCTCGCTCAGGCAAGTAGGGGAAGCGGAAGAAGTTAGTTTCCCACAACACCCCGCTCGCGCAATGCGCGAGCGGGGTTGTTTATTTGTCATATTTTGCATAAAAAGCGTGGTATACTATACAGGTATTAATTTCTTTTATTATGGACGAAAATCGTGTTACATACTTTGCGTACACAGATTCTCGCAATAAGCGAACGCCTTTTGGTATCAGGGCTAAAGACCGCACACGTCATGTGTATGTAATTGGAAAGACGGGTATGGGAAAGTCTACTCTTCTTGAAAATATGGCCGTTCAAGATATTAAGAACGGTGAAGGCTTTGCTTTTATCGATCCTCACGGAAAAACTGCCGAACTTCTTCTTGAATATATTCCTGAGTCACGAGCAAAAGACGTTGTGTATTTTGCTCCTTTCGATATGGAGTATCCGATTTCATTTAATGTACTCGAGCAAGTAGATCAAGATAAGCGACACCTTGTTGTGGCCGGCCTCATGAGTACATTCAAAAAGATTTGGCAGGATGCTTGGTCTGCTCGAATGGAATACATTCTTACCAACACTCTTCTTGCTTTGCTTGAATTCCCGGGAGCAACACTCCTTGGCGTAAATCGTATGCTATCTGATAAAACATATCGAGATCAGGTTCTTACGCATGTTAAAGACCCTTCAGTGCGATCATTTTGGCTTGATGAATTTGCAAACTATACCGAGCGTATGGCTGCCGAAGCTGTTCCTGCTATTCAAAATAAAATTGGACAATTCACCGCAAACGCTCTTATTAGAAATATGATTGGCCAAGAGCGATCGTCATTTGATATTCGTGCTCTCATGGATAATCGTAAGATTATTATCATTAACCTTTCTAAGGGTCGTATCGGTGAATCAAATGCTAACTTGCTTGGCGGAATGCTCATTACAAAAATTTACCTTGCAGCGATGTCGCGAGCAGATGTGGGGGATAGAGTTCTTAAAACTCTTCCCAACTTTTATCTTTTTGTGGACGAATTCCAAAACTTTGCCAATGAATCTTTCGCTGACATTTTGTCTGAAGCGCGAAAGTATAAACTCAACCTTACCGTTGCTCACCAATACATTGAACAAATGGAAGAAGAGGTTCGGGCCGCAGTCTTCGGTAACGTCGGTACCATGATTGCCTTCCGTGTCGGTGCTTTTGATGCTGAAGTTCTTGAAAAAGAATTTGCTCCGCAATTCACTGCAGAAGATATGGTGAATCTTGGTTTTGCGCAGATTTATTTAAAGCTCATGATCGACGGAATTAGTTCACAGCCATTTTCTGCCGTAACTATGGAGCCAATTAAATTACCGCAAGATTCTGCTATAGATAAAGTTATTGCGGCTTCTCGAGCGCAGTTTGCTCGTTCTCGTGCATCGGTAGAGCAGATGATTGAAGAATGGCATAAGCCGCTCCCGGGTTCAGACGATAAAAAGGGAAAGAGCAAAGGATTAAAGCCTACAGAAAAAGCTGTACGACCACCTGCAGCGGCACCACAGTCACAACCTCGACCCCAGAATCAGCCTCAGCAATCAGCTCAGCCACGGCCTCAGAATACTGAGCCAAAGGCTCCAGTGCAACCGGTAATTAATAAAGCACCGGCGTCTGTAGTACAGGTTGCTCCAGCGCAGCCACAACCACAACGACTGCCTCAAGCACAGCCCCAACAAGTGCAAAATAATCCAGTGCAACAAGCACAGCCCGCACCGCAACGACCGCCACAAGAAAAACCTCAGCGACCACCGCTTGAATCAAATCCTCAAGATGGTTTTGCTTCTCTTAAGGATATGCTCAGTTCTTTAACTCAAAAGAAAGAGCCAATTCCACAGAAGGCAGTTGATCATAATTTGCACGCGCATCATCAGGAGGCAAAAAATAATTCTCAGCTTGCGCATAATTCAAAACATGATCCTATGGCAGTTAAAGCTGCATCGCCTAAGCCTAAAATAGTTTTGAAGCCTAAAGAAGGATTTAAGCCTGTAGAACAAGCACCTATGCCAAAAAACGAGCCCGAAAAGCAAGCTCCAAAGAAAGAGGTTCCCCATGAGGTACTGGCGTCAGTGCTTAAGGTAGAGTAGTATGCTTCCATGGCCCGAAAAGTACTGATTTTTTCTCTTGCATATTATCCTCGTTATATTGGCGGGGCAGAAGTTGCTGTTCGCGAAATTACCCAAAGAATTCCTGAGGAGGAATATTCTTTCGACATGATTACGCTTCGTGGAGCAGGTGATCCTGCTTTTGAAAAAGTTGGTGCAGTTAATGTGTATCGTATCGGTATTCCAGGGCTTTACGATAAACTTGAGCCACTCGAAAAAGGTTCAACACTTTCTTTGGTAAGTAAGATCTTATACGTACCGCTCGCTTTCTTTGAAGCGCTCAAGCTCCAGAAGAAAAATTCGTATGACATAGTGTGGAGTATTATGGCGGCGTATGCTGGCTTGGCATCGGTGCTTTTTACTTATATATATCCACTGCCTAAATATATTGTAACTTTGCAAGAGGGAATTCCGATACAAGAAATTGTCCGACAAATGAAACCCGTATACCCACTCTTCAGAAAGATTTTTGCTCGAGCAAGTCGAGTTCATGCTATTTCAACTTTTTTAAAACGTTTTGCTGGCACTATGGGTGCGCTATGCCCAGTCGAAGTTGTTCCGAATGGCGTTGATGTTTCGCTCATCTCAGCTCCGGTTCCAGCTTCTAATATTGCTCGAGCAGCTGAGGCAATGAATAAAAAGCCGACAAGTGTATGTGTTATTACTACGTCACGACTCACACACAAAAATGGCATCGATACACTCATTGATTCACTAGTGTACCTACCAGAGCACGTACACCTTGCAATTCTTGGTTCAGGAGAGCTTGAGACTGAGCTTAAGCAACGCGCGGCACTTAAAAAAGTTCAGCACAGAGTAAAGTTTTTGGGGCAAATTCCACATGAAGAAATGGCAGCGTATTTACAAGCTGCAGACATTTTTGCTCGACCATCAAGATCAGAGGGTCTCGGCAATTCTTTCTTAGAAGCAATGGCCGCGGGTTTGCCGGTAATTGCAACAAACATTGGGGGCATTCCAGATTTTCTTACCGATGGCGTAACGGGCATTTTTGCTGAAATTGATTCGCCCGAAAGCGTTGCTGAATGTATTGAGCTTTATATTCACGATCAAAAGCTCCGACGCAAAGTAGTTGTTGCAGGATATGAAATGGTACATAAGCAGTATAATTGGTCTACGGTTGCTCAATCATTTAAGACTAAAGTTCTGGATGCAGCAATGATTCAGCCTGAACCAAAATTACGAAACAATGAACAACGAGCCTAAATATTCAATTGTTATTGCAACAGGAATATATCCGCCTCATGCAGGTGGCCCAGCTCTCTATTCTTCAGAAATCGAAAAAGTGTATCGTGCGCAAGGTCACAATGTGACAATTGCCACTTTTACCTATGAAAGGTCTTTGCCTATAGGCATACGCCACCTTGTCTATTTTTGGAAGACTCTCATGCTTTTGCGTGGTGCAGATATCGCGGTTATTGTCGACACTTTTAGTGCAGCTGTTCCTGCGGTCGTTGCTGCAAAGATTCTTGGTGTGCCATCTATTATTCGTACCGGTGGAGATTTTTTGTGGGAAGGGTATGTTGAGCGAACTCGCAAGAAAGTATTGCTAAGAAACTTTTATGCAACAGAGTTACCATATTTAAATCTCAAAGAAAAGATAATTTTTGAATTAATAAAGTTTTCATACAGTTGCGCAGATGTCGTTGCATTTAGTACAGAGTGGCAGAAAAATATTTTTATGGGGCCGTACGGCTTGGCTCGTTTAAAACATGTCACCGTCATTGATAATGCTTTGGTTCAGGGCCTAGCAAAGGGTGAGGCAGCACCTGTTGCGGGTGAAAAGACTACTTCTAAGCTTGTATATGCCGTAACGCGACCATTAGTATGGAAGAATAATGATGTTTTGCAGAAAGCAGTAAATGCAGTACGACAACAGTATCCAGAAATGGATGTTCTTTTCGGGCCACTTGAAAAGGCTGATGCACAAAGAAAAATGCAAACAGCTTATGTAGTTGCCCAGGTTTCTTTGGGTGACATTAGTCCTAATATGATTCTCGAGGCTCTGTCATACGGTAAGCCCTGCATTGTTACAGAAGAGTGTGGAATTCTTGATAAGATTCGACCTTACGTAACAGTCGTGGATCCTTTGAATATTCAGAGTATTGCAAATGCACTTACTACTCTTGCTTCACCACAAGGTTATGCTGAAGCTCGTGCACGTGCGGAACAATACATACTCAAAGAAAAGAGAGATTGGAAGAATGTTGCTCAGGATATTATTCATACAGCAATTGTGCATACAAAGTTTTCTGCGCATCATACACGAGGAGAGCGTTGCCTCATGATTTCAACTGATAGAAATTTGCTCGAAGCTTCTTCAAAGGTTGCTTTGAGACACATTCAGTATGCAGAAAAAATGTCAGACCTCGATATTGTTGTTTTTTCACAAGGTAAGCAACGCAAACCACTTACTTTAAGTGAACACTGTACGGTATATTCAACGCAGTCAAGTTCAAAGTTTTTATACATTCTTGATGCAATCATTGTTGCTGTTCAACGACCTATTCCAACAAAGATAACGTGCCAGGATCCTTTTGAGACAGGGGTTGTGGGCCTTGTTGCATATATTGTTATGAGTCTCAGAAGTATACTTTTTGGCTCTTCTCGAAAAGTTTCTTTTGAAGTTCAGCTGCATACTGATATTTCAAGCAAATACTTCCGTTCGCACTCTCGGTTGAATTTTGTTCGCTATCTATGCTCGCATGTATTATTGAGGCTTGCTACGCATATCCGTGTGGTTTCGCATACCCTTAAGCGCTTTTTAATTCAGCATATGGGAATTGCTGCAGATCGAATAGAAGTGCGCCCTATAGAAATCGATGTTGTTGCTCTTGATGCTGTACGGCACGAAAGAGAGATTTGGTTAGCTCAACAGAAAAATGAAGAGGCAACACCATTACATATTCTTGTAGTATCTCGACTTGAATCTGAAAAAAGAGTTCATCTTGCTCTTTTGATAAGTAAACAACTTTTAGATCGAGGTGTGCAGCATAAAATAACTATTGCTGGATCCGGAACACTAGATCCTTCTTTGAAACTTCGGGCACAAAATTTGGGAGTTGAGTATCTCATAAACTTTATTGGATATACGCCCAATGTGCGAGAACTCTATGGAACCCATCATGTAGTATTAAATTTATCGCTCTATGAGGGATACGGTATGGTCCTCGTTGAGGCAGTGTATGCAGGTGTTCAGCTTATAACAACTAAGGTTGGTGTGGCAGAGGAGCTATCTTTAGAGTATCCTGATAAGGTAACTATAGTTGACGGAGAAGAAGAAAAAGATATTATACACAAGTTTTCAGATGCCCTCGAAAACATTCATCATAAGAAATAATATATGCAATCACAGAATCCTTACCGCAGTTTGCAGATGATAAATAGCTTTACGCGAAAGCTCTACGATGCTCGAGTAATGGTTTTTAAGTATATTGTTTCTGGTGGTACTGCTGCTGTTGTAAATCT
>CAZWGR010000016.1:0-5024 GCA_964633555.1 uncultured Candidatus Saccharibacteria bacterium | reverse complement strand
TCGTTCTTTGTGTATAAATTCTTAATATTTAATCGCAACCAGCATGAAACTACTCATTCTGACACAGAAAGTCGATAAAGAAGATAGTTACTTTGCCTTTTTTCATGATTGGCTTATCAGATTTTCTCGTGAATGCGAGCAGGTTATTGTAGTCTCTCTTGAGGTTGGTATTTACGATCTTCCTCAAAATGTTCGGGTTATAAGTCTTGGAAAAGAACAGGGTAGAAGTCGATTTAAATATATTACACAGTTATTTTATGCTCTGACAAAATATCGCAATGAATACGATGCGGTTTTTGCACATATGAGTCCGTGGTATGCAATACTGAGTTTTCCTTGGGTAAAATTATTTAATAAAAAACTGGCTTTGTGGTATGTTCACCGCTCTGTAGATTTTAAATTACGAGCGGCTCATGTACTTGTTGATAAAGTTTTTACAGCCACACCAGAAAGCTTTAGAATTCCTTCTCGCAAAGTTGATTATATGGGGCAATCAGTACCACTTGATAGATTTGCTCGGCAACTAAATTTGATTCAAGTAAAACCTAATCCAATGAGAATCGGAATAATTGGCCGTATAACACCAATTAAAAATATTGAAGTTCTTATCAAAGCATTAAGTATATTGCCGCAGGAAATTAATGCAGAACTCCATATTGTTGGCGCACCAGTTGCCGAGGGTGATCTACAGTATCAAAATACTTTAAAGAGTTTAGCAGCTAGCCTTGGTGTTGAAGAAAAAATACAGTGGAGGGGGCCAGTTAAGAATGCTGACCTTCCGCAGGAATTACAGGCAATGCATGCTTCAGTCAATTTATGCCCACCAGGAGGTCTTGATAAAGTTGTGCTTGAAAGTATGGCTGCTCGTGTTCCAGTGGTCATAGGCAATACAGCATTTAAAAAGTACTTTGATGGTTATGAGCAACATATTGTTGAGCATACCAATGCACAAATGGTGGCTCGTGAGATTGCTTGGATATGGAATGGTGGCAAACAAGTCGAGAGTTATGTAGACTCTCTCTACGATGCTGTTTCTAAGCTATCAAATCTAGATAGTATGATACGCACGATTATCTCTAAACTTACATAATATGAAAATTTGCCTTGTAGGTATATACGATATTAACTACCCAAGAAACTCTTTTGTGAAGAAGGGTTTATCACATATGGGTGAAGTTGTAGATTGCAGTATAGACCCGCGAAAGGCAGGCTTATATAAGTATATTGAATTAGTTAAGATGGTGCGCCAATTGCAAAAGGTTCACAGTTTTGACATGGTTTGGGTAGCTTTTCCTGGCCAGACTGTTGTGCTGATCGCTCGACTACTTTTTTCTTGCCCAATTATTTTTGATGCTTTCACATCGCTTTACGACTCGAATGTGTACGATAGAAAATTATATTCACGTTGGAGTGTGCAGGGAATCCGTGATTTTATATACGATATCGTGGCTCTACGGTTTGCACATGGGATCGTTACAGACACAAAAGAACACGCTCATTTTTTTGAAAATAAATTTGGTGTACCAAATAATAAGATCGTCCCTTTATACGTTGGAACCGACATTACCATTTTTGATCCGAATAAGTACGGGCAGATCATAACCAATCATACAGATGAAAAAGCACTCAGAATTCACTTCCACGGAAGTTTTATTCCTTTGCAGGGTATTGATACTATCATTCGCGCCCTCGCTCTAGTTAAGGATATTCCAATTGTATGCACATGTATTGGGCGGGGCAGTATTAAAGATTCAATGATTAAACTCGCGCACGATCTTGGAATAGACTCTCTACATTTTATTGATCGTGTTCCATACTCTGAGCTACCAGCCTATATTGCACAGAGTGATATTTGCTTAGGCATCTTTGGAAAGACCGAGAAAACCCAGCGAGTAATACCCAATAAGGTTTATGAATACGCGGCAATGGGAAAAGCAATTATTACTGCAGACACTCAAGCTGTGCGAGAAGTCTTCTCGATAGATAAGGATATTATCGGAGTACAAGCAGGTGATCATCATGCACTTGCTGAACAGATAAGAGCCTTGTCACACGACTATCGAAAGAGGCGAGAGCTCGGTGCCTCTGCGCGGAACGCTATAGTACATCTTTGTTCACCAGAGCAGGTTGGTGTTTGTGTTGCTGCGTTGAATAAACAAAATAGCCTAGGTTTGAAGTTGATATAATATCAGTATGAATAAGATTACTATTGCTGTTATTACGCCAGGCCGCAAAGAAGATTACCTCGTCAGGACTATTGTTGATGGCTTGGAGCAGCTTCGCCATGAAGCACTTTTGGGTGATATTAAATATACAGATAATAATCCCCGTCACTTTAAGATAAAGGAACATGAGCTTAAACGTAATAATTTTATAGAATATGCAAAGAAAGCAGATATTATTTTGTATTGTTGGGGCAAGGTCCATGAGAATAAAGACCTCGTGCATATAATTGGTCGATATAATGCCACAGCATATATTGACGGTTCTGAACTTGGTCACAATAAGCGGCTCGAACCTCAAATTGTTCAACAACTTGAACAGGGTACGTATGCTGGACAAGGATCTATTGATGAGGAAATGCTTAAAAAATGTACAGCATATTTTAGGCGTGAAAAACCTTATACTCGAGGCATACTACCATTGCCATATGGCATTGAAAGTGTGTATACAAGCTACGGCTCAAATAAAAGCTTTAAGGATAGGGTGTACGATGTGATTTGTGTTTTTGGGCAAAAGAAATTTCCACCACTGCGCGAAAAAGTAGCCATGCTGCTCGAAGAAATACAAAAGACTGGAAGACTTAAGATTTGGAACAAATCAACAAAGTTGCCTTTTCTATCACCTCACAACTTTATATCGCGAAGAATCTTTTACCAAAAGCTTTCAAATTCTCGTATTGGAATTTCTGTGAGTGGGGGAGGATATGACACAGCAAGATTCTGGGAGATTTTAGGTTCCGGTGCTTTTCTACTGACACAAAAGATCGATATTGATTTTCCCAATGGAATATCGATACCAAAAAAGCTGTATAAAGAATTTAGTTCCGAAGATGATTTCGAAGAGGCTCTTAATAATTCAATAAAAGAATTAGAAACAATTTCAGAAGTGGAGCAAAGTGCTGCATATAAGGAATTGCTCCAATACCATTCCTCAAAAGCGCGAGTTCTTCATGTATTGCAAGTAATGTGCGAACGATGCAGTTTAAGTTGTACTATACGGTAATATGGTAATTCAGGCTCAGCAAAATAATTTTTCTTCAAATAGACAAGGAATCACTTGCCACATTTGCGGTTCTTCGTCATATGATTTTGCAATAAAAGACGGTTTTAAGCTGTTTAAATGCTCAGTGTGCTCGCTCGTTTTTGTTTACCCTCAGCCACCACAGGATGATTTAGCGCAAAAAGTATATTCTGGAAAAGTGGGATATCAAGCAAATAAAATTAAAGACATATCACAGGTCAAAGTTACTCGAGCTTTTTGCAAAGTGCTCAATTTTGTTGATTCCGTTAAAAAGAATCTTAAGGGCAATAAAGTGTGCGATATCGGTGCTTCGAATGGAGAATTTCTTTATGCAGCACGAGCAAGAGGCTATGATGTTTGCGGGGTTGAGCTCAATGAGAGTACGGCGGCTGTCGCTCATAGTCATGGTCTCAATGTTTTTGTGGGAACACTTTCTCAAGCTGGTCTGCCTAATGGATCATGCGATATTGTGCATATGGGTGATTTGATTGAACATGTACCTTCTCCTCGAGATTTGCTAAAAGATGTTCAGAGGATTCTGAATTCAAAAGGGTATGTCATTATCTCTACCCCCAATCTTAATTGCATTTGGGCCATGGGCACCCAGCTTTTGTATAGACTTTTTGGTATTCCCGTTTCTTCTTTTACACCACCGCACCACTTGTTCCAGTTTTCAGATTCTAATCTCGATATTTTATTAAAAGAATCAGGTTTCGTTTTTGTTTCGAGGTGGTACAATCGGCGGCCATCACTGAGATATGAACTAGGTGCACTGCATATCTTTAAGAGGGTACGCTCCGCACAAGGTTTCAGAAAAATCCGCGAAATTATATATATTGTTGTGGTGTATAGTATATATACATGTATGTACTTAATTTCAAATTTAGTATATTGGCTCGTTCCAGGTTCAAAAGATTTTTCTATGGTAACTGTTGCCCAAAAAGTGCAATAATATAAAGCGATGTTGAAACTCTATATTCCACAATGCGAAGGAAAAGCTGTTATTGACCCAATTAAGTCTGCTTTAGGCATTACAGCAAAAGATATAAATTTATTTGGAGAACCTGATATTTGGGAAGGATTTACTCTGCCTGTGGAAGTCGTATCTAATCCTGCGTGGTGCGATTATATCTGCGTGCCACATACATGGGCAGCAATTCTGCATCAACATGATTATATTGCACACATTGCTCAGACTGCCCGCGAACATTCTAAGAGAGTCATAGTATTTGTTATTGGAGATACGAATGAATATGTCTTTTTTCCGGCCGGTGTACCGACGATTGTCATTCGCTCTTCGCAATATAAGGACAGACTTTTACCGTATGAAATTATGATGCCTGCCTATGCTCAGGATCTTCAAAAGATAATGCCTCAGTATGTTGGAATACAAGATAATGTCGAGTTCACTCCTCAACCTACAGTTTCTTTTTGTGGTTGGGCGCAAGCATCGAATATAAGATCTAAGCTTTCGTTTTTTGTTAAAGACGTTACATGGGCAATGATAGGGCAATTTATTAAAAGATTCGAGGCTCGCAGGCCAGGGATTACGCTCCGAAAAATCGGCATTGATATACTCCAAAAGTCACAAAAGATTACTTCAAATATTATTGTACGCTCATCTTATACGGGCAGTGTAAAAACTGTACAAGGAAAGCCAGATGAACTGAGAGCAGAATACATTCATAATATGGCAACGAGTGTATATGCCTTTGCGCCCCGTGGAGATGGAAATTTTTCAGTAAGATTTTTTGAGGCACTATCACTCGGTAGGATTCCTG
>CAZWGR010000015.1:0-12501 GCA_964633555.1 uncultured Candidatus Saccharibacteria bacterium | reverse complement strand
GATGGAAATTTTTCAGTAAGATTTTTTGAGGCACTATCACTCGGTAGGATTCCTGTAATTCTTGATACACAAATTGCACTGCCGCTCGAAAATCTCATACAGTATGATGATTTTGTTGTAAGAGTCCCTCTGGGAAATTTGGATCGTCTGGATATTGAAATCGCCAATTGGCATGCTCGACAAGGGGAAATAGGTATTCGTGAGGCTTGCAAGAAAGCTCGAAAAGCATTTGACCAATACCTTAATGTTCGAGTATTCTGTACCTATGTATTTACTCGCGAATTTCTGGAACAAATTCCTCGCAACAATTAAGCCAGTGCACACCTCTATTCTGTGGTACGTACTCATGGCAATCTTTTTTGCTCTAGGTATATTTTTAACCACGTATAAATTGACAGAAACACCCCCAACATGGATGGATGAGGGGATAATAATTCAGGTTGCACGCAATATTTGGTTAAATGGTCGGGTTGAATTACAGAGTGCGCCAGGTACTTTTGAAACAGGGTGGTACGTTACTACAAGTTACCCAGTGACTTTTCCGATAGCAATTGCTTTTGATGTTTTTGGGCAATCCCTCCTTGTGGCAAGGTCTATTATGGTAGCATACCTTGTACTACTTATAGTTTCTGTATTCGTATTTACACAGTTACTTGCTCGGTATCATAATGCTCCAGCTCGTTTTGTTGCGGGTTCAACAGTGGCGATCATTGTTAGTTTTGCAGCACTCTATGGTCATGGTAAAAACGTACTCGGAGAAATTCCAGGAATGTTTTGGCTTGTTGTGGCGGCGACTGTTGGGTTGTTATACACAAAGATTGAGAATGCCTGCGGGAAAGCCACCATTGTTTTTGGAGCGGGGGTAGCGCTTGGTCTAGCGGTTGCAACAAAGCCAATTTATATTTTAGCTTTGATTGCAGCAGTTGCGGGTTCTATTTCTTTTGTTGTATATGAATATGTCAGAACCCTAGATATTTCTTTCAAGAAATATCTAGGAAATTTTTTACTCATGCTGGGCGGAATATTTGCTCCGCTCTATGTCTGGTTTAATCACCAATTTAATCACCAATCGTTTTCAAGCGTATGGTCGGTGTATTTTAATCCACACCATAATGAATTAGCTTCAGCTGTTGTGCATAATGCAATTCTCTTTATTACCGAGATTCAACCTTTTCACGTACTCGCTTTATTTATTATATGGTCAGCTGGATTATATGTATTAGTGTCGAACAAAAAGAGGGTATCTATCATGGAATGCATTGCCTGGTTTTTAAGCCTCGGTGTCTTAGTAGCTTTCTTGAGGACAGCAGGTTACTATCGCTACTTCTTTATTGCCCAGTTTATTTCTCTTGTGTTCTTTTCAATTTCAGTTTGGAGACTGGATGTATTTGTTCAAGGCGTATTTCTTAATAAAGTTCCGCAGTACATTTTAAAGTATGGAAAATTTATTGCTATAGCCCTGCTCGTTGCGGTACAGATGTACTATATGGTTAGTTATTCTTGGATTAATGCATATAAGGATTCAACTCGTTCACTTGATTTAGAAAGGTGGGCTCAGAGTTTGCCAGATGATTCAAAAGTATTTTTGTATCAAGCTCCTGAAGTTGCAACATTTTTATCGTCGCATGAATATTATCAGTATATGAAGATCACACAGTCGCTTATTGTAGGCGAGGGGGTGATTGTGAGAGCGAAAGATGAAGGTGTAGATTACATTGTGTTACCACAGGGATATTCACAAGAAGTTTTTCCTGAGGCTAATCCTCTATACTTTTTTGATACAAATGTAAGTCGTTACGAAATATGGAAAAGAAAATAAAAATCGCATATATAGCACATAATAGATTTCCGACCGAGAAAGCTCATGGCGTTCAGATTTCTGCTATGTGCTCAGCCTTTGCAGAGCATGGTGCGGACGTTTCTCTTTTTGTAATGAGGTATTCTTTCTGGGGTAAGAATATTGAACAAAAGATACAAGCAGTACATAGAATTAGTCAGAGCGTTTCTATCATTTCGATTTATACTCCTTTTATTATTTTCTTTGGAAAAATTGGATACTATTTGCAAATCGCCTTTTTTGTTTTAAGAACAATGATGCAAGCTAAGGCTTGGCAAGCTGACGTAGTGTTTACTCGCGACGAAATTACAGCGCTCATTTGGATGTTCTTTAAGAAAAAAGTTGTTTTAGAAGTACATACTCAAAGAGGTAGTCTCTGGTGGGGTCTTTTGTCTAAAAAAGTTCAGGTTATTACTATATCGGAAGGTCTACGAAAATTTTTTCTTAAGAAAGTTCCACAAGCTAATGTAAAAGTATTTCATGATGGTGTTAACTATGAAGTCTTTGCTTCGAAGTTAAGTCATACCGAAGCAAGAAAGAGAGTGGGAATTTCAGATTTGGGCCCAATGATTGTATATACGGGGCATTTGTATGATTGGAAAGGGGTAAGGACGCTTCTCGATGCGTTTACAAATTCACAGAATCATTTTTTAAGGAGTAGTGTTCTATATATGGTTGGTGGAACCGAACATCATGTTGATCAGTTTAAAAAAGAGTACAACCACCCATCAATTAAATTTGTAGGTCACGTTGATTATTCTCTGATTCCATATTTCATTCATTCTGCTCAAGTTGCAGTTATACCAAATTCTGCTCGAGATATTATTGCTCGAGAGTATACATCGCCACTTAAGCTGTTTGAGTATATGGCAGCCGGTATTTCGATTGTTGCCTCAAAGGTTCCTGCAATACAAGAAGTTGTTGATGAAGATACGGTGTATTTTATGGAGCCCGACAATGCATTGAGTTGCGAACAAGCGTTAATTGATGCTCTGAGCTCAGATCAGCAGAAAGCAAATAGAGCACAAGAATTAGCAAAAAAGTATAGTTGGAGTGGGCGTGCCCATGGTATTATGCAGTTACTTCATTAATGCCATGAAAGCTACCGTCATCTTACCGACATACAATGAGAGTGCATCTATTGGTGCCGTATTAGAGACTATTTTTCGTTATGCGCCTCAAATTGATGTATTGGTTGTTGATGATAACTCTCCCGACGGTACAGCTTTAATTGTAGAAAAGCTACAGGCTCGCTTCCCGCAACTATCTTTACTCAAGAGAAAAGGAAAAGAAGGTTTAGGTAAGGCATATTCCCATGCTATGAAATACGTACTTTCCCAGAATAAGTACGATGCTGTTTTAATGATGGATGCTGACTGCTCTCACGATCCTAAATATATACCTACGCTAATTCGCCGCATGGAAGAGGTTAATGCAGATGTTGTAACAGGCTCTCGATATGTTCAAGGTGGGGGTGTTGAGGGTTGGGAAAAATGGCGAAAATATTTGAGTAAAAACGGAAATCTGTATACAAGAGTTCTTACAGGGGTTCCTATATATGATGTGACAGCGGGCTATAACCTTATTCGAACAAATACTCTTAAGAGAATTGATCTCGATCGAATTGGCAGTTCAGGTTACGCTTTTATTCTTGAACTTAAATGCGCCCTTTATTATTTGGGAGCTCGAATGGTCGAAATTCCAATTATCTTTAAAGAGCGTATGGGCGGAGAATCAAAAATTTCTAATCACATTATTCGTGAGGGTGTTTATGCTCCAATTCGCATTGCAATTCGAAATCGTTTAAAAAGAGGGCGAATTGTTTTGGCAACTTACTGCCCAGGATGTAATGCGGAGGTTCCGGTTACTATTTTTACGCATAAGAATGAACATGAGATTGTTCAATGTTCACGATGCTTAACGCTCAAGGTTCATCCAATTCCCGAAAGTACGCGTGAAATTTATAATGAAGAGTATTTTAGCGGTGCACAGCACGGTTTTGGTTATGTAAATTATGATGCAGATAAAGAACCGATGCGTCCAACATTTCATAAATATATCGATATAATTAAAACATTACACTCAGAGAATCAATTTCCTCTATCTTTATTTGATATCGGTGCGGCAACGGGTTACTTTTTAGACATAGCACGCGGGCGTGGTTTTCATGTGCAGGGAATAGAGATATCTCAAGCTGCAACACAAATGGCTCAGAAAAAGGGTCTCAAAGTTGAAGCAGTTACACTCGAAGATTATGCTCAAAAGGCGAACGATAAGTTCGGCGTTATTACAATGCTTGATGTGCTCGAACATGTAGTAAACCCACGAGAGTCTTTATCTATTGCAAGAAAATTACTTGATAAAAATGGCATCATTATTATCAATACTCCTGATGCTTCTAGTCTATATGCACGCATACTTGGTGCGTCGTGGCATTTAATTATTCCGCCAGAGCATGTCTATTGTCTGTCGCGAGAAGCGGTTCATACAATGCTTGCAGATGCTGGTTTTAAAACAGAAATCTCTACGACAATTGGTAAAAAGTTTACTCTTGAATATGTATTTCTCATGCTCTATAAATGGCTTAAGTTCAGTATCTTTTTGAAGCTATCAAAGTTTTTTGCTCAGAATAAGATTTTAGCCAAAATTAGTTTACCAATTAATTTGCGCGATAATATGTTTGTTGTTGCTCGCCGTATAGAACTATGAACTTCGCTCTGAGAAAGGTTGGTTACGAAAAGCTCGTCATTATTTTCTTGACAGTATTGTATCTTGTTGGGGTTTGGTATGGATTTCCTTCGACATCAATAGTTTTTGATGAGATGTTTCCTGGTTCGGTGTTAAGGGCAATGTCCTCATTGAGTTTTTTACCGCAGGGAACCGATGTTCTGTACGGTACCGTTACTTATTTTTTGAATTATTTATTTATCGCACCTGTAGTTTTTATTGCAGGCTTGCTTAATGGTTTGAATGCCAGCGATACAAAGCTATTCTTTATTGAGAACACATGGTCAATTTATCTCATTGCTCGACTTGTTAGTGTGGCTTCAGTTGTATGTATAATGCTGTGGGTCAGGGATATTCTGGTAATTACAGGATCTGCCGAATTGCACCGCATCATTATTATGGTGCTCACAATGAGTAATCTTATTGTTTTTACTACATTTCATACAAGCAAAGTTTGGGTTGTAACCTGCGCTTTGCTTGTTGGCTCACTGCGCTATTTTCTGCTCGCTCTTACACAGAATAAAAATAGCAATCACTTTCTATACGGTGCCTTTATATTTTCTGCTATCGCTACAGCAAACTTTCCGCTCGCAGGAGTGTTTCTGGTGACTTTGACCTGCTGGGTAGCCTATTTGATATATCAGAAGAGAATTGATATGCCAGGCGTGAGCTTTTTAAGGGTTATCACGGTCTCAGCAGTTATTACGGTAGGTATTATTCTACTCAACTGGAATGGTGTATTAGCTCAGTTTAAGAGTATTGTTTTTGACTACACACTATCAAACACAGCACAGGCAACTAATTTAAGTATCCCGGAGTCTTTCAACGTCAACATTATTAAACTGTTCCTTGTTGCACCACTCATTATTGCTGCTCACACAGTATCAGCGTTCTTTCGATCAAAGAAAAAAACTAGTATAGATTCACTGAATGGTTTGGGGGCATTCTGGTACCTGTTATTGATTAATTGTTTTGTGTATTTTGTTACAATCGTAATCATTGCACGCTGGTCTCTAAGCCCTGAAGCCTACTTGCGCTACATGATTCCCGTATGTTTGCTCGCAGGAATTTCTTTGGGAATGTATGTGATTGCAGATAAATACACCCGAGTATTCCATGCTCTAGGTATTGTTCTCTGTGCCGTCTCGTTAATTTATTCAGCGAGAAGCTCTTGGTTGCTGAGTATTCCTACGACGTACAATATTGCCGTTCAGAAGATTGTTGGTTTAGATCAGGGTAGCGATATGGTTATCATCAATAATGTGAGTCCGCTCTTGTCGCTGAAGCAGAGTACTGCTTCTTATGAATTTAATAAGCTCAACAAGAATTATATCTGTGGCACAAGGTGCCAGGTTGCTCTTGATCAGAATTTAAGATATCCAGCGTCGGGTAAATATCAAGACTTCAGTGGAATCTTTGTCGAGGGCTATTTAGCCGGAAGCCAAGATTTACTTAAAGATAACGCTATTAATAATAAGCAAGTAGTTGAGCTTAGTGCGCAAAGGGAAGGAAAACCTTTCTCTGTTGGTGGCGGTATGGAGCTCGAGGATATCGGTAGCTATTTTTCAGTTACGTTTTGGGGCCTTGAGCGATTGGGTAAAAACATATATAGTATTCGTAAATAATGAAAAAAATCTCTGTTGT
This sequence comes from uncultured Candidatus Saccharibacteria bacterium, assembly GCA_964633555.1. GTDB lineage: Bacteria > Patescibacteriota > Minisyncoccia > Phycocordibacterales > PALSA-1337 > CAZGUZ01. The sequence goes on along the minus strand of CAZWGR010000015.1, from coordinate 6,293 downwards.
TACCCCAATTTATAATGAAGCTGAAAGTCTACCTTTTCTTTTTGAGGAGCTTAATAAAGCCCTTTCACGTATTGGTGATTTTGAAATTATAGCAGTAAATGATGGCTCGAAAGATTCAACAGAGAGTGTTCTTGAGGAACAAGCTAAAAAATATCCTCGACTCAAAGTTATTAACTTTAGAGCAAATCGAGGGCAGAGTGCGGCAATAACCGCGGGTATTGAAAATGCTACAGGAGATGTGTTTGTCACAATCGATAGTGATCTTGAAAACGATCCCGCAGATATTTCTCGCCTTATCGAGGTACTTGATTCTGGTTATGATGTTGTTTCTGGATGGAGACAAGGTAGATGGGCAGGTTCATTCATTACAAGGAAGCTGCCATCGCTTACTGCAAATAAAATTATTTCGTACATTACTCGAGTACACTTGCATGATTACGGTTGTATTCTCAAAGCTTACAGAAGGTCTGTTATACAAGATGTTCGCTTGTACGGCGAGATGCACCGTTTTATTCCTGCTTACGCTTCATGGAACGGTGCTCGCGTAACCGAGGTTCCTGTTAACTTTAGACAAAGACGCTTTGGACAGAGTAAGTATGGTATTACACGCACATTCCGAGTTCTTCTCGACCTTATTGTAATTAAATTCATGGCTCGATATATGAATCGCCCCATGCATTTTTTCGGAGGCATCGGTTTCTTCTCTGGGGGTCTTGGTTTAATTGCTCTTATGCTCGCTTTTGTTTTGAAGTTTTTTGACATTCGCAGTTTTGTTGATACACCACTACCAGTCTTCGGCGCTTTGGGTGTCATTGTAGGTGTGCAACTGATGACGATGGGCGTTATTGCAGAAATACTCATGCGAACATATTACGAATCGCAGAATAAAAAGCCGTACTCAATAAAGGGTATGCACAATTTCTAATATGTGCGGTATTGCTGGATACATAGGTAAGGGCAATTCGAGTGATTTGCATAAGATGGTAAATACTCTGCAGCACAGAGGTCCCGATGCGCAAGGAATATTTGAAGGTGATAATTTTGGTCTTGCACATGCGCGACTAAGTATTGTTGATCTGAGTGAAGCGGGCAGTCAGCCAATGGCTAATTCGAATTCGTCAGTAGCTCTTGTGTTTAATGGCGAGATATATAATTTTCAAGAACTTCGCAGCGAGCTCGCAAAAGATGGTTATGTTTTTCGGGGACATTCAGATACTGAAGTTATTCTTGCTCTTTATGAGAAACATCGCGAAAAGGTATTCTCGCTCATCCATGGAATGTTTGCTATTGGCATTGTTGATACTCAGCGAAGTGTTTTAATCTTGGCCCGAGATAGGGTAGGTAAAAAGCCTTTGTATTGGACACAGTTTAATGATCAGACTTTTGCTTTTGCTTCAGAGCTTACAGCTTTGCAAGCCCACTCTCTGTGGCGACAAAATAAACCAAAGATTTCCCAGAAGTCTCTTATTGAATATCTTGTTCATGATTATGTTCCAACACCGGCAACAATTTTTGAGAATGTATATAAGCTTGAGCCAGCCACATACGTTACGGTTTCTCTAAAAGATTTTTCACAAAAGAGGCACCAATATTGGAATTTGAAAATTCAAGAGCAGAAAAACTTTAATAAGCAAAAACTTGATGAATTGCTGAGAGGGGCCGTAAAAAGAAGGTTGGTTGCCGATGTTCCTATCGGAATATTTTTAAGTGGTGGTCTTGATAGTTCTGTTGTCGCACATTATGCAGTAGAGCAGTGTTTTCCAAATAAAGTTAAGACATTCTCAATTGGCTTTAATGAAAAAAGTTTTGATGAATCACCCTATGCATATAAAGTGGCAAATTTTCTTGGCACCGAACATCACCACCACATAATAACAACGAGCGATTGTGTCTCTGCTCTCGGTCCAATATTTAGTAAGCTCGACGAGCCACTGGGGGATGCCTCGATAGTGCCGACATATTTAGTTTCTCAGTTTGCACGAAAACATGTCACAGTTGCTCTTGGTGGCGATGGCGGGGATGAGCTCTTTGCGGGCTATCCAACTTTTTTTGCAGAGATACTGTATAAGTGTGGCTTATCTTGGTTGCCTCAAGGGATAATGAATATACTAAGCCAGAGCCTTCGAAAAGCTGTTTCTATGTTGCCAGTGTCTCACACAAACTTCAGCTTTGTATTTAAAGTGCAGAAGTTTTTAGATGGTTGCGTTAGTAGTATGCCAGAAAGACATGCTCGCTATTTAGCTAGCTTTTCCCGAGAAGAATTATCTTTAGTCGTAGCTTTCAACACTCAAAATTTGGTAAAAGATGTATATCAGGTTAGTCAAAATTACTTCAGTGAATTTATAAAGAATTCTACTTTACAGACTCAGTCATATGCTTTGAAGCTCAATGCATTACTTTATTCTTACTTTAGAACATATTTGTTTGATGGAGTTCTGGTAAAAGTTGACCGTGCCACCATGATGAATTCACTGGAGGCACGATCCCCAATTCTGGATACTGCAGTTGTTGAATACGCATTCTCATTGCCGTTTAAAGATAAGATGAGATTTTTGATTCCTAAATGGGCTCTTAAAAAGACAATGGAAGGTAAGTTGCCCAAGGATATAATCTATCGAAAGAAAAAAGGTTTTGGTATGCCGGTTGCTGAATGGCTTAATGGCGATATGAAATTCCTTGTTGATAAATACCTTTCTCGTGATTATATTCAGAAGCAAGGTTTTTTCAATCCGAACTATATTGAAAAGATTGTTTGTGAGCACCAGAATAACACTATTGATCATAGAAAAAAGCTGTGGAATATTGTAGCTTTTCAATTATGGTTTGATAATTACATGAAAAAATATGAAAAAGAATAGTCTCTACATACTCGCATGTGTGCCGGTGATTCTTATACTTATTATATTTTTCCCAATAATATTCGGTGACAAGTTTATTTCTAATGGAGATGTAATATTTTCTTTTTATGAATACTTCTTTCATGCCATGAGTGGTGGTCCAGTAATTTCACAGGGAATACTTTTAGGCTTTCCACTCCTAGCTTCAAATACAGGGACATGGTTTTTCCCAGCTATTCGTTTGGTCGGTGCTTTTATCGAACCAATGACACTCTATGCTCTGAGCATTGTTGTTTCGCTGGTACTCATGTATGTATTTTCTTATGGATATATTCGTAGATTTGTTTCTTCTACTTTTGCACATATTGCAGGGGCAACGTTAGCAGTTTTTTCTGGGCAAAATATGCTATGGGTCGAGTCACATGCAAATGTGATGTACTATCCTCTTTTGCCTCTAGTATTGTTACTATGCGAATTAATTTTAAGTACCACATATAAGTACAAGAAAGTTATCTGGTGGATCATTGTAGGTTTTGCTCTGGGCCTTGGTTGGAGAGTGGGGCATGTTCAGTACATTGTCTACATTCACACCTTCTTAGGTATTTACGTTGCTGTTCGGTTGTGGTTTGCGACACCCCATATTATTTCTGTGCAAAGTAGAATCGTGGCTTTAATAAAAGAGAGCGCAGGCCTCTTTCTTGCATATATTCTGTCGTTCTTGTACGGCTTGCCACAGATTTCTGCCATAATGTCATTTAGGCCAGAAACCATGAGGGCAGAAGGGGTGGGTCTTGATTCGGTATTTGCCGGAGCCTATCAAGTCCAAGACCTCATACGTTTTTTTCTACCCTTCATCAAGATTCCAATTGTTGAGCTGAGTAACCCAAATTTATACATCGGCATCCCTAGTCTTATCCTGTTGTGCACCGCGCTCTTTTCTTGGAAGAAGATTCATAATTTCTATTTCAGGTTTTGGTACGTTGTCTTTACTTTCTGTATACTTCACGGAATTAAATATTCGCCATTAGCTTGGTTTACACATCAAATACCTCTTTGGAATAGTTTTAGAGAAGCTCCACGCTTAATGTTTATTGGTTGGTTTGCAGGTGCTTGTCTTATTGCATACATCATCGATCAAATTATTGAGAATAATGAGGAGCTAACAAAAGTCTTTATTAAAGCAATAAGTTGGTATCAACGACTCTTTGTTTACGGTATCTTGCCGTTAATTTCTTTAGTAACAGTTTTGCTCGCCGGTTTCTCTGGGGCAATACGTTCAGCGGGTATTCAAAGAATTGAGCAGTCTCTGCTTTCAGGTAGTTATGTTTTGCCTTATGAACATTACGTACATGTGCTCGACACATATATGAAAGATCTTTGGAGGTTAACTCTACTTGACTACCACGTAGTATTTTTTGTTGTTATGAGTGCCATTACAATCTGGGGTTCACTAAACGTGCTTAAGCATGCTAGGAAGTATGTAGGCTATTTCTTCGTCGGAATAGTCATACTTAATTTTGCTGGTGTATATATTGGTCATTATGAATTCATTGAAAGAAAAAGTATTGAGAGTGAACCAGAGACTGTTTCTTTAATGAAGAAAAGCGGAGGGACTATGCCACATCGTTATATATCAATACTGCCAGCAACCACTATTTATAACGAGGTACTGTCTCGATGTGGGGTGGACTCAATAGAAGAAGGTTGGTTGTACCAGAAAGAATTTTTGCAACCAAATCTTTCATTGTTATACGGGGTAGACTCAGTTGATGGTTATGATAATTTCATGCCAGAAAGGGTTTCAAAGGTATTGTCGAAACTCGCGACAGAACAGACACTGCATGGTAATTCTGTTGTTCAGGCATCAGGTTCTGTGCAAGAAAAGATTAATGGTGTAATTGAAAATAGATCGCTGTATAAGTTTCTTAATATCCGATTTATAGTTTCAGGTTACCCGATTCACCACGAAGACTTTAGACTTGTATCAGAGCGACAGATTGGCGCGTGCAAAACTCCTATATACCTGTACGAACTTAGTGGCTACATGCCTCGTTATTATGTTGCCGCAGCAAAACCACAGAGCTACGATTCAATATCAGTTCTCAATCAAATTAAGCCACAATATGAAGCAAGAAAGACTATTCTGAATGTGCAAATAACAGAGGATGGCTACTTGATGATTGGCAATGCTTTTCTTTCTGATTACATAATTACGGTGAACGGCCAAAAGGTGGAGCCAGAATTGGTCATGGATATCTTTATGGGACTACCTTTGAAACAAGGTGCACATACTATTGAGATCATTTTTCCTGCCTGGTAATACCTTGTCTTGCCGCAGGGGTAGCGTATACTTAATTTACCTATATGCATCGACTAAATAATTTCATTTTGTGTTGCTTGGCCTATATATACTCATTTACGTACACTCGTCAAAATGAAGTTTTGAATGGTGAAAAAGTTCTTATTTTCCACACAGGCAAGCTTGGTGACACTGTTTGCATAACGCCAATGATTCGAGCTCTGGCTGATTCGCGGTATAAATTTAAGTGCACTGTGATAGGTAGTTCAATAAATAAAGAAGTGCTCGACTATCATCCATCTGTGCATGGCTACGTTATCGCAACTCAGGGTATTATTGAACAAATAAAGATTGTTCGAAAAGAATGCCCCCATGTTATATGTATAACAACCCCTAACCTCAAGTCTCTTATTGTTGCCATTCTTTCTCGACCCAAACTCATTGTTGCTCCGCAGGTTGTCGGTGGCTATTCTCCATACATGACACTAAGTTATCGTTTTCTCTTGCAGAGAGTTATTAAAGTTCCTTTTGCCATGAATGAGTATGCCCCACAGCAGTATCTTAATTTGCTTAGACCGTTGGGTATTGAAAGTACTGATACGCAAAAAAGTATCTATTATTCAAAACAAGCTGAAAGTATTGCTACTCAAAGAATTCAGAAGGGGCAAGGCTGTAAAGCTATCGGTATTGCGCTCGGAGCGGGGAATTCAATTAAACAGTGGCCAGTTACAAAGTTTGTTCAGCTGGCTCAAGTATTGCTTCAACAAAACGTCACCGCTGTTCTGTATGTTTTTGGTGGAATGAAAGAAAAAGACATTATCCAAGATTTCATGAATCGTCTTTCTGACACAGAAAATGAGCGAGTTGTTGTAGTGTCAGATGTAAGCATTGATGAACTTAAGGCTTGCATTGCTCGGCTCGATCTTTTTGTCGGTGTTGATACTGGCCCAATATATATAGCCGAAGCTCTCAAAGTGCCACTCGTAGACATAATTGGCCCAGTGTCAGAGAAAGAGCAACCACCCCTTGTGCCGTATGCTCGATTGGTTTATTTGAAGGATAGAAAAAAGCCCGAGATTCATATAATGAATTCAAGGGTGTATAATGTTGCGGAAGCTCGACGTCAGATCGAAGAAATAACCGTAGAGATGGTACTT
>CAZWGR010000014.1:10074-13048 GCA_964633555.1 uncultured Candidatus Saccharibacteria bacterium | reverse complement strand
GTTGCGGGGTTTTGCACCCGCGAACTTGGATCAATCCATACCTCGAGATACTGAGCGGGCGGGTAGTAAACCCGTTTGCTCTTGTCTCCGGGTTTGGCCCGGAGCTCGAGGGTGTCTGAAGAGTCTACGTCGTAGACGTAGCGGCGGCTTTGGTAGCCGTCCACCTGGATTACGAGCCTAAGGCCCGAACCCAGATGCTTTTGGTCAACCGTGAGTCGAAAGTTAACGACTCCTGGTTTGATGACAGTCGGTTGCCCGACCGAGAGCGGGTACACTGTGACAGTGTATTGCCGCTCGTCGCGTTCCGTTTGACGGAACGCGATCGTGGCGGCTTCGGCCTGGGATTCCTTGCGGATTCCCGAGACCCAAGCCGTGAGGGGGCTTTTGATGACAGAGAGGAAGATCATGACAAACATGACGATGACTATCCTCCAAGCAATGCCGATGATCTTTTTTGATGGATCCTCGGTAGCCTTGTTTTCTTTCTTTTCAGCCATATGACGATTACGTAACGTAGTTCACGTTGACTGTCCCGCCGGGCTTGAACTCAAAGTTCGCTACAGCCCTCTCAATCGCTTCGTCGGAAAGGCCATCCTTTCTATACTGTTCGATGAGCTTTTCCCGACGTGTGGCAAGGTCTGTTGCTGCATTCTCTAGTGAGCGTTCTTGCTCAGCAAGGCGCCTTTCAACTGCTTCGTCTTCAGAAGCTGTTGTAAGTGCCAAACCAATAACTTTGAAACGGCCAATGGCAATTCCAAGTTCGATTTGTTGTGAGCTAAGCTCGTCAGCTGGTCCATAGCAGAGCTTGTAGTGATCTAACGCAAGTGTTCGACCAGCATCGCCCTGGACTTCATCAGGGGCCTTCTCAGCGAACCATGCTCGCATGTAGTTGAGTACGTGAAGCTTTACTTGTGCTTCGAGCTCTTCGTATCCCTTGCAGTCACCACTGAAGAAACGTCTTGCAGTGGTTCCTGCAAGAGGTCTAATCACTTGGTACTGAAGCGATAGCTCTACCTTCACGGTACGCTGGATCAAGTTACCCGAACTTGATCCAGCAAGCGGGGCAGGTTTCAAAGGGAAGTCATCCTCGATGATCAAAACCCTCGGTCCTACCTTGAATTTAGCCGCCACAGTTACCCACGGCGGCTTGACTGTTGTCGTGACGGGCATGAAGGCTCCGTCAATCACAATCTTTGGGCCACTGTAGACCATGACACTTGAGGGGTCATCGTCTTCGACTTCTGGAATGTAGAATTTCTTTAGTTCAACTGGGAAGTTGATACCAAAGGGGTTCTGTAACACCAGAATTTCATCAGCCTCGGGAACCACAAGGTTCACGATGATGAACGAGAAGATCGCAAGACTTGTCGCAACAACGAAGACAGCAAATCCAACTCCAACACCGATCTCCTCGACACCAAAGATCTCCGCGACTGTACTAAGAGCGAAGAGTGCGATTAATCCAACTCCGATCGCCATAAAGAAGGCGATCGCTGTGTATACCAAAGGAGTTGAGATGTGGTATCCATACCTCTGCCTCCAATTGGGTTTTTGTTCTTCCGGACTCAGGTTTGTAGCCATTTCAATGTTCTCACCATTTTGTTAAGTGGTGCCTTTCTTAGTATAGTTTACAATATAAAATATGTTTTGTCAAACAGTACTTTGCTTAAAAATAGACAAAAGGAAAGGCGCGCCGCAAGCGGCGCGCCAGTTTTGCTTTCGTTCGTGCACTAGTTGTTTGGCACGAACAGGGCAACCTTGCCCTCGTCACTGTTGTTGGAGATTTCAAACCTCCGGACTGGTGACGGGTTTTTCTGCCACTCGGCGAACGGTACTGGAGGAGTGTTGCCCTCGAGAACAACCATGATGTCCAGACCCGGGTCAGGGTCAACAACAAACTTGACTCCACCCATTATGCGCACTGTCGCTGCTTCACCAGGAAGCAATGAAATGGAACCGACCTGATTACGCGTTGTCCACACGTACTCAAGGATCTGTGTTTCGTGCCTCGAGGGAGCATGATCTGGCTCGGATGTTACCCTCTCTGATCCGGTTGTCCTTGTGGGACGGCGGACTTGAGCCGATCTCTCGAGTCGCCTGTTTTGCCGGTCGAGTTGGCTGGCAGCAACGATCAACTGCTCATCCTTCTCAAGCTCTCGCCGGTGGGACTCGTCGCGCTCCCTCTCAACCCGTGCGAGTCGCTCGTTAAGCTCGTCGAAGCGCTCCTCGAGACCGCTCTGCGCGGGTTTCTCGGGAGTGACCGAAGCCTGGGTCGCCTGCTGTGCGTTCTGCGACTTAGCACCCCGCCACTGCTTGACTTTCTGCCAACCGAAGTAGCCGGCGGTACAGATGCCACCCAAAACGAGTACGGCAGTAAGACCGATCACAAACTTCAACCAGTGTTTTTTCAAAAATGCTAACATAGTATCCTTTCTGCCCACACCTGTATGGTGTGAGATCTGATAATATCTTATCATACTTAAGTAGTACTGTCAATAGCTTGAGGTAATGTACATTTATATGAGAATCCTGGTGTATTTGGTCGTAGAGTCTTCAGTCTTTGAAAGAGTACAGAAAAAGCCGCGAAGGCGGCTTAAAGAGGCTAATTTAGGGCTAAATTTGGTGCTGGAGGGGAGACTCGAACTCCCACGGGTTACCCCGCTTGCTCCTAAGGCAAGTGCGTATACCAATTCCGCCACCCCAGCAATGTGCTCCCAGTAGGATTCGAACCTACGACCAATCGCTTAAGAGGCGAGTGCTCTACCAACTGAGCTATAGGAGCTTGATAGAAAATATACCTTAAAACTTGATTTTGAGCAATGCTTGAATGATTGTGTAAGGGGAATTGAATGAATGAATCGGTCACGCGTTAAAATTGCTATGCAATTTTACGCTCGACCCCGCCTCCTTTGTACCGGTTCGCTACGCTCACATCGGTACTGCAGTCCGGCTTTCGATTCCCGCCTCGGGCACT
>CAZWGR010000014.1:0-10048 GCA_964633555.1 uncultured Candidatus Saccharibacteria bacterium | reverse complement strand
GGGACATTAAAAACCGCGATCGGGCGTTTTTGTATCGGGGGCCCGGTGCCGGGAATCGAACCCGCACGCCGTGAGGCCGCCGATTTTAAGTCGACTACGTATACCAGTTCCGTCACTCGGGCTTAATGGGTAGTATAGCGATATTTGAGCTTATGGTAAAGCGTATAAAGGCTTACGATAGAGGTTCGCTTGGCACATCTTTCTCTGCAACCTGTGCAAGTTTGGGGCGAACGATTTCGAGGAATATATAGATTGCTACTAACGCTACAATAGTACCACCGACAACTACCGCGCTTAAGACAATTGGATTTTTAATGATGTCTACAGTAGCGCCGAACCCTACGAGTATAACTGTGGGAATTAAACCAATTGCATTGTGAATCCACACAAAGCGAGAGAATTTAATTTTAGTTAAGCCGGCTGCATACGATACGACTTCTGGTAGTGGGGCAAAAACGATGCGGGCTATGATAAAGCCGCGCATGTCTTCCATATAGGTTAAGACAGCATCCACGTACTGCTCGCTCTTTGCATCAAGTAATGCGTTAACAATGCGGCGACCATAGATTCGAGAAATATAAAAGCTTATTACTGAACCCAATAAGTCACCGAGTACTATATAGAGCATTCCAAACCAAGGGCCAAAGAGTAAACCTGCAACAGGGTAAAGGGGTGAGCCTGAAACTGGAGCAGCAACTATGGTTGTTGCTTTAAGTAAGATAAGAACAACTGGAGCCCAAATGCCGGCCTTGGCTACATATTCTTGAGCTGTATCAATAGGAATAAAGAAAGATGCTATAACAAAAGCTCCTAAAAGAGCTGCTACACCGAGCATTGTTCCGTATGATTTTTTCATGAGGCGTAGGCCGGGATCGAACCGGCGCATAGCAGTTTTGCAGACTGCCGCGTTGACCAACTTCGCCACTACGCCAACTGTGCAATATTACAATAGCACAAAAACGCACGATATTCATTATTTAACGTCTGACTGTACTTCGGGAGTAGAAGAAATTTCTTCAATGCGCTGGCGATTCTTTTCGCCAACATCGAGCATAAAATCAAAACGAGGAATTCTAAAGAGCCGAGACTTTTCAGTAACATAGCTGCGCAAATCACTGCGCATACGCTTAAGGAATTCAAGAGCAGATTCGGCCATTGCATCAGGTAGAACGGTAACAAAGATTCGAGCTTCGCGGCCACGATCAATAAGCTCAACGCGAGTTACGGTAATGAGCGATGTACGATTAGATTCGCGCTCAACAAATTCGGCGGTAAGGCCTTTAATAATGTCGGTCATTCGACCATCTTTTTGACTTGAAGTTTTTTCTGTAATGAATCCTCCCATATATTTTAATTAAAATGATTTTTCTGCAGGTTTTTCTACGGTGTGGAATGCCTCTATTTTATCACCAACGGCGAGTTCGATAGAACATTCAATCATCATTCCGCATTCAAAGCCTTCGCGTACTTCGTTACCTTTTACTTTTTGTACTTGAATTTCGCGGATTTTTCCCATTGCTACCTGAACATCTCGGCGCATAATACGAACTTCGTTTCCGGTGCGTAGTGTGCCTTCAGATACTTTAAGACCAATGATACGACGATCTTTTTGGCTTCCGAAAAGGGCAAGGATCTTTCCTTTGCCGGTGATTTCCTCAATAAATTCCTTAGGAATCTTTGAAGTTACAATTCCTTTGAGGTAATCAATAAGTTCATAAATAATAGTATAGGTAGAAATTGTAACCGGTGTTCGCTCAATAACTGCGCGGGCTTTTGTATCAACCTTAGTATTAAAGGCAACAATAATAGTGTCAGGACTTGGCATTGCTGCTTTAACATCGGCTTCGGTAACATCGCCAATGCCTTCGCTAATAACATGAATCTTTACCTTAGGGTGAGCAATTTTCTTAAGCTCATGGTGAATTCCTTCAATACTACCAGTTACATCGGCTTTAATAATGAGGGGAATGTATACAATACCTTCTTCAACGGGCATTGCTTCTTTGGTATTAAGCTTAAGCTCTTTCTCGAGGTTGATGTTTTTGAGCACTTCGGCTTCGGCTTCTTTCTTTGTGGCAACAATACTAATTGTTGAACCTACGCGAGGAATTGCATTCCAACCAATAATTTTAACGGGACTTGAAGGAATAGCACTCTTAATGAGCTTTCCTTGATAGTTTTCCATAATTCGAATTGGGGCAAAAGCGTTTTCTGCAACAATGAAATCGCCCGATGTTATTGTTCCATTGGTTACGATAACCGTTGCTGATATACCTTTCTTTGTATCAAGATTTGCTTCAATAACTACTCCTTGTGCTGGAACAGAGAGGTCTGCAGTAAGGTCTTCAAGCTCGGCAACGAGCATGATCATATCAAGAAGGTCAGGAATACCTGTTCCTTTAAGGGCTGAAATATTAACTACGGGAGTATCGCCACCGTAGCCTTCAACGTAAACCTCGGCCTCGGCAAGGGTAAGCTTTGTTCGCTCTGGATCTGCTCCTGGTTTATCAATTTTATTAATAGCCACGATAAAAGGGAGTTGCTCTTTTTTAATACAGTTAAGAGCTTCAAGAGTTTGTGGCTTTACGCCGTCTTCGGCAGAAACAACGAGGATAGCAATATCAGCAACTTTTGCTCCACGAGAACGAATTCCTGAAAATGCTGCATGGCCTGGAGTGTCCAAAAAGGTTACAGTTCCTTTTTTACCTTCGCTTGAAGTATGTTCAACTTCGTATGCTCCAAGGTGCTGTGTAATACCGCCGGCTTCATGGGCTACAATGTTTGATTTTCGAATATAGTCGAGAAGGGTAGATTTACCATGGTCAATATGGCCCATGATAACAACAACAGGGGGTCGAGAAGTACTACCCTGTGTTACAGGCTCTATATTGTGAGTGCGGGGAGACATGCACTACATCATATAACAAAATGTGCATTTGGTAAAGCTAGTTAAGCTTTTTGCGGGCTTCACTGAGGGCTAGTTTTTCTTCTGTGGCAAGTTCAAATTCTGAGTCGTATTTTGTAATTGGCTTTGAATAGACACTCACATGGTCACGAGAATAGAGACTTGAAATAATAACGCCATCGCCATGCTCATTTAAAAGTGCTGTAGCAAAACTTTGATTGCCACCCGAGCCTGTTCCTTTAAAAGGGTTAAATCGAACTGTGTGAATTCCTTGTGTGCTGCGTTTAAGGCGATCCTCAACTGTTTGCAAATAGTTTTCAAGCTCATTACGAAACTTTTTAAGATCAATTACATCGGTATCAATTGCTCCAAGTGCACCTTCAATATTGTCGGCACCAGTCGAGCGTAAAAATTTCTTGAGCTTATATTCGAGTCGAATAATAAGGCCAGCAAGAATAATGACAAGAACAATGAGAGAAATAATGAGAATATTTTCGAGTGACATGGTAAGAGTATACCAAACTTTTATGAGTGACTTTATACACTTAAGAATAGACCATACACAATTGCATAGAGCAAGGTTACCGTGTAGAGTATAGATATGAAAATTGCGAGTCATTTGAGCGCTACCTATATTGCTTGCTCTGAAACCATTTGCCGTACTCTCGTGCGTAATTTTTGGTACGGCTCATATATTCGTGGTTATGCTGATTATGCCGCTCTTACTCCAGTTGATCCAAGGAATAGCTCGATACGCGCACTCATTAGTGGTTATGGTCTAAGGAATATTTGGGCGAATCCTGGTTCTTTACATACACAAGGTGTGCGTGCTCGATCAGCTTTAGCAAAGTTGCGTACTGCGTGTGCTCAGGCTTTGCGCGCTCATGCTGATGAAATTATTTTTACTGGCTCAGGAACCGAAGCAAATAATTTGGCAATTATGGGCCACATTGAAGCTTTGGTTCGTGAAGGTGTGAAATATGCTGATATGCATGTCATCGTTTCATCAATCGAACATCAATCAGTACTTGCTTGCGTTGAAGAGCTTGAAAAGCGAGGGGTAGCAATTACGCATATTGGTGTTGAGCAGGGTAAATTTGATTTTGAGGCATTTGATAAGGCTCTTAAGGGCCATAAAAATACAGTACTTGTTTCATGCATGATGGTTAATAATGAAGTAGGTATTCGTTTGCCTATTGAAGACATTGTTAAAAAGGTACGACACTATAATACTGAGAATGGTGCGAGCGCCGGCGACAAAGCAACAGCTTTGCGCTGCCGAATTCATACAGATGCTTGCCAAGCTGTAGTGCACGAACAAATTTCTTTAGAAAAGCTTGGCGTGGATTTTTTGGTGCTCGACAGCCATAAAATGTACGGCCCTCGCGGAGTCGGAATACTTTTTGCTCACCGTGGCGCCGAGCTTGCTCCGGTAATATATGGAGGAGGTCAAGAAAATGGTCGCCGCAGTGGAACAGAAAACCTTTTTGGAATTCATGGAGCTGTAACTGTACTTGAGCGAATAAATACAATTCGTGCGTATGAAACTGCTCGTATCACAAAACTCCAAAGTTATTTTGAAAGCAAAATAGAAAAATCAAAGATTCTAAGTGCAAAGTTTAAGATCGTTGGGGCAGATATCCGCCGTAGTCCACATGTATCAAGCTTACTCGTGCCCGAAGGAGTAGATGCAGAAATGCTCGTTCTAAGACTCGATGCCGCACATTGTGCAATTTCAACTAAAAGTGCTTGTTTGCGCGATGAAGATGAATCATACGTTCTTGCAAACCTTGGTTTTAAAGGCCGCCACGCTCTACGTTTTTCTTGGGGAAGATATACAACAAAGGGGGATATACAGAGAATGATTGCTGAATTAGAAAGAATTGTAAAAAATTTTGATTTATAAGTAAAAGAGTGTACTATACAGGTATGGAAGATCTCACCAAACAACAAATTGTTCTGGTTACGATACTCACAAGTTTTGTAACATCTATTGCAACGGGTATTGTTGTGGTTTCGCTTGTTGATACAACGCCGCAGGGTAATGTGGTTCAAACAATTAACAGAGTTGTTGAACGCACAATTGAAAAGGTTGTAACACCAGAACCTGCTCAGCAGCAAGCCGCAGCAGTACAGACTGTTAAAACTGTTATTGTTCCTGCAGAAGATGTTATTGCCCAAGCAACAGAAAAGACTATTAATTCAGTAGGAACAGTAAAATTAGTACAAAGAAACTCACCAGCTTCGTTTGTGGCAATTGGCGCAGTTATTGGTGACGGTAGTGTTCTCATGACTGATGCTGGTGTAATTAATGAAAGTAGTAAATATACAGTAACATTGTACGGTCACACCGAAGTAATTCCTGTAACAGAAATTACAATTCCCAAGAATAGTGCAGTTGCTTTCTTAAAGTTCGGCCCAGTTCCGCCCGCGATAAAGTTGAATCCTCTTGAAATTGCAGAAAATGATCAAGTTAAAGTAGGGCAAACAAACCTTGTATATAATGGTAGAGAAGTAGTAAAGGTTGCCCAAACACTTGTTGATGGCCAGCTTGCTTCAACAGCAACAACGCCAGATGGTATGAGTTTTTCACAAACAATGCAATTTGTTCCAGGATCTTTCTCAGTTAATTTGCAAGGAAAAATATCAGGAATGTATCTTGTAGACACAGCAACAGCGCGACCAGATTTTCCTTTCGTTTCAGTGACAACACTTAAAAATTCTCGAGCTCTTCTCAAATAGGATAGTTAAATAGGACAGTGAAAAAGTAAAAAGTGCTGTTTGACCCGACCCTAATTTATTGGTATAGTTTTTCCACGATATGCCCCCATTCAAAGATTTTACAACCAAAGCTAAAGAAGCAATTAGAAAAGCTCATGAATTAGCAATAGAGCGCGGACAAAATCATGTTAATCCCGTGCATCTTTTGTGTGCTCTTGTTGTGCAGGAAGAAAGTATGGTGGTTTCTATTCTTGATAAGCTTGAAATTGATACAGTTTCATTTACTGATCATGTCGTTGATAGTATTGAATCGCCTGAAAACGCTACAGTGCTTTCTCCGTCATATCAGATTTACTTAACTCCTGATTTGGCTCAGATTCTTGAGAATGCTTCAAAGGTAGCGCAGGGTATGGGCGATAACTTTATTTCGACTGAACACCTTTTTGTTTCTATTCTCGATATTGCTGGCCAAGCAAAAGATATTTTATCTAAGTTTAAAATTCAGCGAGCGGCAGTTATTCGTGTTATTGAAGAACTCCGCGTGCAGAACTCTTCAAATGCAAAAAACGATAAGAGTATGCGCACATTGGCAAAATATACGCGCAGCCTTACTCGTTTAGCTAAGGAAAATAAACTCGATCCTGTTATCGGTCGCGATACAGAGATTTTGCGTGTAATTCAAATATTGTCACGCCGCACAAAGAATAATCCAATCCTCATTGGCGAGGCTGGTGTGGGTAAAACTGCAGTTGCCGAAGGTTTGGCTTTGCGTATGGCAGCGGGCGATGTTCCAGAATCTCTTAAAGATAAAGAGCTTGTTTCTCTTGATCTTGGAGCATTAGTAGCTGGTACAAAATACCGTGGAGAATTCGAAGAACGACTCAAGAATATTCTTAAAGAAATTGAACGAGCTGAAGGCAAAGTAATTCTCTTTATTGATGAAATTCATACTATCGTAGGAGCAGGTGCTTCTGAAGGATCAATGGATGCTTCGAATATGCTTAAGCCAGCCCTTGCTCGAGGCGAACTTCGTGCAATTGGTGCAACAACACTTCGTGAGTATCAAAAGCATATTGAAAAAGATCCCGCTCTTACACGCCGCTTCCAGCCGGTATACATTAATGAGCCTTCCGAAGAAGATGCAATTTCTATTCTTCGTGGCCTTAAAGAAAAGTATGAGCTCTACCACGGTGTGCGCATTACTGATGATGCTCTTGTTGCAGCAGTAGAACTTTCAACACGCTATATTGCAGATCGTTTTTTGCCTGATAAAACTGTTGACCTTATTGACGAAGCTGCTTCTGCTCTTAAGATTTCTCTCGAGAATATGCCTCCAGAGCTCGAAGAAACTCGACGCAAAATTATGCGCCTTGAAATTGAACGCGAAGCTCTTAAAAAGGAGACTTCAAAAGAATCAAAAGCTCGCACTGAAAAGATCGAGACCGATATTGCCGACCTTAAAGAAGGCACATCAGAACTTGAGCTTAAGTGGAAAAACGAAAAGGATACCCTTACCGAAATCAAGCGTATTAAAAAAGATCTTGAGCAATTGCGTCTTGATGCAGAGTCTGCCGAAGCTCGTGCAGATTTAGCTCGCGCAGCCGAAATTCGCTATGGAAAGATTCCAGCACTTGAGCGAGATTTAGATATAAAGAGTAAGCGCCTCAAAAAGCTACAATCATCACGCAGAATTCTTAAAGAAGAAATCACTGCCGAAGATATTGCTGATGTTGTTTCTCGTTGGACAGGTATTCCTGTATCACGCATGCTCGAAGCCGAAGCTCATAAGCTATCACGCATGGAAGAAGAGCTTAGAAAGCGAATCGTCGGCCAAGATGAAGCTGTGCAAAAGATTTCTGACACCATTAAGCGCTCACGAGCAGGAATTGCTGACCCTAATCGGCCAATCGGTTCTTTCATTTTCCTTGGACCAACAGGTGTGGGTAAAACAGAACTTACAAAAGCTTTGGCTGAATTCCTCTTCAATGATGATAAGGCTTTGATTCGTGTCGATATGAGTGAGTTTATGGAAAAGCATTCAGTTGCAAAGCTCATCGGTGCTCCTCCAGGCTATGTTGGCTATGATGAAGGTGGTGGCTTAACTGAAAAAGTTCGTCATCGACCATATTCTGTAATTCTTTTTGATGAAATTGAAAAGGCTCACCCAGAAGTATTTAACATGCTTCTTCAGGTTCTTGATAATGGTCGCCTTACCGATGCAAAGGGAAGAACAGTGAACTTTAAGAACACTGTTATCATTATGACTTCAAACATTGGAGCTCAGTATATTGAGAAAATGGAAAAGATTGGATTTTCAGGTTCTGCTTCTGTGGCGCAAACAGCAAGTGGCGAGCGTGATCGCGCAAGTTACGGTGATGTTAAGGATAAAGTAATGGGTAGTCTTAAGGATTACTTTAGACCAGAATTCCTTAATCGAATTGATGACATTATACTCTTTGATATATTGAGCAAAGAATCAATTCAGAATATTGTTAAGATTCAAGTTAAAGAAGTTGTTGATCGTTTGGCCACAAAAGATATTTACCTCGAAATATCTCAAGAAGTGTACGAATACTTAGCTCGCGAAGGCTATAACCCACAGTACGGGGCACGCCCACTACGACGCCTTATTCAGAATAAGATTTTGACTCAAGTAGCAAACCTCATGATTTCTCGAGGTATTACAAAGGGTGGAACTATAGTTGTTGGAATTAAAGGTGAAGCATTTACTTTTGACGTTAAGAAGGTTCGCCGCGGTGTTAAAGAATTAGTTGCGTAATTGTTTACGACTTTATATTAGTAGAAGAAAGAAAAGAGCCTGAGCCCAGCAAGGGCTTTTTTCTTTATAAATATGTGCTATAATTTGACCGTTATTTTAATGCGCAGGTGGTAGAGTGGTCAATTACAACAGACTGTAAATCTGTCGCCTTCGGGCTACGGGGGTTCAAATCCCTCCCTGCGCACCAAACAAAAAACCGCCCCAAGGGCGGTTTTTACGTGCGCATGCGTATAAGCACATCTCCGCTTAAATTGACAATGTATCAATATTGTTTTATTGTTAAACAAGTTTAGGTACAGTGCTTAGACACACAATGTTCCTTAAGGATTCTATGCAAATGCTTCTCGTTATTGGTTTGCTGGCGCTTAACTTTGGCATCAGCTGGTTCAACGCCTACTCTGTTGGACGGTCATGGGTAGACAGCAAGGTGACCGGCGGGTGGCCACGCTTCGTTGTGTGGTGTGCCGCCATCATGTCTGCCTGTGGGTTTACGTGGTGCTACCTCATAGCGCTTGCACTGATTGCACAAGCTACGGGTTATCTTGAACCTCAGTACGCTCAGACTGCCCTCGAGATCGGTTACGTTATCATTATCATTCCGATCATAGGCTCCGGCCTAGGTATTTGGATTGATTCGGTAACAACCGCATGGCGTAGGCGCGACTTTGCAAGTGTTGCAACTGCAGGTTGGAACACGTATGCACAGGCGCATAATGTCTACCAAGCTGCAAATACGCTACCAGGCGTCTTCAGGCATCTCGGCGATGTCTTTGATGGTGGCGACAGCGACGACAAGAAGAGCAAGGCAATACTCTTCGTATTCCTGCTTGTTATTGTCGCGCTCTGCGCTGGAGTACTCACCACAGTACTTATCATACGGTCGACCGCAAGGGGCTACGCAGGTGCTGTAGTCAGCGAAAGTCGACTATCTCGTGCACGAAGCTGAATGCTCGTGCGCAGCAACTAAGCCTCCAATGGACTAAAATCCAAAGGAGGCTTTCTTTTTTTTCCGAGAATTTTATTTATTGATATAACCATTGCATTTAACCTGGTACTGCTATATTCTTTGAATGGAATATGAAGATACTCATAATGCGTCATGCACATCACTTTGATAATGTGCTTAGTCAGGAGGGCTTAATGCAGGTCGAAGAACTTTGTAATAAATTTCCGCAGGTGGCGGAAAGATACAAGATCGATCTAACGAACGTCCTCTTTTTGACAAGTGATCGTGGTCGGGCCAAGGCAACTGCTCACGAAGTTCGCGTGAGGCTTATGCTGAAGGGGCTACAATCCTTTCAAAAGGAAGAGTTGGCAGTGTTGGGAGATGAAGACTCTCCGGCGTATGTTGCCGCGGCAAGGTCCATTCGCTTGCGCTCAAGTCTCGAGGGTTTTACTTTTGTTTGGGTGGTGACACACATGCTCCATGTTGAAAAAGTCCCCAACCTTGTGTTGGGCTTACTCGGGAAAGAACCGAACAAGAGCTTGCCATCATATCAGCCACCACACTGCAAAATGGTACTCATCGACACGGACACCGGCGAGAGTTGGAGTGTTGACTAGCGTCCAGCAAAAAACAGGTCAAAACAAAAAACCGCGCCACGCGCGGTTTTCTTTTGCAATTATTTTTCAGTCAACAACAA